>JAFRBD010000024.1 GCA_017405065.1 Ruminococcus sp. | reverse complement strand
TGAGCTAATGAGTCATATGGGGTGAGTAATGGGAGTCGAACCCATGCTCTCCAGAGCCACAATCTGGCGCTTTAACCAACTAAGCTATACCCACCATATCTGGCGCGCCAAAAGGGATTCGAACCCCTGACCTACTGCTTAGAAGGCAGTTGCTCTATCCAACTGAGCTATTGGCGCAAGTGAACCGATTTATTATCAGCCTAACTATTATATAAGATAGAGACGCTTTTGTCAAGCGTTTTTATCAATAAAGAATGATCACGGCGGGAGAAGTTTTTTGTATTATTTCCCGCCGTGAAAACCTTATAATCCCGAGCCGCTGTTGATGAACTCCGCGTATCTCACGGTATCCATCGCGTCTCTGCAGTATTTGTCAGCGCCGATGGACGCGGCGTATTCTTCGGTCATCACCGCGCCGCCTACCGCGACCTTTGCCCATGGAGCTGAAGCCCGGAGCTGTTTGATGGTCTCCTCCATCGCGGGAACGGTAGTTGTCATCAACGCGGATAATCCGACGATCGGCGCGTGCAGACGCACAGTCTGTTCGACGATCACTTCAGGGGGAACATCTTTACCCATATCGTACACGTCAAAGCCGTAATTCTCAAGCAGGAGTTTGACGATATTTTTGCCGATATCGTGGATATCTCCCTTGACGGTAGCGATGACAACAGCGCACTTGTTTTTGCCGCCGCCCTCCGTCATACGCTTTTTGATCTCTTCAAAGGCGTATTTCGCCGCTTCGGCGCTCATCAACAGACCGGGCAGATAGACTCTCCCCTGCTCATAGTCCTGTCCCACCTTATCAAGGGCGGGGATGATATGCTCCTGTACCACGGTCAGCGGTTCGGTCTTTTCCAGAAGCTCGGCACAGAGCTTTGCCGCCTGATCCTTCAGGCCCTTGATGATCGCGCCCTGCAGGGTCAATGTATCATCATCGGCTCTGGCTGTTTTTTCGCCGATCGTGATATTGTTCTGTACCGTATCGGCAAAAGCGATATAGTCGGAACAGTTTTTATCCAAACTTTTCAGCACGCGGTAAGCGTGCCAAGTCTTCATCATTTCCGCGGAAAAGGGATTCATGATCGCGGCGGATAAGCCGTTTTCGAGCGCCATAGCGAAAAAAGCCGCGTTGATGATATCTCTCTGAGGCAGTCCGAAGCTGATGTTGGAAACGCCCAGCGAGGTGTGAACGCCCAGCTCGTGACGGATGATGCGGAGCGATTCGAGCGTCACCCTGGCGGCGTTATTGTCCGCGCTGACCGCCATCGCGAGGGTATCGAAGATCAGATCCTTTTTATCGATCCCATAGGAAGCAGCGGCGTCGATAATGCGTTTCGCGATCGCCACTCTCCCCTCTGCGGTTTCGGGAATGCCGTTTTCATCCAGCGTGAGAGCGATCGCCGTACCGCCGTACTTCTTCATCAGTGGGAAGATCGCGTCCATGCTCTCCTGCTTGCCGTTGACGGAATTGATCAGCGGCTTGCCGTTGTAGAGGCGCAGGGCTTTCTCCATCGCGACGGGGTCGGAGGTATCGATCTGTAAAGGGAGATCGATGATCGCCTGCAGCTCGTAGACGACCCGGCTGAGCATCGCAGGCTCGTCGATCTCCGGCAGTCCGACATTGACGTCCAGCACCTGCGCTCCCGCGTTCTGCTGTTTCAAGCCTTCGCTGAGGATGTAGTCGAGCTCATTATTGCGGAGCGCTTCTTTCAGTCGCTTCTTGCCTGTCGGGTTGATGCGTTCGCCGATCAGAACGGGATCTTCGGTGAAAAGCACCGCGTGTGTGTAAGACGAGATAACGGTGAAATGTTTCTCACTTTTGCCCAAACAATGATGCAATCCCTCAGTCTGCGCGCTCAGACAACTCCCTTTCCCAAAGAGAGCCTTTTTTTCTATTCTTTCGCACAGACTCTTGATATACTCAGGCGTCGTACCGCAGCAGCCGCCCGCCACGCGAACGCCTTCTTCAACTAAATCGGATGTGATGGCGGCGAAATCCTCAGGTAAAATATCATAAACGGTACAGCCGCCTTCACTGTGCGGCAGTCCCGCATTGGGCTTTAAAATGACAGGCACAGAGGCGAATTGCAGGTATTCCCTGACGATCGGAGCCAGCTTATCGGGACCGAAGGAGCAGTTCACACCGATCGCATCCGCGCCCATACCCTCAAGCATCGCGACCATCGCCGCAGGCGACGCGCCGGTCATCAGCTTGCCGTTCTCACTGTAGGCGTTGCTGACGATGACAGGAAGCCCGCTGTTCTCCTTCGCCGCCAGTAAAGCCGCCTTTGTCTCATAGCTGTCGTTCATGGTCTCGATCATGATGAGATCGACGCCGCAGGACACGCCGATCTGAACTGTTTTGGCAAAAATACTCACCGCCTCTTCAAAATCGAGATCACCCATCGGTTTCAATAATCTGCCGGTGGGTCCGATATCGAGCGCAATGAACTTTTCTTTATCGGAAGAACTTAATTCCCGTGCTTTTTTCGCATTGCTGACAGCCGCTTGAATGATCTGCGTCAGCTCTGCTTCATCAAAATGCAGAAGATTTGCGCCGAAGGTGTTGGTATTGACGACGTTGGAGCCGCTGTCATAATACCCCTTTTGTATGTCGATAATGTCATCCGCGTGGCTGAGATTCCAGCGCTCGGGCATATCGCCGGGCTGTAAGCCGCGCGCCTGCAGCAGAGAACCCATGCCGCCGTCAAGGATGACGATATGATTTTGTAAGTAATCTTTAAAATCGATCATTTTACTCACCTACAATTGTAGGGACGAGCATTGCTCGTCCGTCATTTCAAGTATCCGCGATAAGCACAATCCGTCTTATCACACGAATTGCATTTTTCGTTCTTTGGTAAACAATCTTCGACGATCCCCGCGATCGCCGTCACGCTCTTGCTCGGCGACATCAGCAGACTTTCGTCAAGCGTCAATCCGATTTGTCGCGAACAGTCCAAAACCGTAAAGATATCCCTCTGCATCTCCATCGGAATATCGCCGTAACCGGGGCTTACGCGCGGCGTAAGGCTCTTTCCGTCCCGACGCAATTCGGTATTCATCATATCACAAAACGCGTCGCACAGGCTCTCAGCGCGCTCCGCTCCTATCGCCTGCATCATCAGCGCCTTGGATGGCTCGAGAAGACTGTACTTTTGGATCAATCTGTCAAAGGGCGCGCCGACTGTCGCCGCAAAAAGCAATACTTCTTGTGCGTTTTTGATTGCCTTTTTTATGGTTTGATAAGGCGCTTTGATATTGCCCAGGCACAGCGCTTGAGCCTCATCAATAACGGGCAGCACCATATAGCAGACGCGATAGCTCAGTACCGATTCCGCTTCTTTGATGCAGTTGTTGATCATTTTTTCATAGACGTCGTCCGCACCTCGAATACGCGCGTAACGCATGATCTCGCGCTTGTTCCATGCAGGCGCTTCCATCGCGATCTTCCGTATCATTTGCCGATAATACTGCTCAGATTATTCATGATCGCACGTGCGATCTCCGGCTTGTTCATCGTATACAAATGCACGTTTTGGATACCGTTGGCATATAAGTCGATGATCTGATCCGTCGCGTATGCGATACCCGCCTGCGCCATCGCCATATCATTGTCGCCGAAACGGTCTACCAGCGCCTTGAACCGCATCGGCATAAAGGAGCCTGACAGTTCCAGCGCGCGCTTTAATTGCACCGCCTTGGTGATAGGCATGATCCCGGGGATAACGGGCACGGAGATGCCCGCCTCACGGATCTTGTACAAAAAGTTGTAGAGCAAATTATTGTCAAAAAACATCTGTGTCGTCATGAAGTCGCAGCCCGCGTCGACCTTCTCTTTCAGATAGCAGATATCGTCCGTCTGATGAGGGCTTTCGGGATGTACCTCGGGATAGCAGGCGCAGCCGATACAAAAGTCCGCATCGCTCTCTTTCAGCTCACGGATCAGATCGACCGCGTGAGAGTAATCCCAGTGTTTGGCGTCGCTGAGCTTTATTTCGGGCGTCAGATCACCGCGCAGCGCCATCACGTTCTGGATCCCCGCCTTTTTCAGATCGCGGATCCTTTCGGCGACCGTCTCTTTCGTAGAACTGACGCAGGTCAGATGCGCCATGGTCGGCACACCGTAACGGTTGCGGATATCCTGTGCGATATCAAGCGTATACTGACTCGTACCGCCGCCGGCGCCGTAGGTCACACTCATAAAGGAGGGCTTGAGCGCGGCGATCTTCTCGATCGCGGGCTTTACCTGATCAAAAGAGGTGGAAGCCTTCGGCGGGAACACCTCAAACGACAGCGAGCATCTGTTGTTATTCAAAATCTTAATGATCTTCATAGCGATCACCTCATGAGGAAGGTTTTTTGAGATTATAACACATTAATATCCTTAAAGCAAGCTAAGTGATATCCTCGATCAGTACGGTCATACTGCCGCCGCAGACCATGTCGTTATCCGCCGCGACTTCATTGTTCATGTCGATATGCAGCACAGCGCTTGTACCCGAACCGATGATCCTGCGCGCTTGATTGATCGCCGCAGCCTCTCCGCAGCCGCCGCCGACAGTACCCGAAACCAGTCCGAGACTGTTGACAGCCATCATACTGCCGCTTTTGACAGGTGTAGAGCCGGTGGAGGCAATCACTGTTACCAGCGCTCTCGGCTCGTCCGCCTCGCTCAGATAGCGGAGCAATTCAAAGTTTACGTTTGTTTGCGTCAATTCATTTTCATGCGGTTTGACATACTTTCTGTGCCGCTCCTGAATCAGCTCTGCACAGATCGACACAGCGATCTCTGCGGTCGTCATCGCACCGATCTTTAAGCCGATAGGCGCATGGATAGTGTCGATATCATTCCGATCGAACCCATCATCCGCCAGAATCTCACACAGTCCCTCCGCTCTTTTGCGGGAGCTGATCAAGCCGAGATAATACGGAACCGTCCCCGACAGGATTTCGCGGATACACTGTGCGTCCCACAAATGGCCTCTGGTCAGCACGCATACATAGTCTTTTTCAGTGATCTGCAGCTTTTCGATTGCCGATGGGAAGTCGTCGCAAATGACGGTTGCAGCGGGAAATCGCTCATAATTCGCGAATGAAGGTCTGTCGTCGACCGCTACGATCTCAAAATCCAGCGTTTTAGCCAAACGGTACACATCAACCGACACATGACCGCAGCCTAATAATACCAGTCTGTCCGGTTTTTGGAACTTGCGGATAAATATTTCGTTGTCTGCTTTCAGCATCAGCACAGGACTTTCTCCCTTGTGGAGCTGCTTGAGAAGCTCAGCAAATACGGCAGCCTTCATCATTATCACCGCTTCTATTGTAATCGTTTCGTCGGAAGAAATCAATAGTCATAACAAACAGAAAAGCTCCGGAGTGTTCGGAGCTTTTGCCATCATCAGATCTTAACGGAATAAGAAGTAACATTGCGAACGGTCTCGCCGTCGATCTGCAGCGCGGTCGGACGGTCAAATTCAACGGTCACTTCATGACCCTTGAAGATCTTGACGATCTTCGTCTCTTTGACATGCTCGCCCTTGAAGATGTTCGGGAACACCATCAGCGCCTTGATCTTGCCGCAGTTATGGTAAACCATGGTGGAAACGGTGCCGTCCTCACGACGCTGATCGGGTGTCGGGATCATGCCGCCGCCGTAAAACCTGCCGAACATGGTCGGCGCCAGCCAGACTTTACTGAAGCTCTCGGTCTTGCCGTCCACGGTCACCTTGGCGTTGACGGGCTTGAAGTGGAACAGAAGTCCCTTGATCGCGATGGATGTATAATTAATGGGCTTGTCGTTAGAAGCGTTCTCACGCATATCGTCGCCCACCTCACAGCAGTAGCCGTCAATACCGAAACCGATTCCGTTGATGAATTTGTAATCCTTGCCGTTAACGGTCACGGTCGGCAGCTTGCCGAAAAACTGATTCAGCGGTACGAGATTGCCCTTCTCAATACCGACGCTCGACAAAAAGTCATTGCCGGAACCGGTAGCGAAATAAAAGACTTCATTTTGGATATCCATGCCGTCGATATCGTTGAGGAAGTGATTCAAGGTACCGTCTCCGCCGGAGATGATCAGCTTTTCATCTTTACCCAAATCATTGATATATGCCTTGATATCGCCGATCTTGGTAACGTCGGCAAAGATCAGTTCGTTTTTTTCGAGCTTATTGGACAGCGATTTGACCTCCGCCTCGCCCTGTCCGTTATTACTCATCGGATTATATAATACCTTGTATACAGCCATTTCTTCTCTACCCCTTTTTCATAGTTAAAGCCCCCGAAGCGCAAGCAACGGGGGCATGTCTGGTGCCGGCAGTGGGACTCGAACCCACACGCCCGTGAAGACAACAGATTTTGAGTCTGTCTCGTCTGCCAATTCCGACATGCCGGCGGGAACATTAGGTATTATACAACAAATAATATAATAAATCAAGTATTAATTATCTGTACATAAATTGTTCATTTGACTTTATTACTTTATCTCGGTATAATGAAGAAAAAAGCAAAGGAGATGACATAATGTCTGACTTAAAGAAAGCGTGGATCAAAACCGCCAAATCCATGGTACTGGCGGCAAACGATCTCGGCGTCGCGCTGATCGACAGCGTCAGGGTCGGCAGAGATAAGGTGCTTGAGTGGGCAAACGCCCAAGAGGAACCTGTTGAAGTCGACACGGCGGAGGTTCCCGCAGAAGAGGTCGCCGATACAGCTGAAGAAACTGAAGAATAAACGCAGCAAAGCCGCTTTCGATCAGGAAAGCGGCTTTTTTCTACTCTGCATACGCAGCTTCTTCAGATGCTTCTTCGGAAACGGTCGGCAGATCGCGCTCTACCCAATCGCCGTTGACATATTCCTCATATTTGACAAGATTGTCGTTGTTGTCATAAGAATAATGATACTTTTCGTTTCCGTCTTCGTCATATAGCGTACGCGAGGAACCGTTTTTGGCGGATGCATAATCCTTTTCCGCAAGCACGCCGTCGTCGGTATAGGAATAAGCATAGTAGTATACACCGATACCGTTCGCCTCATATAAGGTCTCCTTCGCAAGATTGCCGTCGCTGTCGTATTCATACAGCGTATAGTTGAGATACTGCTCCTGCGCGTCATACACATCCCAGCGCGTGATATCGCCGTTATCGTTGTGATACCTGCGCTCATAGCCGGTGATATTACCGTTTTCATCCTTTACGGCAGTCAGTTCGCCGTCAACGACAGTTTTATCACCGCAGGCACACAGCAATATCATTGCCAGAATACAAGCGATCAGCAGAATCAAAGATGATCTTCTCATTTCTTTGAGGGGAGCTTGACGGTACTGCCGCGCTTGTCAACGGTGACTTCACCGACGACGTCCGTACCGTAGATACGGTCGCCTGCGTCGCCGAGTCCGGGCAGGATATAGCAATTTGAATTCAGCTTTTCATCCTTAGCCGCACAGAACAGATCGACGTCGGGATGCTCTCTGGTCAGCACGTCGATGCCCTCGGGAGCAGCGATAATGCACAAAAACTTGATGGAGCGCGGATGAGAACGCTTGATGATGCTGATCGCGTCGACAGCGCTGCCGCCGGTCGCGAGCATGGGATCAAGGACGAAAACGTCTCTCTCGTCGATATCACCGGGCAGCTTGTTGTAATATTCAACAGGCTTGTGAGTGACTTCGTCTCTGTACAGACCGATATGACCGACCTTCGCGGAGGGCACCATAGTGAGCATGCCGTCCAGCATACCGCAGCCGGCGCGCAGGATCGGCACAAAAGCTAACTTTCTGCCGGCGATCTTCTTCGCGACCATCGTCGTCATGGGGGTCTTGATCTCGACGTCCTCCAACGGGAGATCGCGGGTAGCTTCATAGCACATCAGCATGGAGATCTCGGTGATCAGCTCACGGAACTCCTTGGTGCCGGTGTTCTCGTCGCGCAGAATAGATAACTTGTGCTGGATCAGCGGGTGGTCAAAAATCGTTACTTTACTCATATAAATCCTTCTTTCTGTATTATATGATCGCCATAGCGCAATCCGATAGCAAACCTGTTGATAGACTGCGGCGATCTCATCTCTGACAAGGTTGATTAGTCACAATACCATTATCAAACGGTAAAATCGCCGTTTTCAATCTCGGCGATCATATTGACTCTCTTCTCGTGTCTGCCGCCGTCAAACGGAGTGCTCAGGAAAATAGAAGCGAGCCTGACAGCCTTCGCTTCATCGATCACTCTGCCTCCCATGCACAGGACGTTGGCATTATTGTGGCGGCGGGTCATCTCGGCGCAGAATTCGTCGGTGCAAACCGCGGCGCGGATCCCCTTGACCTTATTGGCAGCCATCGAAACGCCGATACCGGTGCCGCAGCAGATGATACCCAGCTGTGCGTTTCCGTCGGCAACACTCTTCGCCACCTGATAAGCATATACGGGATAGTCTACGCTTTCCTCTGTAAAGCAGCCGTAGTCGGTATACTCGATACCGTTTTCTTTCATGTAATCGATCACGGCGTTCTTGATCTGTAATCCGCCGTGATCACATCCTATCGCGATCATACTTCAGTACCATCCTTTTCTGAAAGTTTTGCATTGCGTTCTCTCTCAGCCTGTGAAAGCCTGAGATAGCGCGGCGTCAAAGCCGCAGGAGAGACGCTCTCTCCCCTGTTGTATTTTTCAAGAGCCGCCGCCGCGACGGACGACGCCCTTTGATACCTGTGATGCGGCGCGGCAAGCTGTATCGACACGTCGTCTGTGTTATGAGATACCAATTCAGCGCCGTCGCCGACGAGGATGATCTCGCCGTCGAGTGTTTGTAACTCTGTCAGCAGATCATCGATCGAGATCGCTCTGTCCTCACAGAGCCGCTCGATCTTCACGCCGTCCACACGGAACAAGGCGTTGTAGACCTGATTTCTTCTCGCGTCCATACAGGCGCATACGATTGTGTGCGAGCCGAGAAAATTGTACGCCATGCTCATTAAGGTCGAAACCTCGACACAGGGCTTATCCGCGGCATACGCCATGCCCTTGACAGCGCTCACGCCGATCCGCACGCCCGTGAATGAACCGGGACCGCTGTTGACCGCGTAAACGTCGATATCCGAGGCTGATCTCGCGGCGATATTCAATACCGATTCGGTCATTGACATCAACGTCTGACTGTGAGTAAAGCCGGTATGGAGATAATAGTCGGCGATCACTCTCCCGTCCTCGGTCAGACAAACGGAAGCGGGAGCGGCGGAAGAATCAACAGATAACATCAGCATATTCGTCCAACCCCTCTATCTCAAAGATTCTTTCATTCTCTGCGTTGGTTTTCGTGATACGGATCCGGATACAATCCGGTTCCAGTTCGGATTCGATATTCTCGCTCCACTCGATGATGATGACGCCGCTGCCGAGATAATCATAATATCCTGTCGCAAACAGATCCTCGACGTCAGTGATGCGGTACATATCGAAATGATACACGGGAAATTTGCCCTTGTACGCGTTCACGATCGCGAATGTAGGACTGCATACGCTGTCATGAATACCGAGCCCCTCACATAAACCGCGAGTAAATGCGGTTTTGCCCGCGCCCAGATTGCCGAACAGCGCTATCATCTCACGCCCCTTGAGAACCGATGCGATCTTACTGCCCAGCTCTTCCGTTTGTTTCGGCGAGCCGGTGATTATTTTTATCATATCATTCTCCATCGAATCTGTAATCAAATATTATCAATTAGTTATTGTATCATATCGATGACATGAAATAATGCTATAAGGACAAAATTCAAAAAATATTACAAATATTTATCTTGAATTTGAGGGTTGCTTTCACTATAATGAAAGTTGAAAATCGGTTAATACTTTTTTCTGATAAAACAGTATAAATCATCATCAATACTGCACCGACCGTTTTCATTAAAACAGAAATCATCGCATCAGAAAGGTACGATATGCAAAAAATCATCAAAGGATTAACGAGATTCTTTACTAATTCCGACGTTATCCTGTGGCTGCTGACTATCGCGGCAAGCGTATACAGCCTGCTGCTGATCAACTCCATGCAGCGATCATCCGATTACAGTTACATAACGCCTCAGCTTTTGGCGCTGGTAGTAGGCTACATCGCGGCGATCGTGATCACCGTTATCGACTATGAGCGGATCGCTCGATTATGGCCTGTACTGGCTATTGTATCGCTCGGCTTGCTCGTGCTGGTATTCCTGATCGGCAGAAATGTCAGCGGTACGGACGATACGGCATGGATCACCCTTCCCGGCGGCGTTTCTTTCCAGCCTTCGGAGCTTGTCAAGATATTTTTCATCATTACCTTTTCCAAACATATGCAAGTGCTGAAGGATAACGAAAGGCTGCACAGCCTGATCGGCGTCATCTCACTGCTGATCCACATGGGGATACCGGTCGTTTTGATCCATATGCAGGGCGACGACGGAACGGTACTGATTTTCCTCTTCATGTTCATTATCATGGCGTTTATCGGCGGCGTCCAGCTCAGGTATTTCCTGATCATGATCCTGCTGTTGGCTGCAGGGATACCGATCTTCTGGACATATTTCCTCAACGAAGAACAAAAGAGCCGCTTTACCGCTGTATTCGATATCGACGGCAACGCGCTGAAAACCTACGGCTGGCAGCAGTATCAGGGCAAGGTCAGCGTCGCTTCGGGCGGCTTGAGCGGCACAGGGCTGGGCAACGGTCCCAGAGTTGCCTCCGGCATCGTACCCGAACAGGAAAACGACTTCATCTACACCGTTGCCGGTGAAGAACTGGGATTCATCGGCTGCACGCTGCTGCTGTTCATTCTACTTCTAATTTGTATCAAGATCATCATGGACGCGCTGTCGGCGAGAGATTATCTGGGCAGGATGATATGCGTGGGCGTCTTCTCGATGCTTGGCGTCCAGACTGTCATCAATATCGGTATGGTACTGGGACTGCTGCCTGTTATCGGAATCACGCTGCCGTTCTTCTCGTCCGGAGGATCGTCACTTATGTCCGTATTAATCGGAATCGGACTGGTACAGAGCGTCCGCTACCATAAAGATATGGCGGAATCGCCCCACGGCAAGCTCACACATAATCGCTACAAATATTTGAATTCAATGTCATATTAAAGAACGACGCACCGCGAAAGCGGTGCGTTTCTTTTACAGTATCAGCTGATAAAGGCAAATGATAACCGATGTTATTTCTTCGTAACATTGGCGGTGACGGTATAGCTTCCGAAAACCCAGCAATTATCATAGTCTTCGGACAAAGATACCTTTACCGGAACGCTGATCGAAACCGCGCTGCCGGATTTGACGTCGTCAAGCAAACCGGAAAAGTCGGCGACTGCCGTCAAATCGGAAGCGGAAATGCTGTCAGTCTGATCCTCGGGTCCGATCACGGTAACTTCGATATTGCCGGAAGCGAATTCTACGGTATACTTTGAGGAATCGATCTTACTCGTGATTTTTGCGTTCACGGTCGTCGAATAATAGGAATTCATATCGATATAGGCAGTCGCGGTGGTCTCTCCCGAGATGACCTTGCATCCCTTGGGCAGGGTGATATCGAATTTCTGCTTATAGCCTTCATTCTTGATCTTTGAGAAATCAAGTGAACCGATCGTAACTTTGTTATCGTCCTCGTCATTGATGCTGTCCAAAGCATCCTGCGGGCCCGCAATCTTGACCGTTGCGGGATCAATGATAATATCGGGATGGTCCGACGGCGCGTTGAGGGTATCGACTCTCAGGGAAACCTCGGAGATCGGGAGAACCGTGATCGTCGCCTCTACCGTGCCGATGTCGGTCTTGACATACGGCAGATAGAGCTTCTCGCCGTTTTCATCCAGAAAGACCAGATCTTCGTTAACGGTAGTCGTCTGTGATTTCGGTGTAATGGTATCGATGACCGCGACCGAGGCGATCTGGTTCACGTGCGTTTCGGGACCGGAAACGAGGACCTTGCTCTTTGACAGAGCGACACTAGCGTAATGATTGCTGTCATTCAGATTAACTGTGATCTGATTATCGATATCGAACTCCTGCTGCTTTTCTTTATCGACATAAACCGAGATCGTAGACGGCGACAGCTTCTCCTTGATGATCGTATAATTGGTTTTGACGCTGTTCTGTCTTGCTGACAGCGACAGTGTATAAGAACCGACAGAGATCATGGAACTCGACTGATTCGCTGTCACCTGGATATCCGAGGCGGTCAGAGAACCGAGTATCGCCCGGTTGCCCTTCACTTCGACCGAGGCTTTCTGGTCATCCGCTCCATACAGTTCCAAGCCGTCTTCTTTCGCGGTATCGGGCAGCTCGACAAGGATCGGGATATCGGTGATGGTCTTTGTGTCTTCGCTTTCCTCGCTCATACTGATAACGAACCATGCGACAAAAGCAAGCACAAACGCCAAAACGAGAAGCGTGATATCATGAGAAAAGAATCTTGCGAGCCATGATTGATTATTCTTTTTCATCATTCTTCTCCTTTCTGTTCTTAAAGATGACAGAAAACAGATTAGAATGTTCTCTCTCGTTGGGGATGATCAATTCTACCAACGCGTCATACAGCGTATTGCGCGTATAGTCCCTTGTCAGCTTTCCGTTCAGCGCAATGGAAATATTGCCCGTCTCTTCGGAGACGACTACCACTACCGCGTCGCATTCTTCGCTCATGCCGATAGCAGCACGGTGTCTGGTGCCCAGATCGGGGCTGACGTCAAGGCTTTTTGTCAGCGGCAGGATACAGCCGGCGGAAAGGATCTTGCCTTCTCTGATGATGCATGCGCCGTCATGCAGCGGCGCTTTGTTGAAAAAGATATTGCCTAACAGCGCCGGAGACGTTTCACTGTTGAGGGTTGTTCCGGTACCGGCGATCTCATTGAGCAGGCTGTTTCTCTCAAAAACGATCAAAGCGCCGGTGCGGGATTTGGAAAAGATCGCGCAGCTGTCGGCTACGTCGGTGATCGCTTTTGTCACTACCGTTTCGGGATTTTGATTATTGCTGATCATAAAGTTTTTCAGCGTTTTATTGCTGCGGCCGAGACGTTCGAGCCCCTGACGCAATTCCGGCTGAAAGACGACTACCAGAATAATGACCGCGAATTCAAATACGGATTTTAAGATGAATTTCACCATCGTCAGATTGGCGAGCGCGGAAATAGCGAACAGAACCAGCAGAATCACTACGCCCTTGACAAGCTGTCCAGCGCGGCTCTGGCGGAAAAGCCTGAAAAGATAAAACAGGATCAAGGCGATGATCGTGATGTCTACCGCATCTTTGAATTCAAAGGTTTTTAACGTCGACCATATGGTAGCAAACGCGTTTTGAAAAAACTCACCCATATATACTGTCCTTTCGGAGCCGCCGAAAAGCCGCTCCTCTCTTTTATCATAAATCCATACATTTTTATTCTAACACACAGCTATTCTGATTGCAACCGATTTACCGGAATTTTCTTAAAGAATCGATCAGTAAATCCATATCGTTCTGCGTGGTAAAAACCGAGGGTGAGATCCTGACGGTACCTGTTTCCTGCGTGTTCATCGAACGATGTGCCAGCGGCGCGCAATGAAGCCCTCCCCTGACGGCGATATCATGTTTTTCCGACAGGTATTTGACGATCGTTTCACTGTCTTTATCCTCTGCGGTAAATGATAAAACCGGGGTGTGATAAAAACTGTTGGCTGCAGGACGAAATACTTTGATGTGACGGAAGGCGCTAAGGCGCTTTGACAGATAATCGATCAATCTGTTCTCGCTCTCAAATATCCTGTCTATCCCCTTTTTCGCTACAAAATTGACCCCGGACTGCAATCCGATGATACCGGCAATATTCATCGTCCCCGCTTCCAGCTTATCGGGATAAAACGACGGCATGGACAGGTCATCCGATACGCTTCCGGTACCGCCTTCGATCAGTGACTCCACATCATTATCATTACCGATCAGCAGTAATCCTATTCCCATCGGGCCGTAAAGATACTTATGTCCCGCACAGCAGACAAAATCATATCGGTCTCTTTCCATGTCGATCGGCAGGATTCCGGCGCTTTGAGCCGCGTCCAGGCAAAACAACAGCCCGTTGCTGTGGGCGAGAGCGCATAATCGTTCTACCGGCAGGCGGTAGCCGAATACGTTGGAAGCGTGCGTACAAACGATCAGCTTTGTCCGCGCATTGATGAGCCTGCGAAAGTTTTCCACGGTTTTATCCGCGTCGTTGATATCCGCCTGCGCTACGCTGTAAGTGATGATCCCCTCCTGCTGCAGCTTATGGATCGGCCGCGCGACTGCGTTGTGTTCATATGAGGAGATGATAACATGGTCGCCCTTTTTCAATACGCCTTTGATCACCGTATTAAGCGCCTGTGTACAGCTCGGTACGAAAATAACGGATTCTATCGACGACATATGAAAGAACTTTCGTACGGTTTCGCGCGCCTCATATACCTTCTGCGCGGTTTTCAGCGAACGACGATATCCGCCGCGTCCCGGATTGAAGCCGTAATACTGCGGCGCGCTGCGAAACGCACGGATCACTTCAGGCGGTTTCGGATATGTGGTCGCAGAGTTATCGAGATAGATCATAGCTCCTCCCTTTTTGCCCTGCCCGATACCCGAATCCCTTTTGAACGGATCAGCTGTTCCGCTTCATCGGTTCTGTTTGGTACAAAAAGACAATAGCCGCATGATCTGACGCCGGTATTTTTCGGAGTTCGCTGGATATAGGAACGGATCTTATATTGATCAAGAATACTCTTTGCCTTCATCGCGTAGGTGACGGAAGGCAGGAGTATCAGTTCGTTATTCATAAATAAAACACCTCTGTTCCCTATCAGTTTATGACAGGAAAACAAAGGTGTGACGTGCGCATCTTTTATCTGAGCTGTTACAAAAAACGTATATCCGAAAAACATAGCCTTTCACAGCATAGTATCTACTGCTTTTGTACTGCTGCAAGGCTTTTTTGTTTATTGCTCGCTCCACAGCAGCAGTTGTATCAGGCGTTTTTCAGCACATCGGACATATCATACAGCCCCGCGGGCTTGTCCTTCATAAAGACGGAAGCGTTGACTGCGCCTGCGGCAAAAACGCCCTTGCTCTGCGCCTGGTGCTTCAGAGATACGACCTCGTCGTGACCGGCAAAGATGACCTCATGCTCGCCGACGATCGTGCCGCCGCGGATGGAGTGGATGCCGATCTCGCTGTGCTCGCGTCTTTTGCGATAAGCATGACGGTCATAGACATACTGTGCGCCGCCGATCTCGTCGTTGATGGCGTCGGCGATCATCAGAGCCGTGCCGGAGGGAGCGTCGAGCTTCAGATTATGATGCTTTTCGATCACCTCGATATCGAAGCTGCCGTACAGCACCTTTGCCGCCATTTTTGAGAGAGCGATCAGTACATTGACGCCCAGCGACATATTGCCCGAATAAAATACGGGGATCCGGTTCGCGGTATCTTTGATCTTCTGCACCTGCGCGTCGGAGAAACCGGTCGTACAGATGATGACGGGGATATCCTTTTCCACCGCGAAGATGAGCATATCGTCCAGCACCAGCGGATTGGAAAAGTCGACGATCACGTCGGGCGTTTCCTGCACGTCGACAAAGCAGTTGTAGACAGGATAGGTCTTATTGCCCTCGGCGATATCCACGCCGCAGGAAATCATCACGTCTTCACGTTCGTTGACGCAGCTTTCTACTGCCTGTCCCATTTTACCCAGACAGCCGTTGAGTAATATCTTAACCATGATAAGCCTCCTTATATATACGAAAGGTATCGTAAATCTGCTCAGTCATTGCAAGGACTTTAGCCCGCGGCAATCCCACAAAGAGAGACCGTAAATATTCTCCAAATCGGTTGCGAGCGCCAAGGGGATCGCCACCGCCTCCCTTTCGGGAGGCTGCGGGCTTTGCGATGACCGTTTGATTATTTCGACAATATTGTGAAACAGGGCGAACGCGTCGCCCTGTCAATATCTAATATATGCGTGTATTTAGGCGTACTTACCGATCAGGTTGTACTTTGCCAGACAATCCTTGAGATCGTGATAACCCGAATAGCTCATGGGCACCAGCGGCAGCCTGCACTCGCCGGCATTGAAGCCGATCAGGTTCATCGCCGTCTTGACGGGGATCGGGTTAACGTCGGAGAACATGATATCCATTAACTCAACATAATGGAAATTCAGTTTAGCCGCCTCCACAAAATTGTTGTTCAGGCACAGCTCGCAGATCTCGTGCATCTCCTTCGGACAGAAGTTGAAGAAAACCGAGATTACGCCCAACGCGCCGAGCGACATGAAAGGAACGGTCTGGTCGTCGTTGCCGGAGTAGATATCCAGCTGATCGCCGCACAGAGAACGCGTCTGTGAAACGCTGGAGATATCACCGTTCGCTTCCTTGGTAGCGACGATATTCTCATGCTTGCACAGTCTTGCATAGGTCTTGGGCTTGATGTTGCAGCCGGTACGCGAGGGTACATTGTACAGGATCACAGGCAAATCGATATTATCCGCGATCGTAGTGAAATGACGGAACAGCCCCTCCTGAGAGGTTTTATTATAATAAGGCGTAACGGACAGCAGAGCGTCTGCGCCGCTGGCTTCAGCGGACTTGGAAAGCTCGATCGCCGTACTGGTGTCGTTGGAGCCGGTGCCCGCGATGACCGGGATACGTCCGTTGATGCGCTCACAGACAAACGACAGCACTTCGCAGTGTTCCTTAACGGTCAGTGTAGCCGCCTCGCCGGTAGTTCCGCAGGCGATGATCGCGTCGGTACCGTTCTCGACCTGAAATTCCAACAAACGAGCCATTTCTTCATAATTGACAGAACCGTCGCTGTGCATCGGGGTGATCAGGGCAACGCCCGCGCCCGTAAAAATATGCTTACTCATAAGAGTTCCTCCTAACGATGTAGTAAAAAAGGAGTATCAATGTCGGTGACAGATTAACGATTTGCTAATCACTAATCACTAACCACTTACCACTAATCAGTCCATGTAACCTTCCGCGCACAGCAGCTCCGCCATCAGGACAGCGCCGCCCGCCGCGCCGCGCAGGGTGTTGTGGGACATGCAGACAAATTTCATATCATACTGGGTATCGGGTCTGAGACGACCGACAGATACCGCCATACCGCCCTCAAGCATGCGTTCGGATTTGATCTGAGGTCTGTCCGGCTCGGTAAAGTAATGCAGGAACTGCTTGGGAGCGGACGGAAGCTGAAGCTCCTGCGCTCTGCCTTTGTAATTGGTCCATACATCGATGATCTCTTCGACAGAGGGCTTTTCATCCGTATCAAAGCTCATGAATACCGCCGCGGTATGACCGTCCGAGACCGGTACGCGCAGGCACTGAGAGGTGATCGCGATATCGTCGCAGTTGACGATCTTATCGCCTTCGATATGACCCCACAGCTTCAACGGCTCCTGCTCGCTCTTTTCCTCCTCGCCGCCGATATACGGGATGAGGTTGTCGACCATCTCGGGCCAGCGCTCAAAGGTCTTTCCCGCGCCGGAGATCGCCTGATAGGTGCAGGCTAAGACCTTATTGACCTTATATTTCTCCTTCAAAGGATGGATCGCGGGAACGTAGCTCTGCAGGGAACAGTTGGATTTGACGGCGATAAAGCCGCGCTTGGTGCCCAGACGCTTTCTCTGAGCGGGGATGATCTTTGCGTGATCGGGATTGATCTCGGGAACGATCATCGGAACGTCGGGGGTATGACGGTTCGCGGAGTTGTTGGATACGACGGGACATTCCGCTTTCGCATACGCCTCCTCGAGCGCCTTGATCTCATCTTTTTTCATATCAACAGCGCAGAACACGAAATCGACTTTCGCCGCTACCGCCTCGACGTCAGCCGCGTCCATCATGACCATATCCTTGATGTTTTCGGGGATCGGCGCAGTCATCGCCCATCTGCCCTCCACCGCTTCGGCATAAGTCTTGCCGGCGCTGCGCTTAGAAGCAGCAATGGCGGTCACGTTGAACCACGGATGGTTATGGAGCAGTAAAGAGAATCGCTGACCTACCATACCGGTCGCGCCGATGATTCCGACATTATAGGTTTTCA
>JAFRBD010000023.1 GCA_017405065.1 Ruminococcus sp. | reverse complement strand
TCGAACTGTGCGCCAAAAAACACCAGCTCGAATGTCGCCAAACAAATACAAATATCAGCACAACTATATCATTTCTGAAATAATAAGCGAAAGCAGATAAAAGCCGAGCAGTGTTTTTTTCAATAAAAAAACACTTACGCAAATTATTTACAGAAAATGATATAGCTATACATAGCTATGCTGAATATTTGATTTGTATTTGTTGGCAATTTCATTTTATCATAGCCGTGTGAGGTTTGCAATAGGAATTGATGATTTTCGTGATATAAATTGATGGTATAAAAGGGAATTGGGCTATTGATACAGGGAGAAGTTTGTGATATACTGGATAAAGCGAAATTTGGGGTAAATAGAGGCTCCCTTTTCTAAGGGAGCTGTCGCGAAGCGACTGAGGGTTGATTTCTTATCGGTCAGATGGTTTTTTCGATGTTTATTTTGCCATAAAAGACAACCCTTCGCCCCTGTCGGGGCACCTCCCTTAGGAAAGGGAGGCTGAATAAACATCTACTCCATTGAAAGGTTTGATATAATGGCATTGATCACAAAGAAGCCGCGCGGTACGGAGGACGTACTGCCGCGGGACAGCTATCGCCGACAGTTTTTGGAGAATACTTTCCGCGAGGAGGCGCGGGCGTTCGGCTATAAAGAGATGCGGACGCCGGTGTTCGAGCATACCAACCTCTTTGAGCGCGGCGTGGGCGACACGACGGACATCGTGCAGAAGGAGATGTACACCTTCCTGACCAAGGGCGGCGACAGCATCACCCTGCGTCCCGAGGGAACGGCAGGCGCGGCGAGGGCGTTCCTCGAGCACGGGCTGCACAACGACCCGCTGCCGGTCAAGGCGTATTACCTGACCTCCTGCTACCGCTATGAGAAGCCGCAGGCGGGTCGTTTGCGTGAATTCCACCAGTTCGGCATGGAGTGCTACGGCACGCAGAACCCTGCCGCAGACGCGGAGCTGATCACCGCGGCGGCGAATATCTTTGACCGTTTAGGCTTAAAGGGGATCAGCCTGGAGATCAACTCCATCGGCTGTCCGAAGTGCCGCGCCGAGTATCACAAGGCGCTGATCGAATATTATTCGCAATATCGCGATACGCTGTGTGAGGACTGCAAGAGCCGTCTGGAGCGCAACCCCATGCGCCTGCTCGACTGTAAGGTCCCGCACGATCACGAGATCGCCGAGGGCGCGCCGATGATGCCGGATTATCTGTGCGAGGAATGCAGAGAGCATTTTGAGGGCGTGAAGGAATATCTGGACGCGAACGGCGTGGCATATACGGTGAATCCGACCATCGTCAGAGGTCTGGATTATTATACAAAGACCGTTTTCGAATTTTTGTCGGGCGATATCGGCGCACAGAGCGCGGTCTGCGCCGGCGGCAGATATGACGGACTGATCGAGGAGCTGGGCGGCAATCCCATGCCGGCGCTCGGATTTGCGGCGGGTATCGAAAGACTGTTGCTGACGCTCGACGCGCAGGGGATCGAGATCCCCGCTCCCGCGCCTTGCGATATCTACATCGGCTCGATGGGGGAGGACGCGCACAAGAGGGCGTCGCAGCTGTGCAACACGCTGAGAAAAGCCGGGATGTACGCGGAATTCGACGTCGTCGGCAGAGGGCTGAAGGCGCAGATGAAATACGCGAACAAGATCGGCGCGAAGTTCAGCATGGTGCTGGGCGACGACGAGATCGCGGGCGGCAGCGCCAAGCTGAAGAACATGGATAACGGCGAGCAGAACGAAATATCGCTGGAGGAAGAGGCGTTCGTGAAGGAATTCACGGCGGCGAAATTAGCGGCGGAGTTTGACAAAAAAGGCCCCCTTTCCTAAGGGGGCTGTCAGCAGACACTTGTGTCGCGCTGACTGGGGGTTGCAGAGAAGAACATTTCCTTTTTGTGGGATTGCTACGGACTAAAGTCCTCGCAATGACTGCAAACAGCAAACAACCCTCCGGCGCTGCGCGCCGCCTCCCTTAGGAAAGGGAGGCTTAGTTGATTCATAAAGGAAGGTAATATTATGGCAGAATTTATGACAGGTTTGAAGCGTACGCATTACTGCGGCACGCTGAGAGCGGAGAATATCGGCGAGGAGGTCGTCGTATGCGGCTGGGTACAGCGTCAGCGCGATTTGGGTCAGCTGATCTTTATCGACCTGCGCGACCGCACGGGCATCGTGCAGCTCGCCTTTGACGACAATACGGACAGGGCGATCTTTGACAAAGCGTTTGCGGCGCGCAGTGAATTCGTGCTGTGCGCGAAGGGCACGGTGCGCGAGCGTTCGGCAAAGAGCAATAAGATCCCGACGGGAGATATCGAGATCGAGGTCAGCGACCTGCGCGTGCTGTCTAAGGCGCAGACGCCGCCTTTCGAGATCGTGGACAACAGCAAGACGGCGGAGGAGCTGCGACTGAAATACCGCTATCTTGATTTAAGACGCACGCCCTTACAGCAGAACATCATTACCCGCTCGAAGATCGCGAAGATCGCGCGGGATTACTTTTATGAAAACGGCTTCATCGAGATCGAAACGCCCATGATGATCAAGTCGACTCCCGAGGGCGCGCGCGACTACCTCGTGCCGTCGCGTATCCATAACGGCAAGTTTTACGCCCTGCCGCAGTCGCCGCAGATCTACAAGCAGCTGTTGATGCTCTCGGGCTTTGACCGATATATCCAGCTTGCTCGCTGCTTCCGCGATGAAGACTTGCGCGCAGACCGTCAGCCGGAGTTCACTCAGATCGATATGGAGCTGAGCTTCGTCGACGTCGACGAGATCATGGCGATCAACGAGGGCTTGATGGTCAGACTGTTCAGAGAGATCAAGGGGATCGAGCTTGAACAGCCCTTTGAGCGCATGACCTACAGCGACGCGATGAACACCTACGGCTCGGACAAGCCGGATGTGCGCTTCGGGATGAAGATACAGGATCTGACGGATACGGTAAAGGATATCGACTTTGTCGTCTTCAAGAGCGCGATCGAAAACGGCGGCTCTGTCAGAGCGATCGTCGCAAAGAACGCGGCGGCGTCCCTGACCCGCAAGAAGATCGATAAGCTGACCGAATTCGTCAAGGGTATCGGCGCGAAGGGGCTGGCGTACATCCGCTGGGCGGACGAGGCGCCGAACTGCTCGTTCAACAAATTCCTCGGCGAGGGCGACCTCGACAACATTCTGCATACATTGGGTGCGGAAAAGGGCGACGTCGTGCTGATCGTCGCGGACAGGAATTCCGTGACCCTGCCCGTACTGGGCGCGCTGCGCCTGGAGGTCGGCAGACAGCTCGACCTGATCCCGAAGGACGAATACAAATTCGTGTGGATCGTGGACTTCCCGTTCTTTGAAAAGAACGAGGAGAGCGGCGAATGGGTCGCGATGCACCATCCGTTCACGATGCCGAAGGAAGAATGCCTGCAATACCTCGAGAGCGATCCGGGCAAGGTGGTCGCGAAGGCGTACGACCTGACGCTCAACGGTACGGAGCTGAGCTCCGGCTCGATCCGCATCACGGATTATGAGCTGCAGCAGCAGATGTTCCGCGCGCTGAAGATGACCGACGAGGAGATCGAGGCGAAATTCGGCTTCTTGGTCGAGGCGTACAAGTACGGTGCGCCGCCTCACGGCGGCATGGGCATCGGTCTCGACCGCATCGCGATGCTGATGTGCGGTGCGGACAGTCTCAGGGACGTTACCGCCTTCCCGAAGGTACAGAACGCGTCTGAATTGATGAGCAACTGTCCGTCGGAGGTCGACGAGGAGTCGTTAGAGGTGCTGGGTATTCAGCTCAGGGAAAAATCGGAGTAACGCAAAAAAACACCATAAGATAAATTATTCCAATCGCTTTCTTATCAATAATAACCATAACCTCAGAATACAACAGTTTGTTCTGAGGTTATTTTGTCAATTTTTAAATGATTTATAAATATTCTATTGTCTTGTTTTCTTCGTCATGATATAATATTAGCAGTAATACAATTATGTATTATAAAAATCTCGAATAAAAAAGAGGGTTAACAATGAAAAGGATAATTGCTTTTGTATGTGTGATCGTATTAGCGGCAGCTGTACTGACAGCCTGCGGACAAAATCCGATCGTCAACGGCGGTAATCTTCCCGCTCCTGTCAGCAGCGCGGCAGACAACAACGTCAATTCTGTTGTTGAGCCTGTTAGCAGCGCCGCAAGCAGCGCCAATACGCCTGCCGGCGGCAATGTCAAGGTCGAGGCTTCCAAAAACAGCAAAGCCTCTGACGGTCTCAAAGTCGAGGGTATTCCGTTCTTTGACGATTACAGCAAGTATGTTTACCTGCTGATCACCAACGATTCCGGTGCAGACTGTGATCTTAACATCAATGTTGATTTCTTTAATGCAGAAGGCAAGATCGTCGGTACCACCAGCGGTTCTCTTGACGCTGTCGGAAAGGGTACTACCGTTTGTGAGGATTTCAGCTGTGATGAAGAATTCGTTACCTATGAATATAAGGTAGTGTCTTCCGAGAACAGCTACAAGCCTGTTGACCAGGATCTGGCGCTTGACGTCAGCGTTCTGACCAACAAGGTTATCGTCAGCCTGACCAATAACGGTAAAACTCCTGCCAGATACGTTTGGTATGATGTATTCTTCTATAACAAGGGTCAGCTGGTAGGACATAACTACAACTACTGTGAGGATGCTGACTCCGAAATCAAGCCCGGCGCTACCGAAAGAAGCGAATGCAGCTTCTACGGCGAAGGCGGCTTTGATGACGCGAAGGTATTCTTCCACGGCGAAGGCGATTATATCAGCTGATAAATGACATTGTGATAAAAATGACGGCGCGCTCAGGAGAGTGCGCCGTTTTTTGGTGATAGAGATCAGGAGATAAAAGATGGGCTTCTGTTCAGGGGATCACCGCAGTCGGCGATGATACTTGCAGGGGAGTATAGCTTCAATAAAAATGAGCCGCATCCGGAAGGGTGCGGCTTTTGTCACAAAGATGATCGATTCGTAATCACGGTTATTTCAGATTTTCGATCGCGGCTTTGATCAGGGTGATCTTCTCGCGCTCGCGCTGCGCCTGATTCTTGATCTTTTCGATGACGGCGGCGGGAGCCTTGCCCATGAAGCCGGGGTTAGAGAGCTTGGCTTCATCCTGACGCAGCATCCTTTCGGTTTGCTCGAGCTCCTTGTTCAGGCGCTTGAGCTCCGCCTCCTTATCGACCAGCTCATTCAGCGGGATGTAGAGCTTCGCGTCGGCGGTAACGACCGTGACGGCGCCGTCGATCTCAAACTCTTCGCCGATCTCGACCTCAGATGCGGATGCGAGCTTTTTGAAGAATTCAACGCCGTGGCAGAAGGTGTCGGCGGTCTTGGTCGCGATATAGAGCTTTGCCTTTTTGGAGGGCGGGACGTTCATCTCGCTGCGGCGGGTGCGGATGGCGGTGATCGCGGTCATGATCTTGCGCATATCGTCCGCCTCCTGCTCAAAGCACAGCGCGTCGGTGTACGCGGGGTACTGCTCAAGCATGATGGTTTCGCCCTCGTGGGGGATGTTCTGCCAGATCTCTTCGGTGATGAAGGGCATGAACGGGTGCAGGAGCTTGAGGATCTTGTCGAGGACGTAGACCAGCACCTGACGGGCGTTCTGCGCGGCGGCTTCATCGTCACTGTAGAGATCGGTCTTTTTCAGCTCGATGTACCAGTCGCAGAAGCAGTCCCAGATGAAGTCGTAGAGCTTCTGTACCGCGATACCCAGCTCGAATTTTTCGAGGTTCTCGGTGACGTCCTTGCACAGGGTGTTGAGGGTGGAGAGGATCCACTTATCCTCCAGCTTGAGTTCGGTCGGAAGGGTGAGAGGCACATCGTGTCCTTCAATATTCATCAGCACGAAACGGCTGGCGTTATAGAGCTTGTTCGCGAAGTTGCGGCAGCTCTCGACGCGCTCTTCGGAAAAGCGCATATCGTTGCCGGGGGAGTTGCCTGTCGCGAGGAAGAAGCGCAGCGCGTCGGCGCCGTACTTGTCGATGATCTCGATGGGATCGACGCCGTTGCCGAGGGATTTACTCATCTTTCTGCCCTGCGCGTCGCGGATCAGACCGTGGATGAACACGGTGCGGAAGGGGACGTCGCCCATGTTCTCGAGTCCGGAGAACATCATGCGGACGACCCAGAAGAAGATGATATCGTAGCCGGTAACGAGGGTGTCGGTGGGGTAGAAGTACTCGAGCTCCTCGGTCTTTTCAGGCCAGCCGAGGGTCGAGAACGGCCATAGGGCGGAAGAAAACCATGTGTCGAGGGTGTCTTCGTCCTGCTTCATATGGGTGCAGCCGCACTTCGGGCAGGTGTGGACGGCGTCCTTGCTGACGACCATCTCGCCGCATTCCTCGCAGTAGTAGGCGGGGATGCGGTGACCCCACCAGAGCTGACGGGAGATGCACCAGTCGCGGATATTTTCAAGCCAGTGGAAGTAGATCTTCTCGCTGCGCTTGGGGATGAACTGAGTGTCGCCGTTCTTGACGGCGTCGATGGCGGGGCCCGCTAAGGGAGCCATCTTGACGAACCACTGCTTAGAGACCATCGGTTCGATGGTGGTGTGGCAGCGGTAGCAGGCGCCGACGTCATGGGAGAGGGGCTCGATCTCTTTTAAGAGACCCTGTTCGGTGAGGTCGGCAACGATCGCCTTGCGCGCGTCCATGGTGGTCATGCCGGCATACTTGCCGCAGTCGAGCACCTCGGGTTCGTTCTCGCTGAGATTGCCCTTGGCTTTCAGCTCTTCGTAAGCGGCGACGTCTTCGGCGCCGGTCATGTGGCCGTCGTAGGTGAAGCAGCGGACGATCGGCAGGCTGTGTCTGAGACCTACCTCGAAGTCGTTGGGGTCGTGGGCGGGCGTGATCTTGACCACGCCGGTGCCTTTTTCCATATCCGCGTGCTCGTCGCAGACGATCGGGATCTCTTTGTTGAGCAGGGGCAGGATGACATGACAGCCGTGCAGGTGCTTGTAGCGCTCGTCCTCGACGTTGATCGCGACGGCGGTATCGCCGAGCATGGTCTCGGGACGGGTGGTAGCGATCTCGAGCATCTCGCCTGTTTCCTTGACGGGGTAGAGAATGTGCCAGAAGCTGCCGTTCTTTTCCTCATACTCGACCTCGGCGTCCGAGATGGAAGTGCCGCAGTGGGGGCACCAGTTGACCATACGGTTGCCGCGGTAGATCAGCCCCTTGTTATAGTAATTGACGAATACCTCTTTGACGGCGTTGGAGCAGCCCTCGTCCATGGTGAAGCGCTCGCGCTGCCAGTCGCAGGAAACGCCGAGCTTCCAGAACTGCCTGGTGATTCTGCCGCCGTATTCTCGCTTCCACGCCCACGCGCGCTCGAGGAACTTTTCTCGCCCGAGGTCGTCCTTGGTCAGACCCTCCTTGCGCATGGCTTCGACGATCTTTGCCTCGGTGGCGATGGAGGCGTGGTCGGTGCCGGGCAGCCAGAGGGCTTCATAGCCCTGCATCCTGCGCCAGCGGATCAGGATATCCTGCAGGGTGTTGTCCAACGCGTGACCGATATGCAGCTGACCGGTGATGTTGGGCGGCGGCATAACGATGCAGTAGGGCTTTTTGTCGGGGTTGACTTCGGCATGGAAGTAGTTATGCTCCAGCCAGTTCTGATATATCCTGTCCTCCACCTGTTTGGGGTCATAGGACTTGTTGAGTTCTGCCATAGTAGACTTCCTCTCCATTGAAATTGATTTCTGAAACCTTATAAGGCTCCGCAATCCTCAGGGAACTGTCGCGAAGCGACTGAGGGTTGATACATTGATATCAGATAACTATTTGATATCAGCATCAAATCATACGTGACAACCCTCCGACCTCGCCTTGCGGCGAGCCCACCTCCCTTAGGAAAGGGAGGCTCGGGCGCACTCTAACCTATACATTATGGCATTATATAGGGAATTTGTCAAGGACGCGAGGCGTCTTTTTCTGTTTTTCTGAAACATATGGGGTAAATGAAGCAAGACAAAAAATCACCCCCGGGGATGATCTCGGGGGTGACGTACGCTTTCGCGTGATATTTGGTTGTAACCGACGCACAGTTCCTCTTTGTGGGATTACCACGGCTCTTGCGAGCCTCGTAATGACAGTTGGAGGAAAGCTGCCTCACAACATCATATTACAATGATAACATTTCAGAGGAAGCAGATACAGACACGCGTGTCTTATTTCGCGCGCTCGGTGAGGGTCTCGAAGCGTGCCTCTGCGGTCTTCTCCGCCTTATCGAAGAGCTCTTCGGCTCTCTGCGGGAAGGAGCGGGTCAGCGCGGAGTAGCGAGCCTCGTTCATGATGAAGTCGCGGTAGGACTCGGTCGGAGCCTTTGAGTCGAGGATGAACGGGTTCTTGCCCTCTGCCTTGAGGCGAGGATCATAGCGGAAGTTGTTCCAGTAGCCGCAGGCAACGGCGCGAGCCATTTCCTTCTGGCAGTTCTGCATGCCGCCCTTGATGGAGTGCATCTCGCAGGGAGCGTAGCCGATGATCAGGGACGGACCCGGATAAGCTTCGGCTTCCTGGATCGCCTTGAGGGTCTGGTTCATGTCGGCGCCCATCGCGATCTGTGCGACGTAGATGTAGCCATAGGAGATAGCGATGTCGGCGAGGGACTTCTTCTGGATCGCCTTACCGGCTGCCGCGAACTGTGCGACCTGACCGATGTTGGAAGCCTTGGAAGCCTGACCGCCGGTGTTGGAATAGACCTCGGTATCGAAGACCATGATGTTGACGTCTTCGCCGGTAGCGAGTACGTGGTCTACGCCGCCGAAGCCGATATCATAAGCCCAGCCGTCGCCGCCGAAGATCCATACGGACTTCTTGCTGAGATATTCCTTATTGTCGAGGATGTCCTTTCTGTACGGGCAAGCCTCGTCGACCTTTTCGACTTCTGCGAGCAGAGCCTTGGTAGCGGCGCCGTTCTTCTCGCCGTCGTTCAGGGTAGCGAGATACTCGTCGGCAGCAGCCTTGAGCTCGTCAGAAGCTCTCTCGTCAGCGATCATTTCCTTGACGTCAGCGATGAGGCGATCGCGGATCGCGCGCTGACCGAGGAACATACCCAGACCGTGCTCGGCGTTGTCTTCAAACAGGGAGTTCGCCCAAGCGGGACCCTTGCCCTCTTTGTTGACGGTGTAGGGAGAGGTAGCGGCAGGACCGCCCCAGATGGAGGAGCAACCGGTCGCGTTGCTGATGTACATTCTGTCGCCGAACAGCTGAGTGATCAGGCGAGCGTAAGAGGTCTCGGCACAGCCTGCGCAGGAGCCGGAGAACTCAAGCAGCGGCTGCTTGTACTGAGAGGAGATCACGTTGATCTTCGCGGTGGTCTCGGGCTTCTCAGTGACCTTAGCAACACAATAATCGAATACTGCCTGCTGATCGTCCGGAGACTCACGGGCAACCATCGTCAGAGAGTGGGTCGGGCAAACGCCTACGCAGACGCCGCATACCATGCAGTCGAAGGGAGAAACAGCGAGGGTATACTTATAAACCTTGTTAACGGCTCTGGGACCGTACTTGATGGCTTCGGGAGCGTCGGCGACCTCAGCCTCGTCCATTGCGTAAGGACGAATGGTAGCGTGCGGGCAGACGAACGCGCAGCGGTTACACTGAGCGCAGGTCTCGTTGTTCCACTCGGGAACCATAACAGCAACGCCGCGCTTCTCGAACGCGGAAGCGCCCTGCTCGAAGGTACCGTCAGCGTGGTCAACGAAAGCGGATACAGGCAGGTTGTCGCCGTCCATACGGCCGACAGGCTCCATGATGCCCTCGACCTGCTTCTCGAGCTTGGTCATCTCAGTATCAGCAGCCTTTGCGTCAGCGTCAACAGCCTCAGCCCAGTCAGCGGGTACGTCGATCTTGACGTAAGCGGTAGCGCCCGCGTCGATCGCCTTCTCGTTCATCTCGACGATCTCTTTGCCCTTCTTCATGAACTTCTGAGCCTTTTCCTTCATGTAGCCGATCGCCTCTTCCTCGGGCAGAACCTTGGAGAGAGAGAAGAACGCGCTCTGGAGAACGGTGTTGGTGCGCTTGCCCAGACCGATCTCAGCCGCAATTTCGATCGCGTTGACGGTGTAGAGCTGGATATCGTTCTTCGCGATATAGCGCTTGGTCTCAGCGTTCAGATGGGAGTTGAGCTCCTCGGGAGTCCACTGGCAGTTGATCAGGAATACGCCGCCGGGCTTGACGTCCTGAACCATCTTGTAGCCCTTGAGGATATAGGAGGGGTTGTGGCAGGCTACGAAGTCAGCCTTGTTGATGTAGTACGGGGACTTGATGGGCTTGTCGCCGAATCTCAGGTGAGAAATGGTGATACCGCAGGTCTTTTTGGAGTCATACTGGAAGTATGCCTGTACATATTTATCGGTATGGTCGCCGATGATCTTGATGGAGTCTT
>JAFRBD010000001.1 GCA_017405065.1 Ruminococcus sp. | reverse complement strand
TCTCCTTTCTTCTACAATAAGGCTTGAACATCTTTATTGTAACAGATCGGAGAGTTTTTTGTATAACTTTCGATGCGCACCCGCATAGCGGGTGGTTCTTTGTACCGCTCTGGTGAGCGGCACTGTCTAAAGACATTAACAGAAAAGCTGACGCCGGTTTTTATCAGCGTCAGCTTAATTATTTGTCTATTGTTATTTTACCGGTACGCAGTATTCGTCGTTGATCTTTTTTACCTTTTGCACACGGCGTACATACTTTTCGGCGGTCAGCGGTTCGATCTTCATGAACGTCTTGACGATCTCCATCGCGATCATGCCGCCGATGATCTTTGCCCCGAGGCAGAGAACATTCGCGTCGTTATGCTCGCGCGCCAGCTGCGCGCAGAAGGGATCCTGACAGACGCATGCGTAGATACCGTTCACCTTGTTGGCGATCATGGCGCTGCCGTAACCGACGCCGTCCACAAAGATGCCTCTGTCACATTCGCCTTTCGCGACCGCCAAAGCGGCTTTCAGGACAAAATCCGACAGGTCGCAGGACGCTTCGTCATAGGTCCCGAAATCGACGACCGTGTGTCCCTGAGATTCCAGATACGCCTTGATCTCATTTTTCATGGATGTACCCGCGTGATCGTTTGCCATAGCGATTTTCATTAATATCAACTCCCCGTTTATAAGATATCTTCAGTATAGCAGAACCGCGATAGAATTACAACAACAAATTAACCCGGCGATCATTCCGCTTTCTTAAACTCAGATTTGCCGAAAGCGAGGATCAAAAGGAAAAGATCGGGGATCAGGATCATGCCGATCTTGAATCCGGTTCCCTTACCGAAGCAGGTGCATATCTTGAGAATATGGATCAGCTCCGATATCAGCGTGAAGATACCTACAGCGATACCGAACACCAAACCGATCCAATCGGGTATTCCCTCAAAGACCTCAAATAATATCTCGATCACCCATATGATGACTTCCGCGATAAACCACGCGTGACTCATGCCGACGATATGGTGTGAAACATAGATGTTGTAAATGGGGATCAGCGCTTTCCAGCCTTTCTCTCCCGCTTTTGTCAGGATCCGCCACTCGGCGACAACAAACAGCACATAGATCAATAAAACGATGATCAGAATAACGATCGTTGCCGCTGCGGCAAGCGGTGTTGAAAAATATGTTTCAAAATCTTCCAAAGAATTTCCCTCCTTATGCTTTTACTGTATCAAAGAACGGATCAAAACACAAGAGAAATGATGATCCGCCGTCTGAATACGCCCTGCGTACGGAAAAGATACGCAGGGCGCCTATAGACCGCGTCCGGCAAATCATGCGATCGGGAGCTCCTGCCGATGCTTTTCCGTTAAAACCGGAAGCACTTATCGAGCGCCTTATATTCACCGAGCACCAGAAGCGTCATATCCTTTGACAGAACGGTTTCCGGCTTGATCATAAAGTTCATGACGTCGCCTTTTTTCAGTCCGATGATCGTCAGGTTGTATTTCCGTCTGACGTCCAGCTGGATGATGCTCTTTCCGACCCATTCGTCGGGTACGGCGACCTCATAGAGAGAATGATTCTCATCCAGTTCGATATAGTCCATGATGTGATCGGAGCTGTAGCGGATCGCTGCCCATTTCGCAATCTGTTTTTCGGGATAGACGACCCTGTCCGCGCCGTTGCGCAGGAGGAACAGCTCCTGACCATCGCGCTCCGCGCGCGCGACAACGAATTTTGCGCCCAGTTCCTTCAGCAGATAGGTGGTTTCCAGCGAGCTCTGAAAATCGTTGCTGATCGTTACATAGCAGATATCGAAGTTGTTGACGCCGAGCGTGCGGAGAAAAGCCTCGTTGGTGCTGTCGCCGATCTGTGCGTCCGTGACGATGTCCATCGCCTCGTTGACCCTGTCTTCGTTATGGTCGATCCCCAACACGTCGTGTCCGAGCTGATTGAGCTGGATCGCGATGTTTTTTCCGAATCTTCCGAGTCCGATCAATAATACAGATTTCATATGGTAACTCCTTTATCCTACCGTGATGGTTTCCACAGG
>JAFRBD010000022.1 GCA_017405065.1 Ruminococcus sp. | reverse complement strand
TTGCTCTGGTACAGCTCGACGTCTGCTCCGATCTTCTCCGCATGATTCCTGATCATATCGCAGAGGTCGGCGTAGGTCGTTCTGCCGTAAATATCCGGTTCACGGATACCGAGCATATTCAGGTTAGGCCCGTTGATGACAAGTATTTTCATATTACTCTCCGTTAATGATGGAATCCGCTACGTCCGCGGGCTCACAGTCGCCGTCGATGATGAAATCGGCGGTGTTCAAATAAGTATCGATGCGCTTTTTGTACAGGCGCATGATCTTTTCCTTTTTATCTGCGAGCGGTCGGTCGCCGGTCGGGATCAGATGCTCCGGTGAACGGTCGATGAAGAAGATCGTGCCGTTATGCCGCAGCGCCCTGACGTTCTCAGGCCGCATCACCGCGCCGCCGCCGAGGGAGATCACCTTGCCGCTGAACGCGGCGACCTCTTTGATGACTTCCGTTTCCAAGTCGCGGAAGTATTTCTCTCCCTTTTCTTTGAAGATGGTCGGGATATGTCCCTCGCGCTCTACGATCAATTTGTCCGTATCGATCAGCTCGCGTCCGAGCTGTTCCGCGACGAGCTTGCCGACGGTAGATTTGCCGGAAGCGGGCATGCCGCTCAGTACGATATTTCTTTTATCGAAATATATTTCATCATATATTTTGTTGGTCAGTTGAATAACGTCCAGCTCCGTATCCAGAAACTTTTCCGCCGCCAATACCGCCTGCGCGACCAGCATATACAGCCCGCCCTCGGCGTCTATTGCGCGCTCGCGGGCGGATAAAATCAAGCTCGTTTGCAGCGGGTTATAGATGACGTCGATCACGCCGCTGAGCTTCGGGAACCTTTCCAACTCGATCGGACAGTCAAAAATGTTAGGAAACATCCCGCAGGGGGTCGCGTTGATGATCACGTCAGCGTCGGAGTGATCGCGATACGCCTGCTCATAGGTGATCGCTCCCTCGCACGCACGGCGGCTGACGCGCAGAATCTCTTTCGCGCCCATGCGCTCGCTCACGGCACGCGCGGTCAGCGAGGTGCCGCCGGTGCCGAGGATCAGCACCTTTTTGTACTTCATCACCACGCCCGCGCGTTCGATCAGCGCCTTCATCCCGCCGAAATCGGTATTGTACCCGTACAGCACGCCGCCGCGGTTGACGACGGTATTCACCGCGCCGATGGACAGCGCGTCGGGGTCGATCTCGTCGAGCAGCGGCATCACCGCCTGCTTGTACGGAATGGTGACGTTGATCGCTTTAAAATTCTTTTGCAGAATAAAATCTTGTAATTCTTCCTTTTTTAGTTCTCTCAGAGAATATTGATAAGATCCTAATTTTTCATGTATCTCTTTGGAAAAGCTGTGGGGCAGCTTCTCTCCGATCAATCCGTAGTCCATAACAGTTCCCTTTTTAGGTATTTGTAGGGGAGGGGCTTGCTCCTCCCGAAACGTTTCATAATAAAAGAATATAAGGGCGAAGCAAATGATTCTTCTCCTTAACTAACGTTCTCGATCAACAAACGTTCTACCGCGGGAGGAGCAAGCCCCTCCCCTACGCTGTTATCCTGCCAGCCAATCCGTCCCGTATCTTTGCGCCAGCAGATCGGCTATCGCCAAGGCGGTCACGCTGTCCACCACAACGCGCGCGCGGTGGATGATCGCGGGATCGTGACGACCTTTTAATTCTAATACGGAATTTTCTTTTTTGATAAAATCGACCGTCTCCTGTGCCTTGAAGATCGACGGCGTCGGCTTGACGGCACAGCGGAAGAGGATCGGCATGCCGTTGGTGATGCCGCCGTTGACGCCGCCGTTATGATTGGTTTTTGTTTTTATTTCTTTATCAGAAATATAATAACGATCGTTGTATTCGGATCCTTTTCCGTTGACCATCTCAAAAGCGTCGCCGAACTGCACGCCCTTGATCGCCGGAACGGAGAACAGCGCGTGCGATAACACACCCTCGACGGTATCGAACCACGGCTCGCCCACGCCCGCGGGCATGCCGATCACCGCTGTTTCCAGCACGCCGCCGACGCTGTCGCCCTCGGCTGCCGCCGCTTCAATAGCCGCCTTCATTTCCTCTCCCCTGCCGCTGTCGAGTACGGCAAAGCCGAGGTCGTTCAGCTTCACGATATCGGCTTTGATATCATCAAAATCAGCGTCTTTGATTCCCGCACAGCTATGGATATGCGTGCCGATATCAATTCCCTTTTCGCGCAGCGCGGCAATCAGGATCGCGCCCGCCGCGACCAAAGCCGCGGTCACGCGCCCCGAGAAATGCCCGCCGCCGCGATAATCCTCAAAGCCGTGGTATTTGGCGTATGCGGTATAATCCGCGTGACCCGGACGCGCCAGCGAGCGCGTCGCGGAATAGTCCTTACTGTGCTGGGCGGTATTGGGGATCAGGATCGTTAAGGGTGTTCCGGTGGTTTTACCCCCAAATACGCCGCTGACGATCTGAAACGCATCCGCTTCATGACGGGCGGTGCTGATCTTGCCGACAGGGCGGCGCTTATCGAGCTGAGCGCGGATAAAATCCTCGTCGATGTTAATTCCCGGCGCGAGTCCGTCGAGCACCGCGCCGATCTGCACGCCGTGGCTCTCGCCGAACAGCGTTAATGCAATCGAATTGCCGAATGTGTTTTTCATAACGGTCTTCCTGACTAATTACTATATGGTTACTCGCGTGAATACTCACGCTCAAACATCTATACAATTCCTCAGTCAGCTTGCGCTGACAGCTCCTTTTCCCAAAAGGAGCCTACTTGGTAATCATCTGTATCATCGGATACAAGTCCTCGAACCGCACCCTGTTCATCTCAAATTCTCCGGGTCGGGGGACAGTCGTGACCGTCACATAATCTCCCTCGCCCTTTTTATCGTGCGTCATGGCTTCATATATCTCATCGGGATTCACATTCACCGACGACGGGAGCCGTAAATTCACTAATATTCCGATCAGCCTCGGACGCAGTTCATCGCTGACCATCGGGATCATGCCGACCGCGACACATTCGCCGTGATACAGCCCGCCGCAGCTCTCGATCCCGTGACCGATCGTATGTCCGAAATTGAGGATCCTTCTGAGTCCCTGCTCTTTTTCATCCTGTTCCACAACCGCCTTTTTCACCATCAGCGAACGGAGGATGATCTCGTCCATGCTCTCTTTTATATTTCCTTTTTCGAATAATTCGAACAGCTTTTCATCGGACGTCAGCCCCATTTTCAGCGCTTCGGCAAGTCCCTCGCTGACGAGCCGATCATCGAGCGTGTCGAGAAGATCGAGATCGACCAGCACCTTCTTCGGCTGATAAAACGCGCCGACGATATTCTTGACGCCGTCGAGGTTCACCGCCGTCTTGCCGCCGATAGAGCTGTCCACCTGACTGAGCACGGTGGTGGGGATATTGTAGAAGTCGATCCCGCGCATATACGCAGACGCGACAAAACCGGCAAGATCGCCGACCACACCGCCGCCGACCGCTACGACCGCGTCTTTTCGCGAGAAGCCGCGTTTCAGCATGTCGGACAGGATCATGCTGAACTGCGGGATGCTTTTGCTGTCCTCGCCTTGCGGCACAGTGAATACAAAGCCGTCCTTTGCCTGAGCCGCGACCGTTTGCGCGTATTGCTTCGGCACGCCGTCGTCGGTCAGCACCAGTACCTTGCGGTCAAGGTCAAGGTATTCTCCCGCCTTTTGCAAAGCGCCGCGTTCAATCACGATATCGTAGCTGTCCGCGCCTAAATTCATATGTAATATGTTCATCTGAATCATCCTTAGAAAAGGTTACTCGCGTGAATAATCACGCTCAAACATCGATACAATTCCTCAGTCTGCTTTGCAGACAGCTCCCTTTCCCAAAGGGAGCCTGTATCACTTGCTGCAATTGTGTATTAATCGTCCTTCAAAATCACTTCGTCGGAATAGTGTCCGACCACCTTCAGCATATCGCAGTGGAGCGATAAATGCCGCAGCATATCCGCGCCGTTCTGACCGGTCTCGTCGCCCTCCGCTTCAATATAGAAGTAGTACTCCCACGCGAGGTCTTTCATCGGACGCGAACGCAGCGCGCGCATATTGAAGCCGTAGGAGCTGAGTACATTCAGCGCCTGCGCCAAAGCGCCCGCCTCGTTCTTGACCGTGAACATCAGCATGAAGCGGCTGTCGCCCGCCGTATTCACCTGTTTGTTTTCCACTCTGGAGAACACCGCAAAGCGGGTGGAATTCAGCGCGCTCTCGTTGATATCATGGTCGAGTATTTCCAGCCCGTACAATCTCGCCGTTTCCCGCGAGGCGATCGCCGCGACGCTTTGATCATTACCGTCTTTGACCGCCTTCGCCGCCTTAGCGGTGTTGGCGTATTCGACGGTTCCGTAACCGTGGTCGCGGATATATTCCGCGCACTGCGCCAGCGCCTGCGGATGGCTGACGACCGTTTTGATATCCTTCAAAGCCGCTCCGGGAACGCCCAAAAGAAGATGGCTGATCCGCAGGGTATAGATGCCGTTGACATACAAGCTCCCTTGGAACATCATATCCATCACCTGGCCGACCTCGCCGGCGTAGCTGTTCTCGATCGGCAGGACACAGCAGTCACAGTCGCCGCGCTCCACCGCCTCGTACGCCTCGCGAAAGTCGCGGTAAGCGCACAGATTGCCGTAAGGGAAGATCTTCTTCGCGGCGATGTTGGCATACGCGCCCGCGATACCGCTGTAGGCGATCTTCACGCCGCTGATGATATGCTCCTGATACTGCTTTGACACCGCCATCTCATCCTGCAAAAACTTCACATAGTAGGAGCGGATGTCGTAATCCTTGATATAGGCGGAATTCTTTTCGATCAGCGCCCGCTCGCGCTTCGCGTCATAGATCTGCAAGCCGCGCTCCTTTTTATATTCGGCGATCACCCGCGCCGCCTGCATCCGGCGCTCAAACAGCGCCGCCATTTCTTTGTCGATCTCGTTGATCTGAGTACGCGCGTCCCGCAAGTGATCCATGTGATCACCCCAAGAAAACATAAGCAAAATGAGAATTCCTCATTCCTCTTCCAAATTAATAAAGCGGCTCTGCCCGAAAACAGAACCGCTAATCATCCTTCAGCACCTGTTACATTCGAGCATCAATCTTTTGCACAGCAATAAAAGCCCGCATAAAAGCGCGCGAATGTAAAGTAAAAGCAGTTATTCATTTTTTCACGAACCGTGTATTTCATCATGAACAGCTCCTTTCACTGTGTTGGCGGGCGCTGCCCGCGACTGATTATATGCGGGAGGAGCAAGCCCCTCCCCTACATTGGGTATATGATAACACGTTAAAGCGCAAAAGTCAACAGATATTCCTGACTTTTTTGATGAAAAGAAAATAGGCGCCGCAGTCTCAGCCGCAGCGCCTTTCCGGGGATAAAAATGGGTGGGTATTAGTTTATGTTTCTCCCTTTGGTCGATCGATCGTACAATTCCTCAGTCACTTCGCGACAGCTCCTTTTCCCAAAAGGAGCCTTGGACGCCCTTAGGTCGAACCAATAATACTTGTTTGACATCATTTTATGTGATGGTATACATTCCCGCTTCACTTCGCTGGATCAGGGTAGCGTCGATGATGTTGACCTCGCTGTCGCCGTCCACGTCTGCGAGCGGCTTGTAGAACGCGCCGTTCGCGATGTTTGCCTCGTGGCGTTGGATCACGGTCGCGTCGATGATGCTCACTTCGCCGTCGCCGTCCGCGTCGCCCTTGATGAAGCGGGTCACGAGGCGGCATTTGATTTCGTTGATACCGCCCTGATAATTCGCCTCGACAAGCTCCTGCAGCATTTCATCCGAGAGGATATTCGCTCTGTATGCCGCAGAAAGCTCAAAGAGCTTATTGTCGATCCAAAGCTTCGGTTCATAGGCACAGGAAGAATAAAGGAGATAATCACCGAGCGTATATTCCTCCCATACGGCGTCCGCGTAACAGTTACAGCCCTCGATACGGTAGTCGACGATGTATGCGGGCATGCACTTGAAGCGATAGGAATTCCTGACAGTGATCGCATCCGCAGATACATCGCTCCGGATGTCGGAATATCGATTGTTTACAGCAAATACGATATCCTCAGGGGTCGGGTCAGCGCCGGTCTGCCACAGCGCCTCGGTCGGATTCGGCTCCGGATCGTCAGGCGAAGCATTGTCGACATGCTGATAATAATCTGGATCCGCAAATAAGATCGAGGGGGCGTTTTCCAGAATTTCCAGCGCTCTCCATACGACGTCCGTATTCTGCTCGGCAAACGTCACCTTGTAGATCGTCTGCGGGAAAGAAGAAGTCAAAGCATCGACGGAAACAACGTCAAAATCGCTCAATAATTCTTCAAAACCGGAACCGCAGACCAGAACGACGCCGGGAGCAAAATCGTCGGGGATCCCATATGAGTACTCGCCGTGGTTGGGAATGGCGAAATTCACGGCGGGATCCTGTTCCAGCACGGCGATCGCGTCCCATAAGGCCGTCGTCGCCTTTTCGGCAAGAGTGACCTTGAAGATCGCTTCCGTATCATAAGAGAACATAATACTGACGGATTCCGTTTCAAAATCCTTCAGCAGGTTCATGACTGTCAAGCGCGTCTTTGCGATCAAAGGGATATCATCTTTCATTTCCGTCTGAACAGATACATATAATTCGCCGTTCAGATAGGCGTCATGATCCTGTATTGTCGGTTCGGGGAGGACATATGAGTCGTCGTAGGGGGTCAAGATCGGATACCTGCAGCCGCCGCGGAAATCGGACGCGGCAAGCTCTTCCAGCATATCGTCCGTCATCATACCCGCGTCATACGCCTCTTTAAAGCCATACAGCTTGTTGTTGACGAAAAGGTAAGGTTCGGGATGGGAAGAAACCAGCACCCAGTCGCCGATCTTCTCCTCGATCATGACGTCGTAATAGCCCAGCTCTTTTACATAAAAGTATACGGCAAACGCTGGTGAATCCTGAAATTGGTAAAAATCAAAGACGCTGATGTCTTCGGCGGTAATCGTATGACGCGGATCGAAGTACCGCTTGTTCGCCGCTTCGGCGATCGTTTCGGCTATCATAGATGCGGATGCCGGATCGAGTGTTCCATCGGGAAGACTAAATCCGCTGTCGGTTATCGGCTGCACCGAGGATTTCGGGGGATTGAACGGAAATTCCCGGAGCAGATCGACCGGCAGCTCCATCCCGCTGTAATAGGGGGTGACCTCTTTAATGAATACCGGATTGCTTTTCAGAGCGTCGACCGCCTCATCCACGGTTTCATCGGATACTTCGTCCTTGAACTGTACATAATACATTGCAAGAGGATCGCCGGGATTCATCAGATACGGCGTTTCGGTATCAAAGCCATTCAGCGGCATGGTGATATTTTGCGGATGCCCTAAACGCGTCAGTGTTACCACCAGCGCCGCAGGCAAGAATGAATCATCGCCGCTGCTTTCAGCGTTCACGGCAACGATGCCGCAGCTGAGAAGCAGGATCAGCGATAAACATAATGCGATTACTTTTTTCATGTTAATAACCTCCTTTTGGGTATTTTTGAGCCTCCCTTTCTAAGGGAGGAGGTACAAAGTGCCGGTGGGTCGTAAGACTTTTTCTGATGAACAAGTTTTCCCAATCAAAAACATGATTCAGCAGTCATCAGTCGCCTCACGCCGGTTTCCTGAGGATGGCGGAGCCTCAAGTCGGCGACATTAGGCACTCACACTGTCTTCGTACCGCTCGCAAGCCTGTGACCGCGTTCGTTGATAAAATAATATTGATAGGTACTGTTTTCCGCCGGAACAGGCTCATCGATCCACACCTCGCACGAGGCGTATACTGTTCCGTTTTTTGTGATGAAATACTCTGCCGGCTGCTTCACGGAAGAGTTATTCGTGCCTGTCGCATATCCCACCGGAGAATAAATGCAATAAACTGTCTCGCCCTCGTTGAGCAAGGAAGCGTCAAAGGTCGCGAAAAAGCTGACGCTGCTTTCTACTGTACTGATCCCTTCTGTCGGGATCTGTGAGACGGGCGTGTCGGTCGGCTTCGGCGAGGCGGTCGGTTCGGCGGTCGTCTGTGTGGGATCGGCGGTGTATGCCGCGTCAGAATGTGACGTCGGCTGCGGCATGCCCTGTGTTGGCTTGACCGTTCCCTGCGTCGGCTTCGGTTTGTGTTCGGTCGCCGCTTGCGACGGCGATACGCGCGTCGTCGGTTCGGTCGCGGTGCTGTTCCTTTTCTCCGTCGGAATAACTTCCGTCACAGGCTGACCGTGTTGGTCGGTCGGCGCTTCACGCGGGGTCGTCGGGAGGAACGCTTCGATGGTCAGCGTCGGCAAAAGCTCCTGTGATGATCCGGGAGCTTCCGTCGCAGATACCGTCGTTTCAGTCGAAGAGGGTCGGATCTCGATTGGTTTTTTATTTCCATAAAAGAAAAATACCAATAAACCGATCACACTCACCAATACCAGACTCGCGGCGGCGGCGACACGATAGATCGGAAAAGTTCTTTTCTTCTGTACGCAGATCCCGGGGATCGCCGCGGCTTTATCCAGCCAGTCCTGAGGCGCCTTGATATGCTTCAAAGCGTCAAAGTTCACTTGATTCATCCATGTCACCTCCGTACATCTTTTTCAGTTTGTCGCGACCGCGCCTGAGCAGTGTTTTCACGGTGTTGGGGCTTTTGCCGAGGATATCCGCGATCTCGTTGACCTTATACTGCTCGCAGTAATGCAGATACAGCACCTCGCGGTACTTTGGTTCGAGGCGCATCAGCGCCCACGACACATCGCTTTCATTTTCACGCCAAACCGTCGGCTCACGAGTCGCAGGTTCGCGCTCTAAATGCTCGAGGGAGAGAAAGCGGCGGTTTTTGGCGATATAATTGCGGCACTCGTTGATGGCGACGCGGATCAGCCACGCTTTCAGATGGGTTTCGCTTTGGAAGTCGGGAGACTTTTGAAAGAGCTTGATAAAGGTATTCTGAAAGCAGTCCTCGGCGTCAGCCCAGTTCTGCAGCCGCATCACGCATACGCCGGCGACCGTGTCGGCATATTTTTGCAAAGCCGCGTCGTAGCTCAACCCGGCAAAGGTCTTGTCTGCCATCGCTTTATCTCCCTCCTTCATCAGTAATACAATTCAGAAGCCGTTTTGGTTTCAAATTATCATAAAAAAACAGAAAAACCTCCGAACGCCAACGCATTCGGAGGATATTTTCGGTACACAATCGAATATTATCTTGTGTTTTCGATGTCCTTGCCGATACAGCCGGCAATAATCATATCGATACCTTCCACGATAAAATAGCAGCTTGCCAGAATACCGAGGAAGCCGGCAAAAATAATCGGATGGATAAACGAATAGATGCCTGCACAGATGGTAAGCAGCGACACGATCAGCGCAAAAGCGAACATTCCGCCGCCGATATTCTTTTTGGCACGGCAGGCGTTAACGATACCGAAGATACCGCGGATGATCAGCCAGCACGCCACGACGTACAGCAGGATCGTTTCTGTCACAAACGCAAGGTTGGGAGAGAATACGATGAAGGCGCCGGCGAGCAGAGCGAGGATCGCGATGATCAAGTCCATCACACGGCGATACACGATGCTCTGGATCAGGAGAACGATACCGGTCACAAACATAAGGGTCATGAAAAAGTACATGAGACTGAATGTGGTCGCGACGGGAGTCAGCAGGCATACGATACCGCCGATCACCATCAGAACGCCGAAGATAATCATAAATACTGACATAGAAAAACTCCTTTCAAATTCTGTCAAGATTATTATAATATCCGCTCATTATTCTGTCAACAAAAAAGACAAACAAGACAAAAAGCGCTGCGACCGAAGTCACAGCGCTGATGTCGATTGGTATTGCAGGGAAGGAGGCTTGCTCCTCCCGCAGAAATCGGGTATGGGCAGCGCCCATCCGAATATCCTGTCAGTTCTTACTTCTGGCTGATCGCAGCCTGCGCAGCCGCCAATCTTGCGATCGGAACACGGAAGGGAGAGCAGGATACATAGTTCAGACCGATCTTGTTGCAGAACTCAACGGAAGAAGGATCGCCGCCGTGCTCGCCGCAGATACCGATGTGGAGGTTCGGATTGACGGGCTTGCCCAGCTTGATAGCCATATCCATCAGTTTGCCTACGCCGGTCTGATCCAGCTTCGCGAACGGATCGTTCTCAAAGATCTTGGCGTCATAGTAAGCGTCGAGGAACTTGCCCGCGTCGTCACGGCTGAAGCCGAAGGTCATCTGAGTCAGGTCGTTGGTGCCGAAGCAGAAGAAGTCGGCTTCCTTCGCGATCTCGTCGGCAGTCAGAGCGGCGCGCGGGATCTCGATCATGGTACCTACCTCGTACTTGAGGTCGGCGCCTGCAGCGGCGATCTCAGCGTCGGCGGTCTCTACGACGAACTTCTTGACATACTTGAGCTCCTTGATATCGCCGACCAGCGGGATCATGATCTCGGGAACGATCGTCCAGTCGGGATGCGCCTTCTGAACATTGATCGCGGCGCGGATGACAGCCTTGGTCTGCATCTTGGCGATCTCGGGATAGGTGACAGCCAGACGGCAGCCGCGGTGACCCATCATCGGGTTGAACTCATGCAGAGAAGCGATCAGAGCCTTGATCTCTTCTACGCTCTTGCCCTGCGCTTTCGCCAGAGCCTCGATATCGGCTTCCTCAGTGGGAACGAACTCATGCAGAGGCGGATCCAGGAAGCGGATGGTGACGGGATTGCCCTCGAGAGCCTCATAGAGCTTCTCGAAGTCGCCCTGCTGATAAGGCAGGATCTTGTCCAGAGCAGCCTCGCGCTCTTCAACGGTATCGGCGCAGATCATCTCGCGGAACGCGGCGATTCTGTCAGCCTCGAAGAACATGTGCTCGGTACGGCACAGACCGATACCCTCGGCGCCCAGCTCACGAGCCTTCTTTGCGTCTGCGGGCGTATCGGCGTTGGTGCGGACCTTCATGGTTCTGTACTTGTCAGCCCACTCCATAACGCGGCCGAACTCGCCGGCGATGGTAGCGTCAACGGTGGGGATGATGCCGTCATAGATGTTACCGGTAGAACCGTCGATGGAGATATAATCGCCCTCGGTGAAGGTCTTGCCGGCTAAGGTGAACTTCTTGTTAGCCTCGTCCATGGTGATCTCGGAGCAGCCGGATACACAGCAGGTACCCATGCCGCGGGCAACAACCGCCGCGTGAGAGGTCATACCGCCGCGAACGGTCAGGATGCCCTGAGCAGCCTTCATGCCTTCGATATCCTCGGGAGAGGTCTCGAGACGAACGAGAACGACCTTTTCGCCTGCGCCGCCCTGAGCCTTGGCATCCTCAGCGGTGAAGACGATCTTACCGCAGGCAGCGCCGGGAGAAGCGCCAAGGCCCTTGCCCATGGGGGTAGCAGCCTTCAGCGCCTTTGCGTCGAACTGCGGATGGAGAAGCGTATCGAGGTTTCTGGGGTCGATCATCAGAACGGCTTCCTGCTCGGTTCTCATACCCTCGTCAACGAGGTCGCAGGCGATCTTCAGCGCCGCCTGAGCGGTACGCTTGCCGTTTCTGGTCTGAAGCATATAGAGCTTGCCGTGCTCGACGGTGAACTCCATATCCTGCATATCTCTGTAGTGATTCTCGAGGGTCTTGCAGACCTCGGTGAACTGAGCGAACGCCTCGGGGAACTTCTGCTCCATCTCGGAGATGTGCATGGGGGTACGAACGCCGGCTACGACGTCCTCGCCCTGCGCGTTGGTCAGGAACTCACCGAACAGGCCCTTTTCACCGGTAGCGGGGTCGCGGGTGAACGCAACGCCGGTACCGCAGTCGTCGCCCATGTTGCCGAACGCCATGGACTGTACGTTGACGGCAGTGCCCCAGCTGTAGGGGATATCGTTGTCGCGGCGATATACGTTCGCGCGGGGATTATCCCATGAACGGAATACAGCCTTGACAGCGCCCATGAGCTGCTCCTTGGGATCGGAGGGGAAGTCAACGCCGATCTTCGACTTGTACTCAGCCTTGAACTTCTCAGCCAGCTCCTTGAGATCGTCGGCGGTCAGCTCAACGTCCTGCTTGACGCCGCGGTCAGCCTTCATCTCGTCGATAAGCTCTTCAAAATACTTCTTTCCGACTTCCATAACGACGTCGGAATACATCTGGATAAATCTTCTGTAGCAGTCGTAAGCCCAGCGGGGATTGCCGCTCTGCTCAGCGATCGTCTCAACAACTTCCTCGTTGAGACCGAGGTTCAGGATGGTGTCCATCATACCGGGCATGGAAGCGCGCGCGCCGGAACGGACGGAAACGAGAAGCGGGTTCTCCTTGTCGCCGAACTTCTTACCGGTGATCTCTTCCATCTTACCGATATACTCATTGATCTGCGCCTGGATCTCATCATTGATCTGGCGGCCGTCCTCATAGTACTGCGTACAAGCCTCCGTGGTAATCGTGAAGCCCTGAGGAACAGGCAGACCGATGTTGGTCATCTCGGCGAGGTTAGCGCCCTTGCCGCCGAGAAGCTCTCTCATGTCAGCGTTACCTTCTGTAAAAAGGTAAACCCATTTTTTGCTCATTGGAATCTCCTCCTAAAAGTTTGTTATAGTAAATACTGCGGGATCTATGCGGTGCATATACCGCCACAGCATACATATACAAATGTATTATAGCAAAAGTTGGAATAAAATACTATTCAAAAGAGAAAAAAGAACGAAAAAAGTGGCACAAAAGTCATACGCATATTTTGTGGATAGTGTGTAAAATGTTAAAATTGTCATAATTCTGTAATTTCTTCTTGCAAAATCCCAAATATATGCGATAATAGTAGTATCTACGAGAGCGCCCATTTGGCTCTGCAGATATCCAAAAGCCTTCCTCTCGAGGGGAAGACCTTTCCGCATCTGATTATCCGCATCCAAACCGCAAGGTTAATATATATCCGAGACATATTAAGCAAAAATTCATTTAGGGGGACAAATAATGAATTCACACGGTAAGGACATCAAAATCTTCACACTCAACTCCAACAAGGCTGTCGCTCACGGCATCGCGGACTGCTTAGGCGTTCCGCTCGGCAAGAGCGACTGCGCAACCTTCTCGGACGGCGAGATCGCGGTATCTCTGCATGAATCCGTCCGCGGCTCCGACTGCTTCATCGTGCAGTCGACCTGCTCGCCCGTCAACGACAACCTCATGGAGCTTCTGATCATGATCGACGCGATGAAGAGAGCTTCCGCCTCCTCCATCACAGCGGTTGTTCCGTACTTCGGCTATGCCCGTCAGGACCGCAAAGCCAAGGCGCGCGATCCGATCTCGTCCAAGCTGGTCGCCGACCTGATCACCACCGCCGGCGCAGACCGTCTGCTGACGATGGATCTGCACGCGGCGCAGATCCAGGGCTTCTTCAACATTCCCGTCGATCACCTTGTCGGCGCTCCGATGCTCGCCAAGCACATGAAGAAAAAGGTCGAAGGTCATGAGGACGAGTTCGTCGTCGTATCCCCCGACCTCGGCTCCGTAACCAGAGCGCGCAACTTTGCGGCAAAGATCGGCTGCCCCATGGCGATCATCGACAAACGCAGACAGCGCGCCAATGTTTCCGAAGTCATGAACATCATCGGCGAGGTCAGAGGCAAGAAATGCATCCTTGTCGACGACATGATCGACACCGCAGGTACTCTGTGCAACGCAGCCAACGCCATCGTGGAAAAGGGCGGCGCTACCGAAGTTTACGCCTGTGCTTCTCACGCGGTTCTCTCCGGCCCCGCGATCGAGCGCATCCGCGACAGCGCGATCAAGGAATGTATCCTGCTCGATACCGTTCCGATCCCCGAAGAGAAGATGCTCGACAAGTTCACCATTCTCTCCACCGCTCCCCTGTTTGCGGAGGCGATCGAGAGGATCTACGAGGACAAGCCTGTTTCTCCGATGAATCTGTTAGTTTGATCCATAAACCGATTTTTGAGTGAAGAGTTGCGGACATTCCCTCGACTCTTCACTTTTCTGTCTGCAAAAGTAAGATTGATTATGTTTTTCAAAAAGAAAGAATTCAGCAACAACAATATCGAATACATCATCGTCGGTCTCGGCAATCCGGGCAGGCAGTATGAGGGCACCCGTCATAACGCCGGCTTTATCGCGATCGACTATATCGCCGAACAGCTGGGCGTAAAGATCAACAGGATCAAATTCAAGTCCACTGTCGGCGAAGCGACCATCAGCGGCAGGCGGTGTCTGCTGATGAAGCCGTCTACCTTTATGAACCTCAGCGGTCAGGCGGTCACAGAGGCGATGAATTTCTATAAAATCCCGCCCCGTCAGGTTGTTATACTGTCAGATGATATCTCCCTTGACGTCGGCGTGATCCGCATCCGCCGCAAGGGGTCTGACGGCGGGCAGAAGGGCTTGCAGAATATCATCTACCTTTCCGGCTCCGACGAGTTCCCGCGCGTCAAGATCGGCATCGGCAAAAAGCCCCATCCCGACTATGATCTCAAGGACTGGGTGCTCAGCCGCTTTACCGACAAGGATCAAAAGCTCATCGCCGAACGCCTGCCCGATATCAAGGGCGCGGTGGAATGCATCATTGACGGCGATATCGATAAGGCGATGAATTTGTATAATTGAGAGCAAACCTAAAAAGGCTCCCTTTCCTAAAGGGGCTGTCAGCGGACGCTCGCGTCATGCCGACCGGAGGTTGCCGCCCCAACACATATACACTTTTCAACCCTCCGGCACTTCGTGCCACCTCCCTTAGAAAAGGGAGGCTTCAAAAGTATCATGCAATTTTTAGACCAGATCATCCGGCGCACCAAGCAATTCAAGGCGCTGGACGACGCCCTCCGATCAGGCTCCCGCTCAGCCGCTATCGGCGTATCGGGAGTCCACAAAGCCAATATCATCACATCGCTCTGCCGGGAACGCTCCGTCAGAGCCTTTTGTGCTGCCCAAAACGAGCAGGAAGCGCAGGCGCTGTGCAACGATATCAGCGCAATGGGGCTTAACGCGCTGGTCTATCAGAAGAAGGATTTTATCTACATCCCCTCACAGGTAAAATCGCACGAATACGAGCATCAGCGCCTGAACGTCCTCAGCCGGATGCTGTCGGGCGACTACGACGTCGTGATCGCGACCCTCGACGCAGCGGCGCAGTTCACCATCCCAAAGGACGTTCTGCGCTCCGTCACCCGTACCTTAGAACCGGACGTCGAGATCGATCTGACCGAGTTTGAACAGACGCTGATCCTCTTAGGGTACGAGCGCTGCGACAACGTCGAGGGCAGCGGTCAGTTTTCTATCCGCGGCGGCATCATCGACCTGTTCATGCCCGACAGCGACGCGCCCGTGCGCATCGAGCTGTGGGGCGATCAGATCGACACCATCAATTATTTCGACGTCGAGACCCAGCGCCGCACCGATTACTGCGAATCGATCGCTCTCACCCCCTCCGGCGAGATACTGGTCGGCGATAAGACCGGGCTCGCCGATCAGATCGACAAAAAAGCCGCGCGTCTGAAAAACGCGAAAGCCAAAGAACGCCTGCAAAAGGAAGCGGAACTGCTCCGCTCGGGGATCGGCTTCGCGACCTACGACAAGTTTATTTCGCTGATCTACGACAAGCCCGCGACCCTGTTCGATTACTTCGACGAGAACGAGATCGTCTTCATTTCCGAGTATCAGAACGTCAAGGAGCGCGACCGCTCCGTCGAATTTCACGAAAAAGAGGAGCTCAAGGCGCTGTTTGAGGACGGCGTTCTGTGCCGCGGCTTCGAGACCTACGCCCTCGATTTCACGCAGAGCATGGAGCTGCTGCTCCGCCGACCGACCGTTTTCCTTGACGCTTTCTCCCACTCCTCGTACAATACGCCGCTTTCCGCCGCCGTTACCTTCAGCGCGCGCCAGACCTCTCCGTGGTCGGGACAAAGCACGGCGCTGATCGAGGATCTGGAGGATATCGGCTACGGCAGTATGGCGGTCGTCATCCTCGCGGGCACCCCAAAAGGCGCGGAAAATCTCTGTTCTCTGCTCAATGAAAAGGGCGTTAACGCGCTGTATGTCGAAAAGCTCGACAAAGCGGAACGCGGATTCGTCTACGTCATGCCCGGTATGCTCAGCGCGGGTATCGAGTATCCCGAACAAAACTTCATCCTCTATACCCTGTCCGCCGTCAGCACCGCTTATAAAAAGAAGCGCCGCCGTACGCCGAAAGACGGCAAGGCGGTCTATAACCTCAGCGAACTGTCCCCCGGCGAATACGTCGTCCATTCCATCCACGGAATCGGCGTCTATCGCGGCGTCCACAAAATGGACGTACAGGGCTATCTCAAAGACTATATCATGATCGAGTACGCCAAGGGCGACAACCTGTATGTCCCCGTCACCCAGCTCGATCTGGTCGCAAAATATATCGGGCCCAAAGAAAACGCCCATGTCAAGCTCAACCGTCTCGGCTCCAAGGAATGGGTCAACGCCAAGCGCCGCGTCAAGGCGGCGGCGAAGGAGATGGCAAAGGAGCTGATCGAGCTATATGCCAAGCGCATGCAGGCGCAGGGGCACGCCTTTTCGGGCGACAACGAATGGCAGCACGACTTTGAAGCCGGCTTCCCGTATGAAGAGACCGAGGATCTGCTGCGCTGCTGTGACGAGATAATGCACGTTATGGAGCGCGCCGTCCCGATGGATCGGCTGCTGTGCGGCGACGTCGGCTTCGGCAAGACCGAGGTCGCGCTGCGCGCCGCCTTCAAATGCGTCTCCGACAGCATGCAGTGCGCCCTGCTCTGCCCCACCACCATCCTCGCGTGGCAGCATTACCAGACGGTGCTGAACCGCTTTGACGGCTATCCCATCCGCGTGGAATTATTATCCCGCTTCCGTTCTCCCGCTCAGCAAAAGGAGATCATCGAAAAGCTGAAGCACGGCGAGATCGACATGATCATCGGTACGCACAGACTCGTTCAGAAAGACGTGGAATTCCGCGACTTAGGACTCGCGATCATCGACGAAGAACAGCGCTTCGGCGTGGCGCAAAAAGAGCATTTCAAGGAACTGCGGAAAAACATTGACATCCTCACCCTCTCCGCGACCCCCATCCCCCGCACGCTGAACATGGCGATGAGCGGCATCCGCGACATGTCCGTCATCGAAGAAGCGCCGCTCGACCGTCATCCCGTCCAGACCTATGTGCTGGAACATGACACGGCGGTCGTCAACGAAGCGATCCGCCGTGAACTCAGACGAGGCGGACAGGTATTCTACCTGTTCAACAACGTCGAAGGCATCGAAGCGAAAGCCATCCGCATCAGTGAAGCCATCCCCGAAGCGAATGTCGCCGTCGGTCACGGCAAAATGAGCGAACAGGAGCTCAGCGAGGTATGGCGCAAAATGCTGAATCAGGAGATCAACGTACTCGTCTGCACCACCATCATCGAAACGGGCGTGGATCTGCCCAACGCCAATACGCTGATCATCGAAAACGCCGACCGCTTCGGACTCTCTCAGCTCCACCAGATCCGCGGACGCGTCGGTCGATCCTCCCGCCGCGCTTACGCCTACTTCACCTACAACGGCGCGAAGGTGCTGTCCGACATCTCACAAAAGCGTCTGACCGCGATCCGCGAATTCACCGAATTCGGCTCCGGCTTCAAGATCGCCATGCGCGACCTTGAGCTGCGCGGCGCAGGCAATATCCTCGGCGCGGAGCAGCACGGTCATATGGAGGACGTCGGCTACGATATGTATATCAAGCTCCTCGGCGAAGCCGTTCGCGAGGAAAAGGGCGAGCAGCCGGAGGGCTTGGAGGAACGCGACTGCCTGATCGACATTCAGGTGCAGGCACACATCCCCGAAGACTACATCGAAAGTCTGTCGAACCGCCTCGACGCCTACCGCAGGATCGCCGATATCCGCTCTCCCGAGGACGCGCGCGACGTCATCGACGAGCTCGTCGACCGCTACGGCGACGTCCCGCCGTCGGTCATGGGGCTGATCGACAGTGCGCTGGTGCGCAACCGCGCCGCCGCGATGGGCGTCTACGAGATCCGCCAGAACGACGCAAGCCTGATGCTGTACCTCAGCGACATCCGCCGCAAGGAGGTGCCGGAGCTGATCGCGAGGCTCCCCGGCAGAGCGATGCTCTCTGCGGGCGGCAAGCCGTATATCGCCGTCCGCCTGCTAAAAGGCGAAACACCGTCAAAGCTCCTGAAAAAATTGTTTGGGATGTAAACAGCGTCTTCACACGATTCTCCTTTCTGCTATACGGTCATTACTATGAGTCCTGTGGATCCCGCGGGACTCATTTTTTCTATCAAAATATATTTCTCTATCAGAATTAAATTTATAACAAACTGTTAAAATTCGATTTTTTACCCCAATCTTATAGACAAAAAACAAAAAATGGTGTATATTGTATGAGTTAAATATTATTATGATGCGATATTATGCAGTTAAGCCGCATCCATAATAAACAAAGGACGGTAATTAAAATGAAGAATTTTTCGAAGATCCTCTGCGTCGTACTGGCGCTGGTTATTGCGCTTTCGGCTGCATCCTGCTCCCTTTCTCCGCAGTATGCGTATCAGCAGGATGACATTGAGCTTCCGATCGGCGTTTACATCTACTATCTGTTCAACGCTTACAACAGCGCTCAGGGTTATGCGCAGAAGAGCGATCTTTATGACGCTGAGACCGGCAAATACGACGGCAAAAAGTCTTTCCTGAAAATGGAGATCACCGATGACGACGGTGAAACTGCCGTAGCAGAGGATTGGATCAAGAATAAGGCGGACGAAGACACTAAGAACGCTGTCGCGATCAACACCAAGTTCAACGAACTCGGCTGCACCATCGACCAGACAGAGCTCGACAGCACCAAGACTTATTACAAGAGCTACTGGGATCAGAGCTACGCCGAACAGCTTGAGCCCTACGGCATCAGCTTCGATTCCTTCTTCCTTGCGGGCTACACCATTCCCGTCATGGAGACCGAGGCATTCAAGGCAGAGTACGGCACCGACGGTCCTTCTGCGGTATCAGATGAAGAGCTGACCGATTACTTCAAGGAGAACTATACCTCCTATAAGTATTTCTCCGTTAACCTTTATGAAACTGCCGAAACCGATTCAGCCGACGGCAGCGAGGAAACCGCTTCCGAGAACACGCCTCTCTCCGAGGATAAGATTGCAGAATACCAGAAGGACTTCAGCGATTATGCATCCACCCTGTCCGACGGCGGCTCCTATGCCGACGTTGTCGCTGAGTATATGGAAAAATACGAAGTGGAAGAAGATCCCACTACCGAAAATGTTGAAGACATCGACGAGGAAACCACCGATGATATCCTCAAAACCATCAAGGATATGAAGGACGGTCAGGCGATGACCATGGAGGTCGGCGAGGATGAAAACTCCAAACAGCTTTACCTCATCTATCGCGAGCCGATCGAGAAGCAGGTAGAAGCCTATACCGATCCCGAACAGCACAAGAACGACGTCCTCTCCGCAATGAAGCATGATGCATTCGACGAACTGCTCAAGGACCTTGCGGACGAACAGAAGATCACCCTCTCCTCCGCTTGCAGCAGTTACAACCCCTCTATGTTTGAGGAGACCAACAAGAAAAAATAAACGGAGTTGATTGAATGAAAAAATCACTTAGATTTATTGCTCTTATTCTGGCGGTTGTCTTTATGATATCCGCCTCGGTGATGTTGGCGTGCAGCGCCGTAGGTGAAGAAAATGCAGTCGGTGATCTGCCGGCTGTCGAAGAGCCCGCTAACAACGAACCGGCGCCTGTCAACAACGACCCTTCTCCTGCTGAAGAACCCGTCAATAACGATCCGGCGCCTGTCGAAGAACCCGCCCATAATGATAACCAGTCGGGCGGAGACTCCGGATATGACAACGGATATGACAACAGCGGCTATAACAACTATGTCGAGGAGGATCCCGATCCGCTGTATTACGGCGACGCGTCCAACCACAATTACAATGTCGCGGACAGTAACGAAGCGGTCGGCTCCGTTTCTTCCAACACCCCCCTGTACAACACCTCGGGCATGAGCGCCGAAGACGCCGCTCCGAATGAATGGAGCGATATCGTGCTGGATGAAAAGACCGTCAAAACCGGCGTAGCGGATTTCTCGGCGATCAAGTCCAATACGGAAGTCCAGGACAACGGCGACTGGATCCTGTATCTCGGTTATGCGCTTTTGGCGCTTGCCGCGTTAGGCATCCTCTACTTCATCATCGCGACCATCGCTCACCGCAGCGCGGCGAAAAAGGAAGCGGCGCGCATGGAGCGCAGACGCGGCTCTTCTCCCTATCGCTCCGAAGCGGCGCGTATGGAACAGAGAGAACGCCGTGAAGCAGGCTCCGGTCAAAGAACCTCCCGCTACGCGGATGAGAACCCCGGTTACTCCCGCCGCACCTCTTCCCGAGCGGATACCGACGAAGTATACATACCCCGCCGTGCGACAAAAAAGCATTGATCAATTTACAGACGAAACTGCAAGAGACCCTTTTGAGTATACATTGCTCAAAAGGGTCTCTTTTTTGATTATGTATCCGGTATCCTACTTGAACGCGATGATCGTATACTGGCTGCCGCTTTCATTCAGACACACCTTGACGCCGTCTGACGCCTGCGCCGACTGAGACACATTTATCCCGTTCGAGGTGATGCTGATGCCCACACTGGCGCCGTTACCGTAGAATCCGCATGCCGCGTTGACGTTGTTGACGCCGCCGCTGTACGTGACAAAGGGCACGCCGCGCTTGTAGACAAAGACCGTCTTCGGCTGAAAGCCCAGATTGATCGCACGCGAACTCTCGCCGGAGCCTGAATACAGGCTGCTGACAAAGGGCTCCGCGATCTTTGCCTTTTCCTGTGACGTCACATGAATGTTATTGTTCGCGACGTGACCGCCGAGCTGCGTATCGATGATGTTGTTATCAGACACAAAATCCGCCCGTTTGGGTCTGTCGGAATCCGCCCACGCGCTCAGGTGCAGATTCGGTGTATAATTACTGGTTGCCATCTGTTTCCTTCTTTCTTTTACTGTGTGCGGTTATCGATCTGCCGCCATGTCATATCTTCGCCGTCGATCGCCGCAAATGTTCTGTCAAGAGCATCCCACTGTGCCCATGTCATCGTGTTGAACGTCAGCTGAAACTCGATATGTGCGGGAATGATCTTCTCGACCTCCCGCCTGATCCACGCCTGCTGCGCCTGAGAATAATCCGTCGTCGCGGTAACCGTCATCTTTCCGATCGACGGAAATTCACTGATCGTGTATTCCAGACCAAAGCTGTCAAGCGCCCTTCTGACCCCCACAGGCGTAAAGTCTCCGCCGCCCAGATTCAAGCGCAGCAAGAGTTTTTCGCGGCGGTCAGCGGTGCTTTCATCCGTTCTTTCGGGTCCGAACAGTTCTTCATACGCTTTGAGCCCGATATCCTGAGCCGTAGTGATAAATCGCTCCCGGAACAGTACTCCGAGATCCGTATAAAGCCGCTCGAGTTCGACAGAGTAAGCGGTAAGCTCCCAACTCAGCGCATCCGCGCCCGCCGTATAGATCCCGACGGGTGAAAGCGCATGATTCAAACGCTCCGATACCGTCATCATTCATCCCTCACCGTAATGGTATTCGCCTTAGCAAATCGATTCAGCGGAACTTCTCTGTCGGAGCCGTAGCTTTCCAAAAACTTATAGTCCGCTACGCCCTCGATATGATAGACGACCTCTCCGACCTTGCTCAGCCGCAGATCGTTGCCGATACCCAGACCGTTGATATAGTCGACAACCGCCTCACGGACGTTCGCCGCGACCGTATCGAAGTCGTATCCCTCCGCGACCGTCAGACGGATATAAAGATTGATATTCATCGCCGTAGGGCTGACCGCTCTGACGTCGACGTTCACTTCCCGCTTTTCGTTCAATAAGGTCTGGATCTCAGCGATCTTTTCATTTGACAGTACCGCGCCGCGGGCGCAGGCATAAACGTCAACGGTTCCGGCGCCTCTCGCGCAGCCGATCACGGACGCGGAATAGACGCCGTCCACCGACATCGCCGCCGAGCGGTAATACGCCGCGTTTGCGCCGTTGCTGATCGTCTGATAGCTTTCGATCACTCTTGCGCGAAGCTGTTCATCGCTTTCCCTGTCCGAACCGCCTGTAAACCTCTCGTTATTCTTGACAACGCTGATCCCTGCGATCGGCGTCACCATGACGGCGATTTTTCCGACAAGGATATTGTACGCGCTTCCTTCCTGCACCGCGTGCGCGCCTGCGGTAACGGACTGCGATCCCGAGCTGAGGATCGCGTCGCTGTCAGTGGTAAATCGCAGCTGACCATCATTGGTACACAGCTGCGTACCCGCAGGGATCAGAATGTTTCCATGATCGGAAGAAGCCGTGAGAAAGATCACGTGTCCCGAGGCAACCGTACCGTTTTTGCGGCTCAGGCCGCGCTGCTCAGCGTGTGCGTCCAGATACTCTCCCGTCGCGGTAGCGGGAAACATCTGGCGCATGATGTACTGCGCATACACGCGCTCCCGATAGATCTCGCCCGCCAGCACACGCAGTCTGAGCATGATATCGGACTCATTCGCGGGACGGAATCCGCTTTCTCCCTCGTATGTATCAAGCATTCGGTTCAATATCTCATTGTATGATTCCAGATAGATCCACCTCCGTAGTTGTTTCGCGATTTTTGAAAACGACCTTTAAAACCGCGATCAGGCTGTCGCTGTCACAGGAGATCACCTCGACGGTCGTATCATGGATATCGGCACAGCTTTCTTTGAGCAGCAGCTCCAGTTTTTCACACAGCATGCTGTCATCGGAACACAGTCCGCTGTAATCCGTTCCCAATTCTCTGTCAAAGACAAAATCGCCTTTGTACGTCAGCGCAGAGATCCGTACACGCTGTACCGCCTCTTCGATACCGGTGATATACCGGTAATCGCCCGACGCCACCATAGCGATATCGCCGTCAGATATCATAACGTCCATCAGGATACCTCCCTGCCGTTGATCAGCACTTTTCCGTTGTTTTTCAGTACGATGCTGGCGCCGCCCGCTGAATAAAGCATCAGCTCTCCTGCTTCCAGCTGTTCGGGAGGCGCGACGATCACGCCCAGACATACCGCTGAACCCGCGCCTTCCATCACCATCGTAGAAGCGCCCGCCACCGGTACGTACGCGATACCTGCGGGCGCGATCATCGGCAGCGCTGCATAGTTTTTGGTCGATCCCACAGCGACACGACCGTTATTGGCTGTCATTACTTCGCCCACGGTCGCGACGTCCCTTTTGCGTGATTGTTCCGTCATATATTCATTGATCCACATCATCCTGCCTCCTCTTGAGTGTAATGCTGCTGCTTTCTCCGTCCTGTGTCATCCGATAATGTACGGCGCTGATATAAAGATCGTTCCGATCTTTGAACGACGTATCCTTGATCGCTGCCCGGCAGCCTTCCTTTCCGAGCAGACAGGACGGACATTCCAGGTGTAACTCGTACGATTTTTTGTCACTGTTTTTGATCATGGCGTCAGCACACCGCATCGGACTTTCGGGAAGCACGGCGTTCAGATACCGTACCCTTCTGACGCCGCGTTCCGTCGCGCCCGGGTTTTCGACCGGGAGCGAATAGGTTCCTGTGTTCGACGCTTTGACATACACTGTCGAGATCTCTTCACACCGTTTTCGCACCTCGCGGATCGAGGTGAAACGGACGCCTTCCTTCCCGAAAAGGATCCTTTCGGTTTTCCGGATGCCCTTGGGATACAAAACGCCGACCGAACTGATGCGCGGGACCGCGGAGTAACATGCCGTACAAAAGTTCTTCAGTACTCTCCAGCAGGAAGAACCTTTCGTCACGTTCTGCTCGCCAAAGTACACGGCGTCGTCACGGCTGCTCAGCGAAATACCGTAAGGGTTCACATATCGTTCGCAGATCAGCCCGAGCGACGGGTGATCATACGAGCAGGGCATCGCCTCATTATCCAGCAAATGCGCCGCCAAAGAGCGCGCGGAAATCCTGAGGTATTCTCCCGTCGCGTCGCGATAACGCTCCTCTTCGTCCACCACGCCTGCAAACAGCGGCGTATCGTCGTCATAAAGCGTTATCCCGACAAGCTGTTCCGTCGCCGTATATGAGAATGAAGCGTAAAGCGAATCCGCCGGTACTCCCTCATCGACATTCACCTGCAGCGAGAGCAAGCCCGGGAAAATACGTTCTTCTCCGTTGACGTCCCGTAACAGACATTTCAACATATCCTGACCCTCTCTCCCTCGCTCAGATCATCGATATAAGGGATCTGCGGATTCAGCGCCGTCAGACGTTCGATCGGCACATGGTAAACATAAGCGATATCCCATAAGCTCTCGCTCTCCGACGCCGTCAGATAACATTCCGTTCCATGAACCTCCGGACGCGGACTCTGCGCTTCCACAAACAAAAAGCGATAAGAGAGTACCTGATCAAGCGGCTTTGCCGTCAGATCGAGCTCCTTGAGATACGCGTACATCGGCTGCATATGCGGCAGAACCAATTTTGCTTTTTGGGATCTGGTCTGCAGTTTTTCCAAAGCCTGATATTGGGCGAGGCAATCCGCGCCGCAGAATTCGCCCTCACCGGCGATATGCCGCAGCTCTGTGCCGAGGCTCATGCTGTCCGCATCACAGCAAGGATAACGATATTCTTTTACCTGCTCTCTGCCGCTGATGCTGAGCTTTTCGGGATTATGGCGCAGACTCATCCCATAAAAACGCATCGGTGCGAATCTCATATCAGCCTGACCTCCTCTTCTTCCGTAAATGCTTTGTTGTATCGGCGCGCGTCGCGCTCCAACTCCCTCGAGAGCTGCTCGCTGTCAAGGATGATCTCCTGCAAATTTGCGTTCTCATTCATTTCCTGTCACCTGCTTTTCCATTTGATCCGCCTTGATCGCGAACTCCTGAGTCGCCATACGATTGCCTTCTGCTTTCGTTCTGCGATCTGTCACACGACAATTCTTATAGCAATACGCGACGTTTCCGTCGATCACCCGCAAGGTGAACGCTTCATCCGCAGGAAGCTGATGATCGAACAGCGACATCATTCCGATCAGGATATGATATTCCGTCCCCTGCGGGATCCGCTCGCACGGCTTGACGCACAGGTATTCGTACACCTCATGGAAAAGCGGCTTTTCCTCCGCGCTGAACGCGATGACGCCAAACAGCGGCGCGTCATTGATATAAAGGCTGACGTCGGTTCCCCTGATGATCCTCAGTTCGTTCATGCCGCCGCCTCCTTTTGAACAAAATCCAACCGCGCGACCACGTCGCGATACTCGGTGCGGGATGCGGTGTCAAAGCCGATCCCGGACAAAGAAAGAGAATAGATCGCTCTGTCGTTATCCTCCGCCTCGAACGCGTCCATCAAAAGCGCGCTTGCGCGCAGCAACGACGAGCCTGAGCTTCTCTCGGGCGCGTAGACTCTCAGCGTCAGCTCGACCTCATACAGCCGTCCCGATAAATCGGTACCGATACGGTTACCGATAAAAAAGCGGCTGACCTTCTGCGTACTGTCGGTCACGGCTACCGTATATTTTGTGATCGGATTGGGGGTTTTATGTGCCGGATAACCGGGAATAAAAGAAAAGGCGCGCATCGCGCCGCGCTGCTTCACGCGGCCGATCCATTCGTCAATCCTGTTCTCTATCGATGAGGTCATAATAATCCTCCTTACCCTTGCTGACGGGCATCAGGATCGCCCATACATAGATATCCTCGTCATGCGCCGCGAAGATCTCTTCCGTCACCACCGTATATGCCGTTCCTTTACAAACGACGCGCATACCGTCCCTGAGCGGACGGTCTCCGGGTCCGATATAGAGCAGATAGCGGTTGTCAAAATAACCCGCGGGAATGTATCTGTCATTGATATACAGCCTGTGCCGCCGCCTGAGCGGCTGGACAAAGGCCATACAGACCTCTGTCCTGCCGTCGCGGCAGATATACACGGTGTTGCCGAATTTCCTGAGCGCGCGGTTGAAATACTTTGTCATCTTCATACGCATACGCCCCTGAAAGCAAAGCCGCCGCTGATATCCAGAATATCGGATATATTCTCACGCTCAGCCTCCCACAGCTTTTTCGCCGCCTCGCCGATCGCCTCTACGTTCATCTGCACATCGCCTACCTTGAACGACTTCAGGTCTTCCGGCCTCCCCAGTTGGCTGATACGGTAAAACGCGTATACCGCGCAGGCATATTCCGCCCGGCGCAGATCGTTTTCGTTCAGCTCAGGGAGCAGGCTCTCAAAATAAGCCTTACAGTCCCCGATGATCGGCAGATAACGCGACACATCCTTCATTTCAAAGCCCGACACCAGCGTAAAGCGTTCAATGATCTTGTTTAAGCGCAAGTGTCACGACCTCCTTAGTAAGTCAGTTTCTTTGCCGCGCCGCTGCAGATCTTCGCAAAGCCTGCGATACAGCTGATCGACGCCTTTCCGAGCTGACGATCGATGAGCTTGTCATAGTCGACAGCCACGTCGCCCGCAACTACCATCTCGAGCGCACAGGTCTTGTCCAGACCGATGATATTGCTGCCGCTCAGTGCGGTGGTATGGATCAGATTTGCGCCCAGAGGCGTGATCATCTTGCCGCTGCCCTGGAAGTTCAGACCCGCTACCGCGTCCTTCATCTCGCTCATGGTCAGCAGGGCTGTCATAGCGTTGGTAGAAGCCAGCACGGTGTTCAGCTCAAAGGGAGAGAGCGCGCTCCACATGCTGATCAGATCGGCATAGCTCAGGCTGCCGGCAGAAGCGGGACTGACGCTGCCGCAGGCGTTGTTGTTGCCGTCGCCGTTCAGGATCACGTCTACCGCGTCAGCCATCTGGGAGCGGGCGATATACGCGCCGATCTGCTTGAGCGTCACGGTAAAGAGATCGATCCGCTGGAAGCGGAGCGCCTCGTAGCTTGCCGCCAGCATTCTGCCGCGCTTGTATAGGCGGACAAGATTATCGTTTGTCCTGATCTCGGTGGTCGGGATGAAAGCGCCCTCCGCGACACGCTTGAGGCTCTTGTCTTCATCGGTCATGTTCAAGGTGCAGGAACGATAGTCCATGCCGTCGATCTTGGTGACGGTCGCGACGATATCATCCAGCTGATTCGCTTCTTCTCTGCCGGCGTTGACCGCGCGGCTGACATACTCGGGGAAGAGCGCCGCCGAGTTGGAGGTCGCAAAGAACTTCTCGATGGCGTCGGAACCCTTACCGTTCACCTTGATATCATAACGCTTGAGCTGACGGCTGAACGCGTCCAGACCCTCCAGCGCGGTGCCCTTATAGTTCTCGGAGGGATCCATTTCCTCCAGGATCTCGGTCAGGCTCCTGCCTGTCTGATACATACCCTTTTCCAGATTGATCGTTTCAAATTTTGCCATAATAATCCTCCTCTTACAGAATAAAGCCGACGGTGGTATCGTCGCTGTAAATGACCAGTCTGTCAATACCGCTCTCGGCGGTCTTGACGCCGGAAGTCGCTGCGGCGAGCTTGTTATAGCCGACGTTCACCGTGCCGGATTTTGCCGTCTCGACATAGCCGCTGAGCTGTACTGCGGCATAACTGCCGTTAACGCCGACACATACGCCGATAAAAGTATCGTTTGCCGACGCTCTTGTCACCTTGCCGGACGCGGACATCTTCACGAGATCGCCCGCCCTGACGGTACTTGTACATTCCATCGTCAGAACATTTTCCATATATCCGTTAAACTTGATTTCCATAGTTACCTCCGTTAAATCGTAAATTCGGTATTGCCGACAATATCATCGGCTTTGGCTTCACCCAGCTGTGTGATCACCTTGCGCTCCCTGCGGCTGAGCGCCTTCAGGAGCGACTGCGTTTCATGTACGCTGAGCTTATTGAGAATACAATTCTCTACGACATAATCAAGCTCCACGCCCTTTTCTCTGAGAGCGGTTCTGAGCCGGTCGGTCAGCTCCTCGCGGTACGCCTTCGCGTATTCGCCTTCACTCTCCAGACGCTCGATATATGCCTTGAGGCTCATCGCCTCATCCTTGGTCAATGTGACGTCACGATCTCCCGTAAGAGATTTACAAATATCGTTCATATCCTTCTCCTTATATTCTTTCGTTACGCCTGCCGCTCGCTGAGCCGGCACTGCGACAAAGCTGAATTCATATGCGTCCTTCGGCTCGCACAGTTCGCCGAAGCAAAGCTCGGCGTCATATACTCTGCCCTTTTGATGGCTGCACAGCGGAGAGTGGATATCGTTGCGGCAGATCGAGCACACCGTATGCCCTACGCTGCAGCCCACGGAAACCTCCTTGACGATACCCGCCTCGATCGCCTCGATCAGCTCGGCGTTCCCCTGTGTGCGGCGCATATAGGCGCGCGCCGTCAGTTGAAAGAGCTGATCGCCGTTCGCGGTTTTTTTCCCTTCCACGCTCTCGACCTTACAGGAAATGATCCGCGCCTTCTGATTCTTGGCGGTCGGGTCATGGTCGATGATGCCGGTTTTGCCGACAAAGAGCTTTTCGAGCGTAAAAAGCGACTCCACCGTAAAGCGTTCATAATCGCGGTCGATATCGTTATCGCACAGCACGACCGAAAAGAGATACACTTCATCGGCAGAAAGCTCACGGCGGGAATAGCTGTTGACCAACGCCATCTCCTCTGTCGGGTCATTGGCTTTGACGCCTTTGATCACCTGTCCGTATTTCATTCTTTCACCTCCATGCTCCGCTCGAGCTGCGCCGCGCGCGCATTATCCAGACGCGCTGCGGCAAGCTCCGTTTCATCCTGTAAGCTGATGTTGCTCCATTCGACCGTCACACGCGGATCGAGCCGCTCCGCCTTCAGAAACACCCGCGCGATCTTTTCGATCACGGGGGTGAGCAAAAAGCGGTAATGCTCCAGCTCCGAGGTCAGGATATCCGCCTGCTGAGAGGACATCCGCTCGGTCGAGGACCACGACAGTCCCAGCAGAAACGGCGGAACACTCAGCTTCGCCACGATCTGCTCGAGCACATGGCGGATCGGAACGTCGCAGTCAAGGATCTGGCTGTCCGCGCCGATCGCGCGGATATTGACGTCGCCGACGGACACAAAGTCGCATACTCTGTTCTTGTCGCGCATCGCGCTGCTCCACTGCTCGGCGATCTCCTTCACACGCTGACGCGCGTTGACCGCGCCCGCGCCTGCGGGAGGGTTGTAGGTCACGGCAAAGCGCACGTTGCCCGCGCGCTCAAAATTCTGACCCACACAGCGGAAGATCTTCGTCAGCAGATCGCTGACAAAGGGCAGACCGCTGAGAATCGACGTCCCGCGAAAAGTACCCGGCTGAGGATTCAGCAAGGTCACGCAAAGAAGTTCGGGACGTTCGATCTCCTTCATACCGATCCCGCTGTGAACCATCCTCGCATCCACGGGGTTTTCCCCTGCGCGAAGCGTCACCGCGTCTGCCGGAGCGTTATACAGCGCGGCGATCCCGCCGTCCTCATAAACGGCGATCTCACCCACCGCCTTACCGCAGGTCAGCAGCTGATCGAAGTAGGAACAGATAAAGGTATACAGTCCCGTCGAAACGCCGCCGACCGGCACACGCGATACAAAATCATCCATCGCTTTCTGCGACGGCTCATCCGCGCAGACGATCCTGAACTCACCGAGCAGACGCACCAGCTTCATGATCGCCGCATCGATCACGGGAACTTTCATTCTGAGTTCACGATACAGCCGGAACTCGACAGGATCGTCCGGGATGTGTAAGGGAGGGATAATGCCCCTGTCCGCCGCAGTACAGGTCTGTACCTGAGGGACATGGGGATTTTTTCTTTTCGAAAATAATCGCAAGATTAACCTCCTGTCAATAATTATTTCATTTGTTAAGAAAGGCTCCTTTGGGAAAGGGAGCTGTCGCCCTCCGGAGTCCCCGAAAAGCCCCTGCTTTTTGGGGAGAGGAGGAGCTGCGGCACGAGTACGAGAGCGGTCGTGCCTGACCGCCTCAACAAGTACAGCAAACGACGAGAGGTATTGTATCAATTGATCGGGTGATAACGAGAAACCTTTTTCTTAACATCATGAAAAAACTGTTTGATGATCGCCTTTGCATCATAGTAAACAGCGGTCATTCTCGTTCGATAAAAGCGTAACCGAGGTTTTCTCCGTTCGCCTTTATATAACTGACAAAATACCGTATGTCATCCATCGCGTGATCGTCGCGCTTGATCACCGTGTCCATCGGCTTGTTTTCGTCCCAGCGATAAAGCGAAAACTCACGGATGGCGTCGGTGCAGGTGCTGCAGATCACGATCTCCCCGTCTCTGAGTGCCTGACTCGTTTTGCGGATCCCGTCGATGACGTTGTTGTCCGCTCTGACGACAGGATACAGCCCGTGCCGCTCGATCACCTCGATAAAGCTCGCGGCTGACGGATCGACGATCACCGCAGTCGGCAAAAGCTCACCCAATAATTCTTTTAAAGAATCATAGTGTTCCTCATCCGTTCTGCTCTTGCCGACCTTTCGCGCGTCGTAGTAACTCTCGCGAAGGCGATACCACGTACCGCCCCTGCGCCCCCACAGACCCATCGACGTAGGATTCACCGTGCCGTAATCGCAGGAGACACAGTATTCCTCACAGACGGCGTCGGGAGGCGGGATGAACATACCGCTGTCGCCCATAAAGGGATAGACAGCGCCCGAGACGCTCACCCATTCTCCCTCGACAAAGCGGCGATAAAAAGCGCCCGTATACAGACTCTCATACCGCCTGAGCATTTTCTCGCTCAGAGAAGGGTTGTCCCGCATGCGGAAATGGATGTACAAGGCGTTTTTCTGCTCCCTGTTTTTGATCCATTCCCGATAAAACCAGTGTGAGGGGTACTCGGGATTACAGTTGAAGAAGAACCGCGAACCGCCGACCGAGCAACGCGCCAGCGCCTGTTCCACAAAGGAGCGCGGCATCAGCGCGACCTCGTCGAACAGGATCCCTGACAGCGTAACGCCCTGAATCAGCGAAGCGGAGCCTTCATCCTTTCCGGAAAAGAGAAAGAAAGTGTTCTCACGATTCCCGAAACGGATATGCAGGCGGTTGTTGCTGACGCTTTCACGCACATCAAAGCCGAGCTCCTTCAGACAAGGCAGGAGGGGGATGATCACATTGCGCCGCAGCGCCGAGATCGTCTTGCCGCAAAAGCCCAGCAGCGCGCCGTCAAAGCATAAGCTCGCCCACATCACAAAGGACAGAGAAAGCGAAAAGGTCTTGCCGGAGCGCACGGCGCCGTCGCAGATCACGGCGTCATAATGCTCGGTCCCCGAGCCCTTCGCCCACCAGAACATCGCCCGAAGCTGTTTTGCCGACAGCGGCTTATACTGCATCGGTCTCACTTCCCGAGCGAGTGCCGAGCGCCTCGGCTGACAGCAGGATCGCGTCAAGAAGCCCCGAGCCTCCCTTGTTTTCGGAAGAAACGCCCAGTACCTCCTGCAGCTTGTCGACCGCCTTCATCCTGTCACAGAACTTGATCTCGACGCCCTTGTCGGTACGCTTGATCTCCGAGACATTTCTCAGGTCGAGCGCTCTGAGATCCTCCTCGCGAATGATCTCCCGATTGATGAACGTCAGCGCGTCGCTCACGCCGCCGTAGGCGAGCCGATACAATCCGCATACAGCGGTACTCTCGTATATCGAGCGGATATTCTCGCAGCGGCGGCGGATCTCGCCGACGATCTCCTCGCGCGCGGAAAGCTCTGACCATGCCTTTTCCGGCTCCTTGTAGCCCGCTTCCCGCGCCGCTCTGATCGGATCGGCATATACCGTCATCAAACGGCAGAATTCTTTTTCTCTCGGTTTCACTGTTTCCTTCCTTTCCTCATACTGAATACCGATCCTTATTCAAGTATCGGCACGGAAGATCAAGACCGTTGTACGATCATTCATCTCCCACCTATGCCGAGATAATAAAAAAAGTTGCATAAAAGTATGCAACTTCGAAAAAAATAATAAAAATTATTTTAAAAGGACCGATCCCATGTTCACCTCATCCTACGAAACCAACCGCCGCACCCTCGCGCGGCTCCTGCGCTGTGACGACTGCTTTGACATCATCGAGCGCAATATCGTCATCGCCGGCAAAAAAGCCGTCATCTTCTACATCAACGGGCTGATCAAGGACGATATCATGGAAAAGCTGATGGAGTTCTTCTACAGCAATACCCGTCCCGAATACCTCAGCTCCGCCGAAGAATTCTGCCGCCACTGCGTCCCCTACGTCGAGATCAGCATCGTCGACAAGCCCGACGAGGTCGTCAAAAACGTCCTCAGCGGCATCCCCTGTCTGATCGCCGAGGACTTCACCGCCGCGATCGCCTTTGACATGCGCACCTATCCCCAGCGCTCCACCTCCGAGCCGGAAGACGATAAGGTACTGCGCGGCAGCAAGGACGGGTTTGTCGAGACCGTCATCTTCAACTCCGCGCTGATCCGCCGCCGCATCCGCTCCGCGAACTTCGTCACCAAGGCGATGACCGTCGGACGGGAGAGCAAGAGTGATATCATCATCTGCTACATGGACAACAAGGTCGACCACACCCTGCTGAAAAATATCACCGACCGCATCAAAAGTCTCGACATCGCCAACCTGAGCATGAATCAGCAAAGCCTGATCGAAGCGCTCTACCAGAAGAAGTGGCTCAACCCCTTCCCGAAGATCAAATACACCGAGCGCCCGGACGTCGCGGCGGCGGTCTGTCTCAAGGGCAATATCGTCATCCTCGTCGACAACTCCCCCTCCGCTTTATTGATCCCGACGTCCATCTTCGACGTCCTCGAGGAGGCGGACGACTACTACTTTCCGCCCATCACCGGCACCTATATCCGCATCACGCGCTACCTCATCACCATCGCCTCGGTGCTGCTTACCCCGCTGTGGCTGCTGTGTCTGCAAAATCCCGAACACGTTCCGCAGGTCTTTCAATTCGTATTGATGGTGGAGCCGACCAGCCTGCCGATCTACTGGCAGCTCATCATCATGGAGCTGTGCATCGACGGCCTGCGTCTCGCCGCCCTGCATACCCCCAGCTCCCTGACCTCCGCGATCGGCATCATCGGCGCGATCGCGTTCAGCCAGTTTGCCGTCAACGCCGGTTGGTTCACCACCGCCTCCACCCTCTACGTCGCCTTCGTCACCATCGCCAACTATAGCCAACCCAACTACGAGCTGGGCTTCTCGCTGAAATACGCGCGCTTCATCCTGCTGACGGCGACCTATATCGGCAACCTCGTCGGCTTCATTATCGGCATCGTCATCCTGATCGCTCTCCTCGCGACCAACAAGACCATCAGCGGCAAAAGCTACCTCTATCCCCTCATCCCCTTCAAGCCGCAGGAGCTGAAAAAGAAGCTGACAAGAACAAGAATGAAACAAAATTAGCGCAAAAAAATAAGGCGGCTCAAAGCCGCCCTAATCTTTTTGCAGATCAGATATTCGATTCGATATAGTTTACCAGATCGCCCACGGTGCGAATGTTCTCGATCTCCTCGTCGGGGATCTCGATCTCAAACTCATCCTCACTGGACATGAGCAGATCGATGACGTCCAGAGAATCCGCGCCTAAATCATCCTGCAGATCGGTATCGAGCTTCAAAGAATCCTCTTCCACATCAAACTGCTCGGCAAGGATAACCTTAATCTTTTCTAATACCATTGTGTCTCCTCCTAATTGAATATGCGTGTCAAAGCGGGCGTACGCCGATGGAACCGACCGCCAAACAGCCGTCGGAATCATCCGCTCTGCCCAATGAAAACGGCACACCGTTTTCATAGTACAACATCATATTATTAGTATTATCGCCCTTTGTCAAGGATTATGTCAATTTTTTAACCGTTAGTGCTGTTTAGGAATTAGGAAGCGTACATTTAGTGCAAAATCTGACACGTTGTAACAATATTTTGGGTGCGCGCACCATTTTCGACGGTCTCAAAAAAGCGCTGTACCATAATTCCTGATCCCTCATTCCTCATTCCTAATTATACTAATATCCCTTCCTGTGTCCGCAGGAATCCCATGACCTTTTCCTCGATCACCTTCACGCCGCCCTCACTGTCGCTCTCGATGTTCAGCGGCAGGATCGGATCGTGTACGGACAGCCTCAGCAGGAACCATCCGTCGCCGTTATCCTTGTCAAAGCTGACGCGGATACCCTCGCGGTTATCGGGCGCGATCTGCCAGTCGGGCTGACTTTCGGCATATTTCTGCAGCTCGTCGATCACGCGCTGACCCGTCGTCTTAAAGTCCTTATCGGTGATCCTGATGCGGATCTCCTTTTCCTCGACCGGCTCCTTCAGATCGGCAAGCAGGCTGTCGAGGGTCTCGCCCTTCTGCCTGAGCTGCGCCGCCTTGATGATGATTTTGGTACACAGATAGGCGCCGTCGTCGAGAAAATAGTTCTCCTCCATCGCGGCGTGACCCGAGGTCTCGATCGCGAGCGGCGCGCAGACGCCCTGCGCCTTCAGCTCGATCGCCTTATTGATGACGTTTTTATAACCTCGGCGGTAGCGGTAATGCTTACCGCCGAGGTTCTTTTCAATGAATTCATGCAGACCCGTCGAGGTGATAGAATCGGTGACCACCGTGCCGCCGGGATTGTTCTCCAGCGCCAGACACGCCGCCAGTGCCACCAGACGGTTGCGGTTGATCTCCTTGCCGTATTGATCCACCGCGCCGCCGCGGTCAACGTCGGTGTCAAAGATCACGCCGAGGTCGGCTTTGCTCTGAAGCACCGCCTCACAGATGCTCTCCATCGCCTTGGCGTTCTCGGGATTGGGCACATGGTTCGGGAACATCCCGTCCGGTTCCAGATAGCGCGAGCCGCTCGTATCCGCGCCTAAGGGCGCCAACACGCGATCCGCATAAAAGCCGCCCGCGCCGTTGCCCGCGTCCACCACGATATGAAATCCCGCAAGCGGATACTCATAATCCTCCGCGTTCACTTCACGCTTGATGATCTCGCGCAGGTGCGCGGAATAATTGTCCATATAATTGATCGGCGAAACTACCCCGCCCGCCGCCTTCTCAGGCTGATCGCCGTCCTGCGCGTGCTGCAGGATCGCCTCGATATCCGGGCTGTCCAGACCGCCGCCGCGGGTAAAGAATTTCAGCCCGTTGCGGTTGAAGGGATGGTGCGACGCGGTGATCTGCACCGCCGCGTCACAGCCGAGATCGACCGTCGTCATGAACATCGCGGGCGTTGACGACAGCCCGCAGTCATAGACCTTCACGCCCGCTCTCGCCAGACGGCGGATCACGATATCCGCGATATGCTCGCCCGAGATACGGCAGTCGTGTCCGACGGATACCGTCAGCTCATTGGCGGGCTTACCCGTCTTTTCCTCCGTCCACAGGATGAAGCCGTCCGCCATCGCAGACAGGATATCATCTGTCATATTGACCGGCTCGTCCGCTACGCCCTCGCTGGCGACGCCGCGGATATCCGTTCCGCTTTTGAATATTTGATAGGTATCGTTTAACATAAGAACCTCCGTATTGCATTTTCTCATGTTATTGTATCAAATAATCTTCTCCAGTGCAAGCACTAAAGAGTCCACTTTTCCTTTATCGAGTCCGCTTTTCCTTTTGGGTCACCGGTCGCTTGCCGCTGATCACGAATTCAGCGCCGTAGACCAAGAGATTTTCCCTGCTGAACGCCTGTTTATCCGGCAATAAAGCCTGTTTCCATCGCCGAAACGGCGATTTTGGATAAAATGACAGTAAACCGCGGCAAAGTCAGGGTGAAATGTTCAAACTGTACAGAACCGATTACATCATTCTTTCTCAATCGTAAAGATGCCGTCGAACTTGTTGTGCAACTCACACAACAAATATTCATCTAAATTATTAAAAATCATCATGGTTTTAGCACTATGCACAAAGAAATATTTAATTTGTTGTTGACTTTCACGAAAAGCGTGCTATAATAAATAGCGTCAAGACAAAGTCCGCTTGACTGCCGCGCCGTGCGGCCAAGACGGCACGGTATTTTAGGACACAATGCCAAATGGTAAATGGCAGCACGAAAAAGCAGAATAAGGAGGCGGAAATTAATGATGACCTCTGTCATGAGTTTACACGACATTGACGTTTCTGAGTTCTTAAGCGTGCTTGACACTTGCGAAGGCAATGTCTACCTCGTCACCCACGAGGGCGACAAGATCAATCTGAGAAGCAAGCTCAGCCAGCTGCTCGGCTTGACGCAGCTCATCAACGGCGGCAAGATCACCGAGGCTTATATCCTCTGTGACAATCCGGCTGACGAGAGCAAGTTATTCAGATTGAATATGTTCGGCAACATCGAACATACCGCGTAATTACGCGAAGAACAGAAACCATTTAATTTGCTAATCACTACTTTTTTCATGTTAATTTAAATCCTAAAGCAAAAGGGGCGTTCCTTCGGGAGCGCTTCTTTTGCTTTTTCTGTGCAAAAAATCCCTATCCTCCCGCTGTCATTGCGAGGCTCCCTAAGGAGCCGTGGCAATCTCACAAACAGGATCAGCACCCCTCCAAGGCTCCCTTTCCTCGATCTGTCATTGCGAGCCCGCA
>JAFRBD010000021.1 GCA_017405065.1 Ruminococcus sp. | reverse complement strand
TGACCTCGACGTAGGTGTCGCCGACCGTCTTGTCATAGATCTCCTTGTTCGCGACGAAGTCCATTTCGGTATACGCGCCGACGATATCGTGACCGTCGACCGTTCGGTAGGGATAGATGCGGAACCAGTAGGTCTCGCCGTTTTCAAGGCGCGAGGTGCTGTAATGGGTACGGTCGGTGTCGGTGAGCTGTTCCCAGTTCTCCTTGTCCTTGCTGTACCAAATCAGATAGCCGTCGGCATATTTGCTGTCCTTGTAGTCGAGCGATACCCTGCCGAGCTTGGAGGCGGAGTTCTTATCCTCGGGCCCCAAAAGCCCCGCGACGGTACGGATCGCGGTCTTGGCGCCGGGCAGTCTGCCGGTGCTGTCGTCGCGATAAGCTTGGATGCGGTAGTAATACGCCTTGCCGGGTTCGAGGTCGGTATCGGTGAACTCGGTGGTATCTGCGTCAAATTCCTGATAGTCGCTCCACTTGCCGCGGTAGCAGCGCTCCATCAGGTAGCCGTCGGCGCGCTCGTTCTTGTCCCAGCTCATGGAGATCGTCGTCTTGGTCTCGTCGGTCATTTTGAAGCCCTCGACGTCGGTCGGAGCGGTGCCGAAGGTGACCTCGGTAGGCTCGCCCTCATAGGTCTTGGAGCCGTCAGCGATGTACGGTGCGACACGGAAGCTGTATTTGCTGCCCTTGCTGAGATTACGGATATCCAGTCCCGCGCGGTTCACGACGGAAAACAGCTTGTAATCCGCCTGCGGATCGTTGTCGTCGCGGCGATAGATGCGGTAGCCCTGTACGCCGTCGATCTCGTCCCAGCCGATCTTCAGGCTGTCCGCCTTTTCGCTCAGGCGGCAAAGACCCGTGACCTGCGGGATCGTATCCTTGGTATAGGTCGGCGCTTTCTGGTCGGCGGTAGCCGGTTTGTCGGTATCGGCTTTCTGCGCTTGGTCGGCAGTCGATACGGCAAAGTAACGGTCTCCCGTCACCGTTTTGATCATATCGGTCTGCGTCACGGCGCCCGACGCGATGACGCCGTCGATTTCCCGCTCATGGGCGGGAATGCTGCGCGTCAGCAGGAATACGCCTGTCAAAAACGCGGCGACCGATACGATCAGCGCCGCGCCGATGATGATATATTTTTTCGTAGTAATACCCTCCTAAGAAAGCCTTCTCTTGAGGGGAAGGTTCTTTTCCTTTAGTCTATGAATTCGATGACGTTATTATCCATGCTCTTGATGCGCGCGAGCGATTCGACTCTCACGCCCATGTCGCGGATCATCTGTCCGCCCTGCTGGTACGCCTTCTCGATGATGATGCCCGCGCCGACGATGGTGGCGCCCGCGTCGCGGATCAGGCTGATGAGTCCCTGTAAGGCGGAGCCCATCGCGAGGAAGTCGTCGATGATCAGCACCTTATCCTCGGGTTTCAAGAAGTCCTTTGACACGATGATGTCGTAGGTGCGCTTGTGGGTGAAGCTCTCGACCTTAGCGGTGTAGACGTCGTTGGCGATGTTGATGGTCTTGTTCTTCTTGGCACATAATACGGGAACATGGAACTCCCGCGCGACGATGCAGGCGATGCCGATACCGCTCGCTTCAATGGTGAGGATCTTGGTGATCTCTTCACCCTCGTACAGACGCTTGAACTCCTTGGCGAGCTCGGCGATGAAGTCGACGTCGATCTGATGATTGACGAAGCTGTCGACCTTGAGTACGTTGCCTTCGCGCACGATTCCGTCCTTTAAGATTCTTTCTTCCAGTAATTTCATGTCAGTTCCTCCCCGCTGTTGACCCAATAATGATTCTTACCGATACTCATATTATCTATATATAGATGTGAGTATATAGATATTACTACATTTTGTGACGGTTGGCAAGTGGTTTTGACAGGAAACAAGAATTTTTTCGCTTATATTGACGTAAAGGAAAAATTAAGGTATAATCTAACATGGAAAAATAACGGATGATACGATTTTTTTTGTGTATTTTATCATTCAAAAACGGAGTTGATACCATTGACTGATATTGAAATCGCCCAGAGCTTTGAGATGAAGCCGATCTCAGAGATCGCCGAAACGGCGGGGATCGATGAAGAGTATCTCGAGCCCTACGGCAATTACAAGGCGAAGATCAATCTGAACATATTGAAAAAGGAGGGCGGGGACAACAAACTCGTCCTTGTCACTGCGATGACTCCCACCCCTGCGGGCGAGGGCAAAACGACCACTACGATCGGTCTTGCGGACGGTCTGCGCAAGCTGGGCAAAAACGCGAACGTCGCCCTGCGCGAGCCATCTCTCGGCCCCGTGTTCGGCATCAAGGGCGGCGCCGCGGGCGGCGGCTGGGCGCAGGTCGTCCCGATGGAGGATATCAACCTGCATTTCACCGGCGATATGCACGCGATCGGCGCGGCGAACAACCTGCTTGCCGCGATGATCGACAACCATATTTATCAGGGCAACAGCCTGAACATCGACCCCAGACGCATCACGTGGAAGCGCTGTGTGGATATGAACGACCGCCAGCTGCGCTATGTGACCGACGGTCTGGGCGGCAGGGTCAACGGCGTACCGCGCGAGGACGGCTACGATATCACCGTCGCCTCCGAGGTCATGGCGATCCTGTGCCTGTCCGAGAGCATCCGCGACCTCAAGGAGCGGCTGTCGCGCGTGATCGTCGGCTACACCTATGACGAAAAACCCGTCACCGCGGGCGATCTGCACGCGCAGGGAGCGATGACGGCGCTGCTGACCGACGCGATCAAGCCGAATCTGGTACAGACCTTAGAGGGTACACCTGCCTTTGTACACGGCGGTCCCTTCGCCAATATCGCTCACGGCTGCAACTCCGTGCTTGCGACCAAGGTCGCGCGCAGGCTGGGCGAATATACCGTAACCGAGGCGGGCTTCGGCGCGGATCTCGGCGCGGAAAAGTTCCTCGATATCAAGTGCCGTTACGCGGACATGAAGCCGGATGCGGTCGTGATCGTCGCGACCGTCCGCGCGCTGAAGATGCACGGCGGTGTGGATAAAAAGAACCTCGCTCCCGAAAACTTAGCGGCGCTCGAAAGGGGTCTGCCGAACCTGCTGCGCCATGTGGATAATATCAAAAACGTGTTCAAGCTGCCGAGCGTGGTCGCGCTGAACCGCTTTCCGACCGACACCGACGCAGAGATCGACATGGTCATCCGCCGCTGTAAGGAGCTGGGCGTGAATACCGTCTTGTCTACCGTCTGGGCGGACGGCGGTATCGGAGGCGTCGATCTCGCCGACGAGGTCATCCGTCTGTGCGAGGAAGAAAGCAACGAAGATTTCGAATACGCTTATCCGCTCGATATCCCCGTAGAACAGAAGATCCGCTATGTCGCCAAGCACGTTTATCGCGCCAGCCACGTCGCTTTTACCAAGCAGGCGGAAAACGCGATCGAGAAACTCACCGCGCTGGGTTACGGTGATCTGCCTGTCTGTATCGCAAAGACGCAGTACAGCTTTTCGGATGAAGCGCCGCTGATCGGCGCGCCCGAGGGCTTTGTCATCCATGTGCAGGATATCCGCATCTCTGCGGGAGCGGGCTTTATCGTCGTACTGACAGGCAGCATCATGACCATGCCCGGTCTGCCGAAAAAGCCTGCCGCCGAGCTGATCGACGTCAGCGACGACGGTGTGATCAGCGGGCTGTTCTAATTAGGAATGATGGATTTACAATACAAGTGCAACAGTAGAAAATAAATAGACTCATTAAGCAAACCCGAGTATAATGGAGTTACCACACAACATTATGCGAGGGGGAAAGCAAAATGAGTCATTACACTCATTTTACTACTGAAGA
>JAFRBD010000020.1 GCA_017405065.1 Ruminococcus sp. | reverse complement strand
CTCAAAAATCTATCGCAGGGATTTCCTGATAAAAAACAATATCCGTTTTGACGATTCCATCAGCTTTGCCGAGGATTATGACTTCAGCATTTCCGCTTATGCGCTGGCTAAAAATATCTGTTTGGCGCCGCAGATGATCGGCTATGTCTATTTTGTCAACGGAAGCTCGCTGGTGCAGACGACAAAGGTCAATAACGAGGTGCTGCTCCGCTATGCCAAGGGCTTCAAAAAGCTGTTTGACAAGGGCCTGAACAACGGCATTTATATGAATGACTCCATGGGTATGCTGCTGCTGTACGTGGCGATTCTCGTCAACGCGTGCGTGGATATCGATCCTGCCGTACGCAAAGAGATCTCCGATATGATGGAGCCGTATGTCAGGATGCTTAAACCGATCGCTGCCTCCAAGATCTACGCGGGCGGCCGTAATGACAGAATGAATACCCTGCCCAGAAAAATCCTTCTGGGCGAATCTGCCGTTGTCGGCAATTATATTTACAGGATCGACGAAAATGCGCCCGTGACCGTGCTGGAAAAACAGAAGGATGCACTGGCGTCGGTTCTAAAACTCGGCATGAATTCCGATTTCGGTAAACGGTATCGATTTACTGATCTGTTAACGATGGAGGATTACCGCGATCAGGTACCCATGGCTGATTATATCGGCTATCAGCCGCTGATCGATCTGACCGTCAATATCGGCGAAAGAGGGATATTTACAGATGAGACGATCACCTGTTACGCGGTCACGCATGACGGTGACGGACGTTCCAAGAGGCTCCCGTTTACCGAACAGCTGCTTTCGAAATATGTGACCGAGTTCAGAGAACAGGTCGGTACCGGCACTGTATTCACCATGCTGGAAAGCCTGCCTTACAAGTCGTCCCGTCTGACGATGGACAATAAATACACCAATACGGTGATGGGACTGATCCTGACGGAGTACATGGCTCAGAATTCCAGATCGTATACAAAAAGCGCCCGTTTCGTTACGCCGCCCGAGCTGATTTTTCCCAAGACACTGTGTGATTTTGACTACGTTCGCCTGTTGTTTGCACTGACAGAGCGTGATGTCGACACGGTTTACGCCCCCAACGCTTGGACACTCTATGCCGGAACGGCGCTGATGTACCGCAAGTGGAAGATGCTCTGTGACGATATCGAAAACGGCAGGATGTCGGATACCAAGGATATTCCCGCCGATATCGTGACCGAGATCCACAGCAAGCTGCATCCCGATCCCGAAAGGGCGGCACAGCTCAGAGCGATATTTGAAAAAGCGGACGGTAAGCCGCTGCTCACTGATATCTGGCCGCGGCTGGAGCGCGTGATTGCGGACGGCACCGGCAGCTTTGCCATCTATCAAAAGAACGTGTCCCGCTATCTCGGGAACGTCAAATACAGCAACGGCTTCCTGGCGGATGAATACTGCTTCTACGGCACAGCCGACGGAGATGATATCAGTTTGTCTCTCGAGGATGGCTTCTTTGAGTTTCTTCCTTTTGATTTCGATGACGTGAAGCCTCGTTTCGCGCATGAGCTCAAAGCCGGGGAGGAGTATACGGTCGTGATCTCCAATAAAGCCGGTTTGTTCCGATACAAGACAGATCTCCTTGTTAAATGCGTCAAAGCAGATGCGAATGAAATTGTTATCCGCAAGCTCTGTCCGATAACCTATGACCTTGCGTCTATGCGCGGACTCAGAGAAGAACAGCTGATCGGTACGGTAGAGCTATGTGCTGAAAAGCTCGGGATCACAGCGGCAGATTTTACGCTGATGAATACAGACGATCCCGAACGCTTTATTCTGGTCATTGAGCCCGAAACCGATGAAGAACTGGAAAAGGCGTCCTCGGCGGATCTGTCCGCGGTGGCGGCAGCCTGTTCGGAACAGCTGCGTCTTGACAGCGGCGACGCCGCGATCGTTCTGGAACTTTCGCTTTGTGAGCCGGAGGCGCATCTGTTGTTCAGAGATATCCAAATGCTGAAACGCGGCGTTTTGGCAGACGGAATCTCGCCTTGCCATATTACCGATCAGCCTGTCGCGAAAATGTTTTTCCACATGGACGTTTGATTCATTATTGTACGAAAAGGAAGGTTATCAAGAGTGATGATGAAGCTATCCGGCGCATCTAACGATTTCTTTTATTGCTTTATGCGCGACGAGGCGTCATTCAGCCTCAAGTACAGCGTTACCTTCGGCGACGAGATACAACGTGCGCTTTTGGAGCGCGCCGCCAACGAGGCGATGCGGCTGTTTCCCGAATTCGCCGTTCGCCCGGTGATCCGCAACAACAAGCTGGAAATGACGCCTAACGACAGCCCGCTGGTGTTTTGTGAAGAGCCCGGTCCTGTCAAATTCTACGGCTCCGATGATATGAACGGTTACATGCTGTATTTTGTTTGTGATGATAGAAAGCTGTCAGTATATTTTAATCACGGTTTCACCGATGCGGTCGGCATGAAGGCATATCTGAGTTCTGTATTGACTCTTTATGCGGCGTATATCGGAAAAGCCGTGACGGATGAAGCGTTTTTGGCCGGAGTCAGAACGCCCGGTCATGCTCGTCTGAATCCGGATCCCGAGGATATGGTTGACCCGTATCGACTTTACGGGAATACAGAATCCGTCCCGGAATACAGCTTTGACAATCCCGGTGCGTTTACGATCCCCATGGAACAGTTCCCGCCCGAAACAAATGAGATCCATGAATATCTTGTCGATATCAGCACCTCTGATTTCATTCGTCTTACCAAGAAGCTCGGCGCAAGCTTTACGCCGTTGATGATCGATCTCGCCGCCCAGGCGGTATACCGTCATTATCACACCGGGGAGGATCCCTTTATCGCCATGCTGCCGGTCAATCTGCGTCCGTTTTTCGGTTCGTCCACGCTGGTGAATTTTTCGGACGGGATCTCGGTACCGACTTATCGGGAAACGGTTGAGCCGGATATATCTGTCCGGTGTACCCGAATGAAAAACATCATGACACAACAGATGACAAAGGCTGCTTTTGAACGCCTGATCGGTACAAAAGCGGCGATGGTGGATCGTTTCTATGCTGACGACAGCGATATTCGTACAAGAAAGCTACCCCCGCCCGCCGGAGGGAAAAAGCCGTATACTCTGCCGATCTCCTATCCCGGAAGACTGACGCTGGGTGAAGAAATCGACTCTCTGCTGGACGGCGCGTTCCTTACCGGTTACTCGCGAGTGAATTCGATCGTTGCCCATACTTTCCGTGATAAGATGGAATTCGCATTTATCTGGCGAAGCGAGGATATTTCCTATATCAATTACTTTTGCGACGAGCTGCGCCGCTGCGGCTTTTCACCGATCTTAACAGATAACGGTCTCGTCAAGCGGGATCTGTTCTCATTGAGCAGGGTTGCGCCTGCATAAGGAGGGAAACATGGATTTGAATTATACGCCGCCCGTGGAAACGACCGGCGGTAAAATCAGAGGATATTATCAGAAAGACGGTTTAATGGTATTTAAGGGAGTACCTTACGCCGAGGCTCCGGTAGGCGAAAAAAGATGGAAGCCTGCCGAGCGTTTGCGTTATCGCGAAGGAGTGCTCGATTGTGTCGCGTTCGGACACAGCGCGTGGCAGAATCCGCTGGATGACTATTCCAAGCAGATATGGACGCAGGAGTTTTTGATCGATAACAGGGATTATTCCGAGGATTGTCTGACGCTGAATATTTGGACGCCCGAAGGACAAACGGGAATGCCTGTCATCCTGTATTTTTACGGCGGAGGATTTGTATCGGGAGGTTCCTCCTGCGAGATCTATGACGGTACGGCATGCGCCGAAAACGGCGTGATCTATATTTCCTTCACTCACCGGGAGGGCGTCTTCGGATGGTGCGCGAATGATGATTTGCGCCGTGAGTCCGACAAAGGGCTTGCAGGAAATTATATGCTTTCCGACGCGATCGCTGCTCTGGAATGGATCAGGGATAATATCGAACGCTTCGGCGGCGATCCGAAGAACGTTACGATCTGGGGCCAAAGCGCAGGTGCGTCAGAGGTCAACCTCCTTTCGGTCAGCCCGGTGGCGAAGGATCTTTTTGCCAGAACGCTGTCGATGGGATACAATTCATACTATATGAAAGAGTGGCGGACGCTCAATGAGATCTGCGCTGTCGGCAACCGGCTGGAGCAGGAATTCGGCGGCAGTCTTCAGAAGATGCGCGAGGTTCCGCCGCAGGAGTATCTGCCGCATTTTACGGACAGCATCCCGGCAATCGACGGCTATTATGTCGACGGTCAGTTCTGCGACTGCGTCAAAAAGGGATACGGTGCTGATAAACCCTTTATGATGGGCGTCGTCGCAGAGGACGGACAGATCATGAAGATCTGCCGCATGATATTTGCCTGCGCCGATATCGCCGAGTTCCGCGCTTTGCTCAAAAAGCTGTATCCCGATTCCGCTGAGGAGATCGAGAAAAAGTATGTCGCGGATGAAAATAATTTCAAGGCGGCGATCCGTCCCATGGTGCGTGATATCCTGCTCAAAGGGATGCTGGATTTCGCCAAGGCGCGTTCCTCAGCCGCTCCCGACAGCGTTACTTATCTCTATATATTCAGACATGTCATGCCCGGACCGTTATCCGAACGCTTCGGTGCGTTCCATTCTTTTGAGGTTCCGTATTTTACCAACCATCTTTCCGATCTGCGCAGGGATTACTGGACGGACGCCGACCGCGAGATGGGCGTCAAGATGAACGCCGAGCTTGTACACTACGCGAAAACAGGAAAGCCGCTCAGCGGAGAATTCAAACCGTCCGACGGCGGCAATATTTATTTGATTGATTCAGACAGGCAGGTTAACGAGATTATCACCGATGATAGGATCGAAGAACTGACCCGTCTGTTCGGACAGAGTTAAACGATGAAACTGACTTTACGATTTTTAAAAGCAAAGGATAAGATCTCGCTGCTGATTTGCCTGATTTGCGTCACGGCGCAGTCATGGCTTGACCTGAAGATCCCTGAGTATATTTCTGCCATAACCCTGCGTGTTCAGACCAACGGGGTAAAGCCGGAGGATCTGGTTGAGCCCGGTCTGATCATGCTTGCGTGCGCGCTCGGGAGTCTGTTGTTTTCTATTCTTTCGAGTTTCTTTATTTCCGGAGCGTCCTCCAATTTGACGACGCGTATGCGAAGCGCCGTGTATACCAAGACGATGTCTTTTTCGCTCGGTGAAATGAGCCGTTTCCAGACGGCAAGTCTGATCACACGCTGCACGAAAAACATCAATTATATCTATCAGTTTTGGGCTAACGGCGCGCTGTATCTGATGAAGGCAGTCGTTCTCGCGACACTTGCTATCATCAAAATGGCAGGAGCCGATACCGCATGGCTTACCTCTACCGGCGCGGCGGTAATCTTAACGCTGATCCTCATGGGCGTCATTTTTGCGGTGACCATTCCGAAAATGCTCAAATTGCAGACCTTTACCGATGACGAGAACCGCTTTATCGGCGAGCATCTGAACGGTATCAGGGTAGTGCACGCCTTTAATGCGCAGCAATACGAAGAAAACCGATTTGATAAGACCAACAGCAAGCTGACGGATATCAGCATTTTTGTCGAGCGCGGAATGTCGTTTCTGCTGCCGGGTATGATCACCATCATCTACGGACTGACTATCGCCATCTACTGGATCGGCGCAGGCATTATTGCCGGCGACCCGGTAACCGAGCGCGCCGCCGACTATGCGAATATGATTGCGTTTTCGTCTTACGCCATGCTGTGCGTACAGGCGTTTATCATGCTGGTTAAGGGTCTTGTACTGGTTCCGGGACTTGCGACGTCGATCAAGCGTATCAGAGAAGTACTGGATACCGATATCTTGATCAAGGACGGCGACGGCGCTGAAAGCGACACAGAGCAGCCGGCTGCTGTCGAATTTCGTCATGTCAGCTTCCGTTATCCCGGCGCGGCAGCCGATACGATTGCGGATATCAGCTTTACAGCTGACCCCGGCGAGACGGTTGCGTTTATCGGTGCGACGGGCTGCGGAAAAACCACACTGCTGAACCTTATACCGCGTTTGTATGACGCGACAGACGGCGAGATTTTGATCAACGGTATCAATGTCAAGCAATATAAACTCAACGATTTACGTTCGCTGATCGGCTATGTGCCCCAAAAGGCCAGTCTGTTTACGCGTTCCATCGCATCCAACATCGATTTCGGCGATAACGGCGGCTTCGCGAAGTCGCTCGGCGAGATTGAACAGGCCGCGATGATCGGACAGGCTGACGAATTTATCCGCCAAAAGCCCGAGGGCTATGATACCGTGATTCTGCCGGGCGGTAACAATCTTTCCGGCGGACAGAAGCAAAGACTGACCATATCGCGCGCTGTATGCAGAGATCCCGGAATCTATCTGTTTGACGATTCGTTCTCCGCGCTTGATTTCAGCACCGACAAAAAGCTTCGCTCGGCGCTTCGGAAGCACGCAAAGGGTGCGACGATTCTTGTAGTTGCTCAGCGAATCTCGACCATTCGCAGCGCTGACAAGATCATTGTGCTGGACGGCGGCGCCGTCAAGGGCTGCGGCACTCACGAACAGCTTCTTAAGAGCTGTCCGATCTACCGTGAGATCGCTGATACCCAACTGTTGAACGAGTGTGTGTCAGGGGGTGCCGTGCAATGAGAAAGAACAAGTTTTTTATCAGCAGGATAGCGGCATATAAGAGCGGGATCATCTTCGCGTCGATTATGGCGCTTATAGGATCAGCGGCACAGATATTTATCCCTAATCAGGTGAAAAAGATAGCCGATCTGGTACAGAAAAACATAAACGGTGATATCGACCTGTCCGCTGTGGTTCCGATCGTGGCTGTCTCGGTCGCTTTGATCGCGGCGTACGGTCTTTTGACGCTGATCCAAAACCTGATCATGTCAAAGGTCAAGGGCAGGATGGGAAGAGATCTCCGGTCTGAGCTGATCGGAAAAACCGACCGTCTCCCGCTGTCGTTCATGGATCGTATGACCATCGGCGATTTGCAGTCGCGCATCGTCAACGACGTCGATACCATGACGGGCGCTGTGTCTGAGATCGCGGTAAATATGCCCGCGAACATCGTTAAGCTGGTTTTGCTGCTGGTCCTGATGTTCGCCACCAACGTCTATATGACGCTCAGTCTGCTGGCGGCGACGGTACTCGGTTTTATCGCTACCGCTTTTGTGCTGAAGAAGAGCAGACCGCAGGCAGTCAAACTGCAAAAAGCCGCCGGAGAGGTCAACGCGGTCATTGCCGAATCATTCTCGGGTCATCTGGTGATCAAAGCCTTCAACTGTGAGAATGATATGACCGAGTATTTTGAAAGCAAAAATGAAAAAATGCTCAAATCATCCAGGCTTTCACGGTTTTACTCCGGTATTGTTTATCCGATCATGAGCTTTTCCGGCAACCTCAGCTATGTCGCCGTATGCATCACTGCCGCGATCCTGTTCTCTGTGAACAGCAGCAATATCACCTTCGGCAGTCTGGCGGCATTCATTCTCTATGCAGGATTCATCTCGACGCCCATCTCCGAGGTATTCAATTCGTTTTCCATTTTCCAGCCGGCAGCTGCGGCGTCCGACCGTATCGAAGAAATCCTGTCAGCAGAAGAACTCACAGACCCCGAAAAGCCTGTTGAAGCGAAAAAAGTTGAAGGTGCGGTCGTTTTTGATCACGTTAAATTCGGTTATGTTCCCGATCAGATCGTTTTGCACGACCTGTCCGCTGATATCAAGCCCGGACAAAAGGTCGCTATCGTCGGACCTACCGGCGCCGGAAAGAGTACCTTTGTCAACCTTTTGATGCGGTTTTATGAACCGCAGGGCGGCAGGATCCTGCTTGACGGCGTTCCGATCGACGAAATGGGCAGAGAATATCTTCACAACTGTATCGGCATGGTACTGCAGGACACATGGACCTT
>JAFRBD010000019.1 GCA_017405065.1 Ruminococcus sp. | reverse complement strand
CGGCAGATCATCGGCGGCGATCCGCTCCGACCGCGGCGGCGGTACGGTCAATGTGGACGGCGGCAGCTATACCACCTCCGGCACCGGCTCTCCTGTTATCTACTCGACAGCGGATATCACCGTATCGAACGCGGATCTGACCTCTACCGCCTCCGAGGGCGTGGTCGTCGAGGGCAAGAACAGTGTTACCTTGAACAACGTCACGCTTACTGCCGACAATAACACCCTGAACAGCGACAAATCCGACGTCTACAAGGCGGTCATGATCTACCAGAGTATGTCCGGCGACGCGGCACAGGGCACCTCGTCCTTTACCATGAACGGCGGTACACTCACCAACGCGAACGGCGATATCTTCTTTGTCAACAACACCGCGACTGACATCAGCCTAAGTAACGCGACCATCGTCAACAACGATGCTGACGGTTACTTCCTGCGCGCGGCTGCGGCAGGCTGGGGCAATGAAGGCTCTAACGGCGGTCAGGTCAGCCTGTACGCGAAGCAGCAGACCATCAACGGCGATATGCTGGTCGACGACGTCTCCCACCTCAATCTTTATCTCTCCGACAGCTCCGTCTTTAACGGCGCGATCAACTCTGACTCTCAAGCGGGCGAAGTCTATGTGGAGTTGAAGGACGGCGCCAAGTGGACGCTGACCTCCGACAGCAATATCACCTCTCTGACCTGCGATAAGGACAGCATCGACCTCAACGGTCACAAGCTGTATGTGAACGGCGAGGAATATACAGCAGGCACAGCCTCAACAGGTACGGCGATCGAAGTCGTATCAACCGGCAGCGGCGGAGGCCCCGGCGACGGCGGCGCCCCTCCCGACAAGCCCGGTGATAACGGCGGCTCGGATCACGGCGCGCCTCCCGATAAGCCTGATTGATAAAAAATGATTATTTGAAAAGTTTCTCGATTTTTTCAGAGGGTCGCTCTTGGAAGTTTCGGAGGGTCACATTTACGAAAGCATCACCCAAAACCCCACTGTTTAAGCCATTCTTTAGAAAAAGATAACAGCCCTTGATGCCTGAACATCAAGGGCTGTTATGGCGCGCTGGAAGTACGCTTGATCTGACGGTGACAGGGTACCTCGTCTTCGAAGCGACACCTCCTGTCACACGTTTCATCTACGCTCTCGCTGAAAACGCCATGCTATGGCGTTTTTGTCTGCGCCGTGCGCGCGGCTTACGGCTTGCCTCGCTCGCCTTCGAGGCCCTTCCACCGCGCTGTACGGTAAAATACAAAACCGAGGTATCGGATGATACCTCGGTTTTGTATATGGCGCGCTGGAAGTAGGTTCGATTTGACGGTAACAGGGTACCTCGTCTTCGGATCGACGTCTTCTGTCACACCGCTGATCTACGCTCTCGCTAAAAACGCCATGCTATGGCGTTTTTGCCTGCGCCGTGCGCGCGGCTTACGGCTTGCCTCGCTCGCCTTCGAGTCCCTTCCACCGCGCTGTACGGTAAAATACAAAACCGAGGTATCGGATGCTACCTCGGTTTTGTAGATGGCGCGCTGGAAGGGACTCGAACCCCCGACCTTTTGGTTTAGTATAAAACGAAGTTTTCATAATCCGAAGGGCTGTCCTATTCG
>JAFRBD010000018.1 GCA_017405065.1 Ruminococcus sp. | reverse complement strand
TTGAACAAGGAAGACAGCGAGCATATTTTTGACTATCAGTATGAATATCAGTATTGTATGAACATCAGCTACAATGAGGAAGGGACTCCCGGTAAAGGCTCGGCAATCTTCCTGCACTGTCTCGGCGACAGAAAACCCCGTACCGGGGGCTGTGTCGCGATACCCGAGGAGCAGATGTACTTCGTCATGCAGCACGTTGATCCGGAGTGCGCAGTGATTATTGATTCAATGGAAAACTTCGGCGCGGAATTCTGATTTAATAGTGGAAAAAGTGTTGTCTGCATAGGAAGATAATATGAAACACAACAAATAAATGATATAACAAGATCAAATAAACAGGAGGCTGCGATTTTAGGGAGCCTCCTGTTGCTATATACTGCTTTTTTAGCTCAATAATTCATGCATATCGACGCCGAGCAGGTCGGCGAGCATGACAAATTTCACGATATCAGGTGTTCGTTCACCGTTCTCCCAGCGATACACTGTCTGTGCGGTGACGTTCAGCTTTTGAGCGAGCTGCGGAACAGAAAGACCGTGCTTGATCCTGAGATTGCGGATGTTTTGGCCAAGATTGCTTTTTCCGGTGTAGAATTCGGCGACAGTTTCTTTATCAAGCTCTGCGACAGGATTGCGCAGATGCTCAAAAGCATTTTTCAGCGCGTCAAAGGTAACGGGCTTTACCAAGAAGGAGCTCGCATACAGTTCATGCGCCTCGAGAGCGTATTCGGGATGGCCGGTGACAAAGATGATGTTCGCTCTCGGATAAAGGTCGAGGATCTCTTTTCCGAGCGTCAGCCCGTTGATCTCAGGCATATCTATATCGAGCAATGCTATGTCGATCGGATTTGTGCGTATGTATTCAAGCGCCTCGGCGGCGTCGCAAAAACCCTCACATTCCGCCTGCGGTTCGATTCGTTTGATATCGCGTATCAGTGCGTGAACTATCAGCAAATAGTCGTCGCAAACGATGATCTTCATTTAATGTCACCTGCCTTTTTGGGGATATATACCGTAGCACGCGTGCCTTCGGGACTGCTTTGAATGTCCAGCGTACCGCCGCAGAAATAGTCAAGTCTTGTGCGGATGTTATCGATACCGACGCCGGTCGTTTTAGCGGTTGGGTCGAAGCCCGTACCGTTGTCAATGACCTGTACGATATAATGCTTTCCGTCACAGCGGGAAATGATCCGGATCTGTCTGTCCTTTCGATGACTGATCCCGTGGATCAACGCATTTTCAAACAGCGGCTCGATGGTCAGCGGCGGCACCCGGAAGTTTTCTTCCCTGATATCATAGATGACGTCGGTGCTTTTGCCTTTGCCCGCTTCATCGATTCGCTGGAGAGCCTTGATATGCTCCAGCTCTTTAGTGAAGGGGATCGTGCTTTCGGAGTGCTTCTGTGCGTTGACGTTCTGTCTGAGATGGGTGGAAAAGTCGTCGATCGTCTGCGCCGCCTTTTCGGGGTTTTCATATACCAGCGACTTGATAATAGCAAGGGCATTATAGATGAAGTGCGGCGAGATCTGATCCTGCAGGAGCTTGACCTTGACGCCGGTAAGCTCCGTTGCTTTTTTCACCATCTCGTCGTTGATCTTTCTTTGATAGACCGTTGACAGATAGTAGTAGTAAAGATAGATGTCGATCAGTGTGATCTCATCCAAATAATCCGAGAGAATATTCTGGTATTCCAGATACATGGTCAGCAGCGTGACAACTACGATGAACACCGCGACGATACTGCGCCGATCTTTGTACTGTTTGAAATAGGTGAAGGTGAGGACTACCCAAAGGATCAGATAAAACGCGGTCACGACATACGGCGTGTAGCGCCAGTTCGAATAACCGAAAACGTTGTTTTCATCATATCCAACGACGCTGAACTCGCTGATCGTCGGCAGTACGAGCATCATGAAGGCGTTGACGGCGGCTGGAAGGATGATGAGGGACTTTTTCAGCGGTCCGTCGACAAGGAGGACGACCTCGAGACAGATGATAAAGGGATTGAGGGCGTATTTCAGCACTGTTGTCCAGTAATTCGCTGTTTGGCGCGTCATATCCTGATTCGCCCATTCGGAAATGAAGTTCACGACCAGGATACAGAACACCAGCCCGAGGATCAGCCAGATCGTGTTGATCGCCGGGATATTCACCTTACGGTTCAGCAGTACCGTCAGAGCGATGCCGAACAGAAGAATAAGAGATATGTAATTGTAAGCGATGAAATCGAGAACAGTCAGATTCATAGTATCACACCTTCATCGTAATTATAACAAACGATGATTAAAAAGTCACCTGTTATTTCGTTTATAATTCCATCGCAGAATCATTTTAACCAGAATGGAGAATGATTTTTCTTGCTTTATATTGTATAATTAATTAAATATGCAATAGTTTTTACAATGGAGGAAAAAATCATGAAGCATATCTGTAAAAAAAGCTTTGACAATTGTTTTTGCAGTGTTAATTATTTCAGCGACCGGCATTTTATTTACCGGCTGCGGCGAAGAAAAGAAGAACCCAGAGCCCACTACAGCAACCACAGCCGAGACCGTAAATGAAACGACAGCCGCTGCCGAAGAGCAGACCGACAGCGCTGCGCAGACTTCAGACGGTAACGGAGCTCAGTCGGGTGACCATCCTGCTACGGAAGGCTCCGACGGCTATATCGATGAGGCGACAGCTATCGCCAATGTAAGAGAACTGGTGGGTTCCGGCGCACAGATCATCAGCTCGGAGAAGGGATACACTCCCGAAGGCTGGACAGCGTGGATCATCGTTGTCGCTCCGGTGACGACCTCCGACGGCCCCGAGACCGTGACCTATTACTCGGGCTATCAGTTCTGCTATCGCGCCGACAGCGCGGAATGACAGACAGCAGCTGACTTTTGTGTAAGCGGCGTCAGCAGAATAATAACAGCAGCCAAAACTCAAATAAGAACTGCGGCTTCGACTGTTACAGTCAGGCCGATCGTTCAATTTGTCGGTTGAATACCACAGAAGGAAGGTTAAACTATGAAACACAATACCTTTAAGAATATAGCCCTTATCCTTGCGGCGATACTGGCGCTCTCTGTGCTTGCGGGATGCGTCCAATCGAGTGAAACAACAGAGATCACGGTCAATTCCGGTGATTCCGATCTGTATTTTACACATCAGGAAGTCCGTAAATCTCCCGAATGGGTGACGAAGCTCGACGCGACAAAGGATGCGGAGCAGTTGATCGTTGTTGCCGGAGTGGGCAAAACGACTGCCTATGTCACGATGCACGAAAAGAACGCTGACGGCGAATGGGAACAGATCATCACGACTCCCGGTTTCATCGGAAAGGACGGTCTCGGCGAAGCAAATTACAAGGAATGCTATACGCCTGTCGGCACCTTCACCATCGATAAAGCATTCGGTCTGGCTGATGACCCAGGCTGTCAGATGGAGTACACCAAAGTCGATGGAGATTACTATTGGTCGGGCGATCCGCGTGAAGGAATGCACTTCAACGAGCTGGTCAACATAAAAGATGTACCGGATCTGGATACCACGAAAGGCGAGCGTATTGCGGATTATGACTATGCCTATCAGTATGTCCTGAATATGGGCTACAACTCGGAAGGTATCGAAGAGAAGGGCTGCGCGTTCTTCTTCCACTGTTTCCGCTACAACCGTACCTATACCGGCGGCTGTGTCGGCGTGCCGGAGGATATCATGAAGTTCATCATGCAGCATATAAAACCCGGATGCAAGATCACCATCGATTCGCTCGAAAACATGGGCGGCGACCTCGACGCTTAACAGAGAGGATAGCTGATGGAATCGATCCAATCCTTTGACTTATCTCTGTTAAACGCGATACAAGATACGTTTCGCTGCGGTTTTTTAGATGTCTTTACCGTGTTTCTCAGCTATTTGACCACCTCGGGGATCATCTGGATCGTCGCGGGCGTTGTCCTGCTGTTCTTCCGGAAAACGCGCGCGGCAGGTATCATCCTGCTGATGGCTCTGGCTATCGGCTATCTCACCGGAGACGTATTACTGAAACACCTCGTGAACCGTCCGAGACCGTTTACCGTTAATCCGAATATCGTTCTGCTGATCAAGCAGCCGTCCGGTGCGAGCTTTCCGTCGACTCACAGCACGCTTGCGGCAGCTTCGACGACCGTGCTTCTCGTGAAGAAAAGGGAGCTTGGTTTTATCGCGCTGGCATTGACCGTATGTATCGCTTTCTCGCGCCTGTATCTCTATGTGCATTATCCGACAGTCGTCCTTTGCGGTCTGCTGCTCGGCGTGTTATGCGGTGCTGCGGCGCTGTTGATCGCAAAAGCAGGAAAGTTGGAAAACAGACTGACAAAGAACAAGAGCAATTGATCATTGAAAAAATAACCGATGACTTTTTGACAAGTCTCCGGTATTATCGTTTCAACAGACATTCAGAAAGAATGTCCGGTATTATGAAAAGAATCCTATCTGTATTCATCAGTTTCTTACTGATCGCTGTGATCGGACTATCACAAGCCGTATCGGCGGCGTCAATCATAGCATCTGTCGATATGCAGACAGAAAAAGCAAAGCGCACGATCCTGCTCTATATCTGCGGCGCCGATCTGGAAGAGGATTGTGCAATGGCGACGTATAATCTCAAGCAGGTCATGAACGCTCGGTTCAGCGCGGATGAGGACGTGAGATGCGTTGTGATGACCGGCGGCTCCTTTGAATGGCACATGGAAAGCGAGTATCTGCGCGACCCGGACGATCTGGGGCTTGCCGTTTCAGAGGAAAGCGGCGAATACATAATCAGCTATGAGAATAATCAGCTTTGGGAAGCAAAAGGCGCCGACGATCCCGAGCATCCCTCTACGCTGACGCTCCTTGACGCCGACGGCATCACCGGAGCGCCCGGTACAGCGGTGCCGTCTGAGGATGAGCTGATGACGGACCCCGAGACGCTCAAAGCGTTCATCAACTACGGCGATGAGTACGTCCTGCATCTGAACAACGTCAATGAACGCGTTGTACAAGGTGCCGAGCGGAACATCTACGCCGAACTGCCCGCGCTGGAAGATTATATCGATAAGCATCAGGAAAAGAACCGGCTGTATCTGGAATATGCCGGTATGCTGTCCGTAGGTACGGTATACGGAATGATCGACGACAGCATGTACGACAACTCCGACGCAGACAGCGGGGAGAACGGCGTCGTCAGCAGCTGGAGACTGTCGACCTTTGAACAGAAGTGGTATGCCGTCAGTGACGCGGACGGAAACAACCATGTCGCGGCAATCCATAAGATGGATGAAAACGCTGTTCAGATCCCCGCTTTTTACAGATCTTATGAAGACCCTCATGCGGTCTATCTTGAATTCAGATACGGGAACGATGAAGAAGAACCGGTTCTGGATACGATCTGGTTCATCAGCGCAAACGGCAGTGTTCGCGGCACGAAGGCAAAAGAACTGACCGATGAGCTGATCGTTTATCCGATGATCTATGCCTCCACCTATTTCCGCAGTTTTGCCTGCCGATCAGCGAGACGTCGTTTACCATCACAAAAGATAACTACAGCTCTATCCGACTGATCTATACGGATATCGCCGATATCTCCGATATCCGCGATGTCGATGATGACGGGAGCGCTTTCTATGCCTTTGCTTCCGTCACAGATATCTACGGTAATCAGATCGACGTTACCGATAAGACGGATCAGCCCGATCGGGAGCTGTTCGATATCCGTCCCGCCGTTGTCCGTACTCAGACAGCGAACGGAGAAGAACTCGTGCCCGTCGTCGAGTATGACAGACAGGTGCTGGAAGAGGATGTCGATTATACCTGGGAGAAGAAAAAAACCTCCGAATAGTTCATCGAACCCGGATCGTACAGCATCATCGTGACCGGTAAAGGGAAGTACACCGGAAAAGCCACGATGACGTTCGTCATTGAAGCGCCGCTCAAAGGGGACGCTGACGGCGACGGCGAGGTGATCATCCTTGACGCGACAGCGATCCAGCGGACGCTTGCGTCGCTTCCTGTGGATTCCTTCAACGAAATAGCCGCCGATGTTGACGGCGACGGCGAGGTAACCATCATAGACGCGACCTTTATCCAGCGTTGGCTTGCCAACTTGCCCTGTCCCGACGGGATCGGTCAACCGATCACATAATCATGATGATTAATTAAGGAATGCCCGGATGTAAGATCACGATCGGCTTGTTTGAAAACACGGGCGACGAACTTGACGCGTAAACCATACAATAAAAAAGATACCGAGTAGACGGAGCTGATAACTCCCTCTACTTGGTTTTTCTTTTGTGTTTTGGAAATAATAATCTTGACTATTCCAAAACTTGTGGTATTGTGTTGTGCTTGAAAGGGGCGTGATACGATGACCACATTAGAGAACTTCTACTTCGGGAACGTCAATCCGAGCGAGTATCGGCAAAGCAAAGAGACTAAGAAAAAAATATCAGAGATGACAGAACTGCTCGACGAGTTGAAAGATCTTTTGACTACCGAACA
>JAFRBD010000017.1 GCA_017405065.1 Ruminococcus sp. | reverse complement strand
GTTGACCCTCTCTTGAAGCAGATCGTAGAAGAACTGTCTAAGCTCCCGCCGATCAAGGTCTATGAGCCTGAGCCGATCCCCGAGCTTGATGAAGAGGAGTTCGGCGACGTTACGATCACCGTTCAGGACGACGTGTATATGGTCGAGGGCAAGTGGCTCTTAAGGATCCTGCGCGGCGTGAATTTTGATGATTATGACGGATTGAGCTATTTTGAGCGCGTCCTGCAAAAGTCGGGCGTGATCGACAAGCTCCGTGAAGCGGGCTGTCAGGAGGGCGACACCGTGTCCATCTATGACCTTGAATTTGATTTTATTGAGTGATGCCGATGGACGATAAAACCTTGAAATCCATTCCTACGCTGAACCTCGCCTTCATCGGCGACGGCGTTTATGATCTGTTGGTGCGGGAATATCTCGTCACCCACAGCTCCGCGCATGTCGGCGAGCTGAATAAGCTGAAGGTCGATATGGTCAACTGCAAGAGTCAAGCGGAATATATGAAGCTGATCGTGGACTCATTGACCGAAGAAGAGTTTGACGTCTACAAGCGCGGGCGCAATACGAAGGTCAATTCCGCGTCAAAGCACGGTACGCTCTCCGATTACCATACCGCGACGGGTATGGAGGCGCTGTTCGGCTTCTTGTATCTTAAAGGCAGACAGGAACGCATAAATGAGCTTTTCACGCTGATAATAAATACATTATAATTTGTAGGGGAGGGGCTTGCTCCTCCCGCGGCGCTTACGGCGCCCAATATATTTGAAAGCGTGATACCATGAAAAATACCGACAGAGTGAGGCAGTACGCCGCGGATTATCTTCTGATGATTCTCGGAGCCGTCCTGTACGCTCTGTCGGTCTCTTATTTTACCGCGCCGAACGATATCGCGCCCGGCGGCTTGACCGGTATCGCGACGATGCTGAATCATTTATTCTCTATACCGATCGGCACGACCGTATTATTATTGAATATCCCGCTGTTCATCTGGGGAGCGATCGAGAACGGCAGGCGCTTTATCCTGCGCACGATCATCGCTACCGCTTTCGTATCGCTGCTGATCGATCTGTTTCAGCTTCCCGATATCACCTATCACGGCGACAGGATGATCGCCGCAGTCTTCGGCGGTATTCTTTCCGGCACGGGACTGGGCTTTATTCTCCTGCGCGGCGGCAGTACCGGCGGCACGGATATCATCGCACGGAATCTGAACCGCCGTTTCCCGTATCTCAGCATCGGACGCATCGTCCTGATCTCCGATGCGGTCGTTGTGGCGTTATCGGCTGTTGTCTACGGCAATATCGAAAACGCCCTTTATGCCGTTATCGCGATCTTCACCTCCTCCAAGCTGATCGATGCTGTTGTTTTCGGGCTTTCCCGCGACAACGGCAAACTGATGATCGTTATTACATCGCTGCCCGATGAAGTGACTTCGGTGCTGACGACGAAGGTGAACAGGGGAGTGACCGTGCTCTCCGCTTACGGCGGCTACAGCCGCACCCCGCGCGGGGTGATCCTCTGCGCGGTCAGACCGCACGACGCCTATCGCGTTAAAGCCGCCGTAACCGAAACGGACAGTGAAGCCTTTATCATTACCGTCCCCGCGACGGCGATTTCGGGACTGGGCTTTTCATTAAAAGAAAAACCTTGACAAATAGGTGCTTTTCCTATATAATATCACATGCTATGTGTGTCAGTATGCCCATAGCGAGTAATATTACCTTGCGCTGTATTGATTAGTACGGCGCCAAAGTCCATAAGGAGGTGTAAACATGGCATTGAAGGCTAATTACGAGACCGTAATGGTGTTTTCAATGAAGCAGGGCGAGGATGGTATCCAGGCTCTCATCGAGAAGTTCAAGGCTCTCATCGAGAAGCACGCTACTCTGCAGAGTGTTGACGAATGGGGCAAGCGCAAGCTGGCTTATCTCATCAACAAGGAATCTGAGGGTTCCTATGTGCTGATGAACTTTGAATCTGAGGCTGAATTCCCCGCTGAGCTCGACCGTATCTACAAGATCACGGACGGCGTTATCCGCTCATTGATCATCCGCAAGCCCGAGGGTATGGAGATTCCTGTCGCTAAGGAAGAGCCCAAGGCTGAGGTCGAGGAG
>JAFRBD010000016.1 GCA_017405065.1 Ruminococcus sp. | reverse complement strand
GGACTTTTGTGACGACTACTTTGACTATGTTGTTGATTTGATCAACAACAGACCCAGAAAACGTCTCGGTTACAGGACTCCTGCTGAGGTTTTCTATGATCTCTTTTCTAAGTGTTGCACTTGACTTGACAATTCACGATTAGGAATGAGGAATTAGGAATTATTTGTATTTGCCAAGTTAAGATGCAAAATGAGCCGTCTGTGATATTTCAGGACGAGCAAATCATCGTCGCGTATAAGCCCTACGGGGTACTCAGCGAGGATGATGACAAAAAGCCGAATATGCCTGCTTTGCTGAAAGCCCAAACAGGCTGTGACGAGGTATATACCGTCCATCGGCTCGACCGCACGACGCAGGGCGTGATGGTTTACGCCAAAACCAAAGAGGCGGCAAAGCGGCTCAGCGAGCTTGTACAGAGCGGCGGGTCGGAAAAGACCTACCTCGCCGTGATCGAGGGCGTTCCCGAAACGCCTGAGGGCGAGCTGTGCGACCTGCTGTACTTCGACCGCAGCAAGAACAAGAGCTATGTCGTCAAGCGCGAGCGCAGGGGCGTCAAGCTCGCGCGCCTGTACTATGAAACGCTCGGTACGGCTCAGGCGGACGACAGGACGATCTCGCTCTTGAAGATCCGATTGCTGACCGGCAGGACGCACCAGATCCGCGTGCAGTTCGCTTCGCGGAAGACGCCGCTGGTCGGCGACCGTCGTTACGGGAGCAGGATCATGTGCGATAACATCCAGCTATGCTCCTCAGAGCTGTGCTTTCCCCATCCGTTCACGGGTGAGGAAATGAGCTTCGCGTACACGCCGACAAATGAATATTTCGGACTGTTTTCATAAGAATAATCCCGCGTTCGATGTTGAACGCGGGATTGTTGTATAATATGGAGTTTTATCGGGGACGCAGTTATCGCTCGTCTATGATATGTTCCTCATATCTGCTGCGGGAAAAGGTTCGGTTGATCACACCGGAGGTGATGATGACGTCTTCCTGCTTGAACGTCATGACGGTCAGTTCGGTACGCTCATACTGTTCTTTCATCGTCATCTCTCCTTTCAGTCTCCGAAAAAGCTCTTGGCGGAAGCGTTGTACCAGTAGGTTGCTCCGGCAAGATTTTTGTCTTCGCGGGGTACATTACTGTTCAGTACGGAGCGGCAGTAATTCAGTACGGAAAAGCCGTAGGTTTTTCCGCCGATGGTGAACACCTGCGTTTCGTCGAGTTTTGAAGCAGGGATATCGGCGTGTTCATAATAGATACCGTGGTCTTTTTCATGATAGATGAAATTGGAACCGACGGTTGATTTTACGGTGTCAAACGTGTCCTGATCAGCTATCGTGTAATAGTGTCTGAGGGAGGATTTGCTCAGGAAGACGACGCTGGAGCCAACGTATGTCAGTCCGAGATCGTTGACCCCTGCGCGCATATCGCTCTTGGGAGCTGTCGCTTTGTCCATCATCTCGATTGTTACGTTTTGCATCTGATAGCTGACGCCGAGCGATGAGAAGTTCTTGTTGGCGAGATCGTCTGTCATAACGCCGAACGCAGCCTGTGCTTTGGCGCCGTAGTCGAGCATTTTGGTGACCAGATCTCTGAGACCGGCATATTGACCGGGATTCTCTGCCTTGTATTCGATGCTGAACGCAGAACTCTCATTTAATACGGCGTCGCCGTAATCGCGCACGCTGAAATCGTCATGTTCATCCGTATATTCTGTCCATGTGGAGCCGTTGTCCGTGGAAATGTACGCGGTCGTATGGACGCTGCAAGCCATTTCGGCGGCGCATACGCTGTACTTTGCCTTGAAGCAGCCGGTTTTTTCATCATAATCGGTACTGCCGTTGATGGTATATTCGGCGTCTGCAGTGTATCCGTTTTCCGGATCGTCAAATCCGTTAAAAGAGAGTTTTACTTTTGTTCCGTCTTTGACGTCGTCGACACTCAGTCCTGCCACGGTAACGTCCACATAATAGTTCACGCCGATATCGCCGTCGAGACTGAGGGAATGCTTTTTGAAGAATTTGCGGCGGGTTTCTGAATACTGTGCGGTGAAGGTGATGTCTGCGGTGACTGCGGGCAAGAGGTCGTCTTTTCCGTAGACGGTAGTGCCGTCCGACCAGCCGGAGAACGTATAATCATACTGAGCCGTGCTTGCTTTAAAGGGGTCAGCGCCGGGATAAGAGGCGGGATCTCCGTCTTTGACGACCTGTTTGATGAGGACGTCGTCCGGTTTGCTGCTGTTTTTCCATGTAACGGTATGGTAGGGTTTGGACAAATCGGTGATCATGGAGCCTGCCGAAGTCTCATCCTTTGCGCCGTAAACGCTGAACAGTACGGCATATTGCTTTTGTTCGTTACTGTTCACGGAGGATTCTTCCCAGTAATAGGACATACCGGAGTCAGCTTCTATTGTGAAAGCACCGTCGGCTTGTGATTTTCCGTTAGCAGCATCGGCAGCAGATGTATTCATGTTAAAGATGCGTTCCGGAAGAAGAACGACGGTTTTGGAACCTGCCGCAGAGCCGTTGGTGTTTGCGTCGACCTTGCCGTAGAAGTAGTGAGCGTTCTGATAGGTTAGGCTGTTTTGAACGGTATTATCGATCTTGACGTTCTTGCCGATGAATCCCAACGTTGCATAATTCTCACCGCTTTTGTCAAAATCTTTGCGGGATTTCATATAGAAGCCGACCTGATCGCCGTTCTCGTTCAGCGGCTGGATTTTTGCCTTGTCATCCGCACCGATCTTGATATCGCCGGTACCGCCGACCTTGACGTTTGTCAGGGGACTGCCGGTATTGTTCTCCAGCGTGTAGATGATCTTAACGGTGTTAGTTCCGATGTACTCATGTGAGATACGGAGCTTGACGTTCGATAATGCGGCTTCCTGATATCCTGTCATCTTTCCGGTCTCGTTCTTGATCACCTTGTGCAGCTCACCGGTCGTGATATCGGTCAGGACATAGTAATTCCCGTTGATATACACGCAGCTGGCAAAGCCGTTGCTGCCGTGGGTGACGGACTTTTTTGCACCGTTAAAGCGACCGACGATGATATAGGGCGCCGCGCCGCCGAAAACTCTGCTGTTGACGGAGCCGTAGTAGGCGGCGATGTTTCTGTCCAGCGCTTCGCCCTCCAGTGCGTAAGGATTGTCGATATCCGCGATAAAGGTGATGTGCTTATAAGCGAAGCGGGCGTTGAACTCGTCTTTTCTGTTGGCGTAATCTCTGAGGATATGGATTTGGAATGATGTGTTGCCGGTGAATTCGGTGTCGGTCGCGCCGTCGCTGTCCCAGCGCAGATCGGCAGGGTTGCCGTAGTAGACGATCCTTTTCAGCGATGAACAGTTTTTGAACGCGTTCTCTCCGATATGTGTGACGCTCGGCGGGATCACGATCTCCTCTACCAGACTCTGACCGTAAAAAGCGTATTTGCCGATCGAGGTTACGGTGTTGGCGATATCGATGTTGTACAGCTGAACATAGAACTTGTAGGGATAGGTGTTACCGAGATAAAAGCTGTAATCACCGATACGGGTAACGCCGTATTCCACGGCGATCTTTCGGGCAAACAGCGTATTTTCTATCGTGTTGAACTCATACCCAAACCACGGTGCAGGGTTTTCGGGTGTATAGTTTTGAATGGCGCCCGTGCCGAAAAACGCCATGGAGTTATCGTCAAAGGCATACCATTGCACGTCTTCCGCGTTTGCTGCGCCGCAATTGCCGCTGACAGTATACGGCAGCGGTTCATCGATATCATCTGTTGCCGAAGCCGTCAGCGGGAAGGCGGTCATCACTCCCGCGACGATCGCCAAAGCAAGCAGTATACTCAGCAGCTTATTGATTTTTTTCATCTTATCTCCTCCGTTCGGCAGTAGTGTGGAAAAAGCAGGGGGGCATCTGAATCATCAAATAGTTTTTGCGGTATATAATAAGCCATTATATACTATCTTAAATCATACCATATGTCCGTATGCTTCACAAGATGATATACCGGCTTGGGGTGCAGAAATTCCGTGAGGGTTTTTAGGCACAATCGCTATAATTCCGCGATTTCGGCAAAGAAAACCGCTGTCGCCCCGAAGGACGACAGCGTCAGTATCCTTATACAGTTATTACAGCTTCGAGTAGCCGTAGCTGTTGACCAGCGCCTCGAGCTTTTCGCCGTTCTGGCACATCGGACAGCGGTGGGGTTTATAGCTTTGGTAATCATCCAGATCGTTGGGGTTGAAGATGGAGGTAACGGGAACGCCGTCGCATTCGCTCACGGTGGCGAAGATCGACGATACGCCCACGATATGACCGCCGTAATACTTGATCGCGTCGATCGCGGCGAGCGCCGTCTTGCCGGTGGTGACGGACGCGGCGAGGATCAGCACGTGCTTGTTCAGGATCATCGGGCTGGTGTTGTCGCGGAATACCATCTGACCGTTGCCGATGAACTCGGGCGAGAGGATGTAGATGGTCTGGTGCGCGTTGAGGTTCATGAAGCTCGCGTCAGAGAGCTCCTGCGCGACGAATGCGCCGATGACCTCGGTGCCGTCGAGGCAGATGATGGTGTCGATGATCGTATTGGTGCGGTAGAAGGATACGATCTCCTTCGCGACGGCTTTTGCCTCCGACATACGGAACTTCTGGGTCGTGACGTCGATATAATAGTTGGTGTGGCTGTGCATCGTCGCGAAATGTCCGCGCTGTACGCGCAGGAACAGTTCGGGGTTGCGTGTTCTGATCTTGAATTCGTTAGCCATATTTATCCTCCGTAATCATCTGCTCATAAACTCAATAATATTATCCAGCTCGCGCAGGGCGATTATTCTGCCTTCGTCGTAAGCCGCCTGCAATTTCTCGGGGTCATGCTCGGTATGCCCTACGTTCAGCGGCTGATCGGGGCAAAGTACGAAAGCGCTGCCCTGACGTTCGCTCGCGAAAACGACCTCCCGCTCAAAGGAATACATCTTGTGACGGTCGGTCATGACGTCGATCATCGCGGGATACTTTCTCAATCCTGCTTTCAGCATCAGCCTGTTGGCGGGCGTTTTGACATAATCGCGCGGACGGGTCAGGATGACAACATTCTTTTTACAGCCCTGTTCCTGCATAAAGCGCAGGGGGATCGCGTCGCTCATGCCGCCGTCAAGCAGGGTATGACCCTCGACCTCGACCGCCTTTGATACCATCGGCATCGAGGCGGAGGCGCGCATCCAAAGGTAACAGTTTTCGTCTGCCCGGTCGAGCCGCTTGTACACGGGCTGACCCGTGTAGACGTCGGTCGCGACGACATAAAACGCCATCGGGTTTTGTTCGTACGCTTCTTTGTCAAAGGGATCCAGCTTTTCGGGGATCTCACGATAGCAGAAATCCGCGCCGTACAGGTCGCCTGTTTTCAGCAGGGAATACAGGGAGCAGTAACGCTTTTCACGGCAGAAACGCTTGTTGTAGCGCAGGGCGCGTCCTTTCTGTCGGCTTTTGAAGTTGCAGCCGAACGCCGCTCCCGCTGATACGCCCACGGCAGCGGAGAATTCGATATCGTTCTCTAAAAACACATCGATGACGCCCGCAGTGAACAGACCGCGCATCGCGCCGCCTTCCATGACCATTCCGATTTGTGGCATCAGGATTGTCCCAGTTCTACGTTGCGCTGATAGGAGGCGGCTACCGCGGCGCGGACAGCCTCTTCCATTCCGGCTTCATCGAGCTTTTTCACGCCCTCGATGGTGCTTCCGCCGGGGGAGCAGACTTTTTCTATCATGTTATCGATCAGGTCGTCGCCGTTCTCCAGCATCTTTGCAGCGCCGCGAACGGTCTGGATCGCCAGTGCGAGAGCGGTTTCGGGGTCCAGACCGACCTCGACGCCGCCCTGCGCCAGACCGCGCACGAATTTGAAGACGAAAGCGGGACCGCAGCCGGATACAGAACAGCCTGCGTCCATCAACTCCTCTTCGATGCCGGTCAGATGACCCGCGTGCTTCATCAGATTGAGGAATTTGCCGATATCTACCTTGCTGACATTCTCAGAGGTGGTGTAAAGGATCTCGCCCTTGCCGACCTCGACGGCGAGGTTGGGCATGATGCGGATGACCTTGTAGCTGCCTCCCGCCATTTTGCGGATGGTTTCGATGGAAAGACCCGCCGCCATGCTGACGAGGATAGCGTCCCTGTGCTTTTCGAGCGTAGCTTTGATCTCTTCGAGCAGTTCCGCCATCATTTGCGGCTTGACGCCGAGGAAAATATATTCGCTTTCGGCAGTGACGGTACGGCTGTCGGCAAACTCACAGCCGATGCGGTTCGCCAGTTTTGCCGCTTTCTCCGCGTCATGGTCGCATAAAATGATTTGTTTGGTCGAACGGGACGCCGCTTTCGCCAAGGCGCCGCCCATATTGCCTACGCCGATAAAGCCGAACCTGTAGTTGATGGCGCGGACGGACGGGATCGTCACGTTCAACTGACCGATTCCGCTGAAACCGAATTGTTCTTTCATCTGATGTTGCCACTTCCTTTGATAATATATTTATAGGTGTTAAGCTCCTCAAGACCCATCGGGCCGCGTGCGTGGAGCTTTTGTGTTGAGATACCCATTTCACATCCGAGGCCGAATTCGCCGCCGTCGGTGAATCGGGTGGACGCGTTAACGTAGACGGAGGAGCTGTCGACGCCGCGGGTGAAGAGCTCCGCCGCGTTCTCGTCTGCCGTGACGATCGCCTCGCTGTGTCCGGTGGAATGTGCGTTGATGTGCGCGATCGCTTCGTTCACATCTTTTACGATCTTTACCGCGAGGATATAGTCGAGAAATTCGGTGTCGAAGTCGTTTTCTCCTGCGGGCGTGCCGTCGATGATCTGCGCCGCCTTTTCATCGAGCCTGAGTTCTACCGGATTGACCGCGCGGTCGTCGACGAGCCGTTTTTTGAGCTTCGGCAGAAATTCTGCGGCGATATCCTCGGCGACCACAAGCACCTCCTCGGCGTTGCAGACCGAGGGGCGGGAACATTTGGCATTTTCGACGATCTTCAGCGCCATGTCGATATCGGCGGCGCTGTCGATGTAGATGTGGCAGATGCCCGTGCCCGTCTGGATGCAGGGGACGGTCGCGTTCTTCACGATCGCAGAGATCAGACCCTTGCCGCCGCGGGGGATCAGCAGATCGACATAGCCGTTTGCCGTCATCAATTCGTTGGCGCTTGCTCTGGTCGTATCCTCGACCAGCAGCACCGTGTCCTCGTCAAGACCCGCTTGTCTGAGACCGGCTCTCAGCGCGTCGACGATGGCGGCGGCGCTTTTGTGCGCCTCCTTGCCGCATCGCAGGACACAGACGTTACCGCTCTTCAAGGCGAGCGCCGCCGCGTCGGAGGTGACGTTCGGACGGCTCTCATAGATGATCGCCACCACGCCCAGCGCGACCGATACGCGCTCAATGACCAGCCCGTCGGGGCGTTCGTGGTGTTTCAGCACTCTGCCCAGGGGGGAGGGGAGAGCCGCGACCTCGCGGACGCCCTGCGCCATGCCCTGTATGCGCTCCTCTGAGAGCATCAGGCGGTCGATCATCACGTCGCTGATACTGCCGCGCGCCGCCTCGATATCGAGGGCGTTCGCCGCGAGGATCGCGTCGGAGTTTTCAATTAATTTGTCAGCCATCATCAGCAGCGCGCGGTCGATGTCCTCCGCTTTCACGCTGCTGAGCTTGCTTTTTGCTTCTTTTGCCTTGATCAACAGTTCCTGTGTGGTCATAGTGGTTCCTTTCATGTAATTAGGAATGAGGAGTTAGGAATGAGGAATTGACGGCGGGCTCTGCCCGCACCCGATTGATATGATTCCAACAAACGCAAATTCAAATCTCAAACGCGTCAGCATTTCCTTTGATTCCTCATTGCTCATTATGATTTCTTCTTCGCCAAAAACCGTGTGCAGACGGCGCTGCCGTCCAAAATGTCATACAAAATATCGGGTTCCTTGCCGTTGGCGATCACGACCTCGATGCCGCTTTCGGTCGCCATCTTGGCTGCCTGGATCTTCGTTACCATGCCGCCGGTGCCGAGCTTGGAGCCTGCCGTTCCTGCGAGCGCTTCGATCTCTTCGGTGATCTTCTCGATGATCTCAAGACGCTTTGCATCGGGATTGAGGGCAGGATTCTCGGTGTATAACCCGTCGATATCGGACAGGATGATCAGGACGTCCGCCTTCACGCGCTGTGCGATGATCGCGCCGAGCGTGTCGTTGTCGCCGATGACGATCTCGTCGGTGGTAACGGTATCGTTTTCGTTGACGATGGGGATCACGCCCAGCTCCAACAGGCGGAACAGGGTGTTGTCGAGGTTCTTGCCGTAATCCTCGATCGCTACAAAGGCGCCTGTCATCAGTATCTGCGCCACGACATGATTATACTCGCCGAACAGCTTATCATAGACATACATCAGCTCGCACTGACCGATCGCCGCGCCTGCCTGCAGGGTGGAGATATCGCTGTCACGCTTGGCGATGCCGACCTTTCCCAGTCCCATGCCGATAGCGCCGGACGATACCAGCACGACCTCGTTGCCGGCGTTTTTTAAATCGGAAATGACCTTGCACATCTGCTCTACCCGCTTGATGTTCAGCAGTCCCGTCGGGTGGGCGAGCGTCGAGGTGCCTACTTTGATTACGATCCTCATATCATCCCTCCATACTTATTCGATTCTATTGTATCACACAAGATACTTTAAGTCAATAAAGCGGTGAAATAATAATGAGGAATTAGGAAATAGGAATTAGGAATCGCGGGAAACGCTTACGCGTTTTAATTGGTAATACAAAGATATAACAGTAACGCTCATGACTCTTTGATAAAAGCCATGAGCGTTATTTTTTCAATTGAATGATTCTGTTATTACTATATCAATCAGGTGAGGGCGGAGCCCTCCATCAATTCCTAATTCCTATTTCCTAATTCCTCATTAAGACAAGCGTCCCATGATCTCGGCGTAAGCGTCCTCCACGCCGCCGAGGTCGCGGCGAAAACGGTCTTTGTCGAGCTTTTCCTTGGTCTTTGCGTCCCAGAAACGGCAGGTGTCGGGGCTGATCTCGTCGGCGAGCACGATGGCGCCGTCGGAAAGTCTGCCGAATTCGAGCTTGAAGTCGACGAGGATGACGCCGCGCTCTTTCCAGTATGCCTTGAGATAGTCGTTCACCGCGAAGGCGTACTTTTTGATCAGCTCGATCTCTTCTTCGGTCGCGAGCTTCAGCGCCAGCGCGTGATAGTCGTTGATCAGCGGATCGCCGAGGTCGTCGTTCTTGTAGGAGAACTCGATGGTGGGAGCGTCGAATACAACGCCCTCTTCCACGCCGTAGTTCTTGGAGAAGGAGCCGGCGGCGATGTTGCGGATGATGACCTCGAGCGGTACGATGGAGACCTTCTTGACCACGGTCTCGCGGTCGCTGAGCTCCTCGACGAAGTGGGTCGGAACGCCCGCTTCCTTCTCGAGCTTCTGCATGAGCAGGTTGCTCATCTTATTGTTGATCACGCCTTTGCCGACGATAGTGCCTTTCTTTAAGCCGTTGAACGCGGTCGCGTCGTCCTTGTAGGACACGATCAGCAGTTCGGGATCGTCGGTCAAAAACACTTTTTTCGCTTTGCCCTCATAGAGCTGTTCACGTTTTTCCATCATGTTACCTCCCGGGTCGGATGGCTTGCGCCATCGGTGAATGGTGAAGGGTGAACGGTGAACGGCGGTGGGAGGGCTCCGCCCTCACCCGACAGATATTTCATCTTTCACCCATGTTTACAATATGCTTTATACACCATATGCGTCAAGGAGTCAATAACTCCGGGACGATTTCGGATATTTGTACAGACGGCGCCCTTTTTCGTGAAAAGTTTTTGAGGAATAATCAATACGGCTGTTGACATCATCCCTGAAAAGTAGGATAATGAGCAACGTAACAGAAATAATATGATAAAGGATGATTCTGATGAAACGCTCTGAACTCGGCGCTCAGCTCAAGCGCTCTCACAATTGCTGTCAGGCGGTGCTGCTCGCCTTTGAGGACAAGCTGCCGTATGACAGGGATTCTTTATTGATGCTCGGCTCGACCTTCGGCTCGGGCATGGGCGGCATGATGGGCACCTGCGGCGCGCTGGTCGGCGCCGAAATGGCGCTCGGTATCCTGAGCAAACAGACAAGAGGCATGAACGGGCTCAGCCGCAGACTGTTCACGGCGTTTGAAGAAAAGTGCGGCGCTTCGCGCTGTATCGATATCAAAGGCGTGATGACGGGACGTATGCTTTGCTCCTGCGAGGACTGCGTGAGATACGCGATAGAATGCGTCGAAGAAATGATCAGTAATTAGGAATGAGGAATGAGAAATTAGGAATTGAGGGAAACACTTCGTGTTTTGAATTGATATATGTATCGGGAACAGAAAAGCATTGTTTTCCTACTATCAATCAGGTGAAGGCGGAGCCCTCCAATAATTCCTAATTCCTATCTCCTAATTCCTCATTCACAGAAAGGACTCTTTCCCATGAAATACAACATCGGACAAACCATCCACGGCTTTATCGTGGAACAGAGCCGCCATATCAAAGAGATCGGCGGCGACTTATACATCCTGCGCCACCTTCACAGCGGCGCGCTGCTGTGCTATATCGACAACGACGACCGCAACATGACCTATTCGGTCACCTTTGCGACCCCGTCGCACGACTCCACGGGCGTGTTCCATATCCTCGAGCACAGCGTTCTGTGCGGTTCGGAAAAGTACCCTGTTGACGATCCCTTTGTCGAGCTGATGAAAAGCTCGCTGTACACCTTCCTCAACGCGATGACCTTCCCCGACAAGACGATGTACCCTGTGTCGAGCATGAACGACAAGGATCTGATGAACCTGATGTCGGTCTATACCGACGCGGTGTTCCGCCCGCTGATCTACCGCGACGAGACCGCCTTCCGTCAGGAGGGCTGGCATGTGGAGCGCGATGAAAACGGTAAGCCCTATTATCAGGGCGTGGTCTATAACGAGATGAAGGGCGCGCTCGGCGATCCGGACGAGAATCTGTATCAGGCGGTATTCGGCGATAGCTACGAGCCGTGTCAGTATACCACCGTCTCGGGCGGTCATCCCGACCATATCGTTGAGCTGACCTATGAGGATTTTATCGCCAATCATCAAAAGTATTATCATCCGTCCAACGCCCGCTTCTATCTGTACGGCAAGATGGAAATAGAAGAGAAGCTCCGCTTCCTCGATGAAGAATACCTGAGTCGTGTCGAGCCGCAGGCGGCGGTCAAGGAGCCGAAGATCACGGTCAGGAAACAGGACAAGCCCTATTACTGCACCTATACCGCGGACGGTGAAAAGAGCGGCGAGGATTATATCGCCATCACCTATCCTATCGGCGAGATGCCCGACTTTACGACTTACCTCGGACTGTCCGTCCTCACCGATATCCTTGCCGATACCAACTACGACCCGCTGAAAAAGCGGATCCTCGACAAGGGTCTGGCGGTCGAGTGCGACTGTGAGATGATCGAGGATATCGCCTATCCGCTGTTCACCGTCAAGCTGCGCCACTGCGACGCGAGCCGCCTTGATGAAATCGAGCGCGAGGTGACCGCATGCCTGAAGGAATGTGCCGCGGGGCTGGATAAAGAAGCGGTCAAAGCGAAGCTCAGCACCGTGGAGTTCAACCTGCGTGAGGGCAGCGCCGCTGGACTGACCAAGGGTCTGTACTACAACATCCAGATCGCCGACACATGGCTGTATGACTACGAGCCGTGGCGGTATCTGGAATATGAAGAACCGCTCGAGACCATCAAATCAATTATTGATAAGGGTTACTTTGAAGATCTGATCCGGGCATTTTTACTGTGTAACGAATACCGCAACATCGTCGTGATGACTCCCACCCCGAACGAAAAGAAGTATGCCGATCCGGACGAGGCGCATATCGCCGCGTCCGAAGCCTATGCTGCTGACAAAGAAACGGATGTGCGCGCCGACTCGATCCCTCATCTCAGCATCGAGGATATCGACAGGAAAGCAGTACCCTTCCTTACCGAAGTAAAAGAAAAAGAGGGAACGCGTTTCCTGTATCATCCGCTGAAAACGGACGGTATCGTCTACGCCGATCTCTTCTTTGATATCGGCGGTGCGGATGACGACGAGCTGTTCGATATCAGCATCCTGTCCGCGCTGCTGACCAACATCGCGACCGAAAAGACCGACGGTCAGACCTTGCAGACCAAGCTCGGACTGTACACCGGTTCGATGGGGATGAGCGGCACCGTGACCAGCTACGGCGACCGCGTGATCTCTGCCGTGACACTGCGCTTCAAGGCGCTTGCAGAGTATTACACGCAGGCGGCGGCGCTGGCGGAAGAAGTGCTGACACAGACCGTCTTTGACGATCAGAAAGCCATCATTGACCTGATCGGTCAGCTCTATACCGAAATGCAGCTCGGTTTCATCAACAACTCCAGTCAGCTTGCCGTCTCACGCGCCGCGGCGAACTTCAACGTCCGCGACGCGATCCTCGACAAGACCGGCGGCGTCAGCTTCTATACCCGCGTCAAAACGCTGAAGGAATCGCTCGACAGCGAGCCTGCGTGCTTTGAAGAGCTGAAAGCCCGTCTCGAAGCCGTGTATGAGAAATTTATCAAGGGCGGCAAGGCGGTATATTCCCTCGCCTGTGATGCGGAAAGCTATGAGAAGCTCAAGGATATCCCGCTGCCCATGGCGGCGAATCTGACCGATAGTCTCAGTCAGGCGCAAAGCGAATTGCTCAGCGGCAATATCGCTCTGTCCGCACCCTGCGACATCGTGTTCAACGGCTTCAGCTTCAACACGGACAAGGAAATCAGCGGCGGCGCTCTTCTGCTCGCGAAAAAGATCCTCTCCCTCGAATACCTGTGGCAGAAGATCCGCGTCGAAAACGGCGCCTACGGCTGCGGAACCGTGCCGAATTCCGCAAAGCGGCTGGATATGTGGAGCTATCGCGACCCGCAGATCGCGACCACGCTGAACACCTTCCGAAATGCCGCCGGATTCCTCAGCGGCTTACAGCTGGGCGACCGCACCCTCGAGGACTATATCATCAGCGTCGTGCGCACGCTCGACAATCCGCTGCTCCCGCGCGCGGCAGCATATCTGGGCAGTGTTTATCACCTGATGGGTCGTGATTTTGCGGCGATCCAGCGCGAGCGCGACGAGCTGCTGTCAAGTACCCTTGCCGATCTCAACGCCGTCGGTGAATCGCTGAAAGCGGATATTGAAAGCGCCGCCTTCTGCACCGTCGGCAGCACCGAGAATATTGAAGCGAATTGGGAGCTGTTTGATGAGATCATCAAGCTGTAATGAGGGAATTAGGAAATAGGAAATAGGAATTAGGAAATACAGGAAACGCTGACGCGTTTTGAATTGAAATAACGTCACAAAAAGATAATGTCCGCGACTCTTTGATGAGTTGCGGACATTTTTTTGATAAGGTCTTTGATAGAAATAATACAAATCGGGTGCGGGCAGAGCCCGCCATTCATTCCTAATGATGGATTTACAATACAAGTGCAACAGTAGAAAATAAATAGACTCATTAAGCAAACCCGAGTATAATGGAGTTACCACACAACATTATGCGAGTGGGAAAGCAAAATGAGTCATTACACGACTTTTACGACTGAAGAGCGGGAACTGTCAAGAGAATTAAAAGCATTAGGC
>JAFRBD010000160.1 GCA_017405065.1 Ruminococcus sp. | reverse complement strand
TGTCGTTTGCACTCAGTGTCAGCGTGATCGCGTACTCGTCGGTCTCTGCGCCGTCGACTGCGGTCAGCTTGTATGCCTCTGCGGGCTTCCACTCGTTGAAGCTGCCTACGACATAGTATGCGCTTGCAGCTGCCTCGGTGGGCTGCTCTGCCTCGGTGGGCTGCTCAGCGTCAGTGGGCTGTTCGGGCTGAGTGGGTTCATCGGTTTCCCATGTGCCCTTATATTTGCCGTCTTCTTTTTCTGCTAAGATTCTGAGCTTGCCGCCGTCCTGGACTTTGAAGTCGACGGTCTGGGCTTTTGCGTTATCCCAGTCAGGAGCATCGGTCTCGAAGTTTGCGAACAGAACATTTTCAGCTGCCGCAACATAACCGAACTTCTCGATCTGTCTCCATTGACCTTCAACACCCTCGCCCCATGTCCATGCGAACCAATAGCTGCCGGGTGCGTCTGTCAGAGCAGCAGTCAGATCAACATTAAAATGATAAGGAAGCTCTGCAGCGGGAGCGGTGGTGGGCTGCTCTGCCTCGGTGGGCTGCTCAGCGTCAGTGGGCTGTTCTGCCTCGGTGGGTTCTTCGCCTGCGAGGTTGACGTAGTTGTGACCGGATTCATCGGTCTCTTCTACCGTGTACCACCATGCGCCGTCCGCGATACCTTCGGTGATATCCACGGTCTGCTTGCCGTTGCCGTTGAAGATAATACCCTTCACGTCTGCGGGAATAGTTGCGGTGTAAACCTGCTGATTGAAATCGTTGGTCTCAGCCTTATCCATCGCGGTACCGGGCCAATCCGCGCCGTTATCCCAGTAATAGATGTTCGCTTCACCCCAGTTGAGGGCGTCGGTGAACTTGACTGTGATAGTCTTTACAGGAGCGGAGGTGGGTTGCGGAGCCTGTGTCTCGGGTTCCTCGGTAGGCTGAGGAGCCTGTGTCTCGGGTTCCTCGGTAGGCTGTACATCGTCCTCATACAGCGCTTTGTCGCCGCTGTAATTGAAAACGTACGCTTTCTGACCGGCTGTTCCGTCGTCGCCGAACCAGCGGTCGCCGTTGTGGACCTTAAAGCCTGTCGCATCTGCGGGGATATCCGCAGTGAACATATTAAAGGTCTGCGCGGCATTGTTCCAGTACGCGGAGCCGACGCTCTTCTCTACAACCTGCTTCGTAGCAGTAAGATCAGCGTCGCCTGCCGTGGCGCCACCCCAATAATGAACCTGCCAGCCTGTGGAGCCAAGCTCATCAGTGAGGTAATTGATTACGCCGACATTAACGGTGCGGGTATCCGCTGCCGTCGCCGCCGCGGGCTTTTCAGCCGCAAAAACAGGCGTCATCAGCGAGAGAACCAGCATGACCGCTAATATCAGCGCAATAAGTTTCTTTGCCATTCTTTCTTCTCCTTTACTGTATTTTATCAGATTCACTTTAAACTATGCCTTCGAAAACAGCGATCAACCATTGCGGAATACAGCCGAAACGCGCCGGGCGGTCCGGCAGACGGCAGCCTGACCGAACCCGCTGTTTTCTGCTGAAAGCGTCGGAAAATCGATCGGTGTTTTCACCAAGGCATAGTACTACTGACATTAACATTTTATCATAATTATGAAAAAAATCAATAAGGATTGTAACATTTTTGTGATTTTTTCTAAAATTCTTTCAACGCATTAAAGTGATACCATATATAGTGTTTTTAGTCGAAAAAGCAACAAAAAGCGGCACAAAGGACAAGCCTCTGTGCCGGGTTATCGGTTGAGCCCCATGATCAAGCGACCCATGGGGTTATGATACTACAGGAAGTGAGCGCGGAGCTCTTCGCCGGAGTGAGCGGAAAGGTAGGCGGGCGCGATATCGAACACGGTCTTGGCGCCGGTGACGCCCTCGGCATTCATGCGGCACGCCGCTCTCGCGCAGGCAAGCAGGACAGAGCCTGTGAACTCGGGGTTGGAATCGAGCTTGAGCCTGTATTCGATCACATGCTTGGCGCCATCGGAGGTGGCGCCGCTGTGGAGTACCGCGCCGCCGTGAGGCAGACCGCTGTGGTCGCGCTTCATCTCCTCTGCCGAAATGAAGTGAACGGTGGTGTCATACTCGTCAAAGTAGTTGGGCATGGTCTTGATAGCATTCTCGATCGCCGCCTTGTCAGCGCCGTCCTCTGCAACAACAAAGCACTCGCGGGTATGCTTCTGGCGGGTGGTCAGTTCGGGATCCTCGCCGTTTCTGACTGCGGCAAGCGCCGACTCTACGGGGATGGTATACTGACGCGCGTCAAGTACGCCCGGGATACGGCGCACCGCGTCGGAGTGACCCTGGCTGACGCCCTTGCCCCAGAAGGTATAAGACTTGCCGGAAGGCAGGATCGCTTCTGCGTAAACACGGTTGAGCGAGAACATGCCCGGATCCCAGCCGGCGGAGATGATGCCGATTTTTCCGGCTTGCTTCGCGGCGGCGTCAACATTCGCAAAATGCTCGGGAATGCGCGCATGGGTGTCGAAGCTGTCGATCACGTTGTACAGCGCGGCAAACTTCGGGGTCATTCCGGGCAGGTCGGTCGCGGAACCGCCGCAGATCACCAGCACATCGATCGGCTCCTCGCCCTTTTCAAGCTGTGCAGCAGAGCGCACGGGCACGCCGGGGGTGTTGATGGTCAGGCTTTCGGGAGAGCGGCGGGTGTAGACAGCCACAAGCTCTGTGTCGGGGTTCATCTTGACTGCCGCCTCGACGCCCCTGCCGAGGTTGCCGTAACCTAAGATTCCGATTTTGATACTCATACATATACCTCCATGTATTAATGGTCAGCGGGCGGAAAACAGCGAGTAGCTGCCGCCTACCGCTCAAACCACTTTATTATTTTAGCACTTCAAAGCGACAGCGTCAAATCGTCCGGACTTATCGACGACATCAGCGTCAATCCAACTGCTCGATCGCTGTCATCAAGGGTCCGAGCACCTGCTTTTTGCGGCTGACGACGCCGGGCAGGACGATGCTGCTGCCGTCCTGTGCCTCCTGCGCGAAGGCTGATTCGACGATTCCTTTCGCTCCCTGTCCGACAAAGAGCAGCTCGGTGCTTTGGTCGATGATATTGGTCAGCATCAAAAAGAGCATATCCATACCGGAGTTCGGCAGCATCGCCTCCATATAGGGGAGCATCTTCTCTTTGACGCGCTCGAGGTCGCGGCGGCTGACGCCCGTGACCTGCGAGATCGTGATCTTGGCCCCTTCCGCCTTGAACGCCTTGCAGTCGATGTGGAAGATCTCATCGGGAGTTTTATTGCCGAGCTTGGCGCCTGCGTGGAACATCGCCCGCGCGTGCTGTTCCACATCGATGCCGGCGATCCGCGCCAGCTCCAGCGCCATGTTCTCATCGATCGGCGTACAGGTCGGGGAGCGGAACATCAAAGTATCCGAAAGGATCGCCGAACACAGCAGACCTGCGATCGTCGGCTCGATATCGATACGGTTCTCTTTATACATCATCGTGATGATTGTCGCGGTACAGCCCAGCGGCTGGTTGCGGAAGTAGATCGGACGGTTGGTTTCCACCGAGTCGATACGGTGGTGGTCGATGACCTCGAGCACCTCGGCGGAACGGATACCGTCCACCGCCTGACCCTTTTCGTTATGGTCGACTAAGATCACCTTCTGGCGGTCGACGTCCAGCAGGTTGCGCTGGGAGATCATGCCGACGTAATGCCCGTCGGGATCCATCACGGGGAAATAGCGGATGCGCAGTTTTGACACAGCCGCCTTGACGTCCGCCACCGAATCCTCCATGGAAAAGGTGATGATATCGTTTTTGCGCATCAGGTGACCGACAGGCACGGACTGGTTGATCAGCTTGGCGGCGGTGTAGGTGTCCAGCGGGGAGGCGATGATGGTACAGCCCGCGTCCCCGGCGATTTTTTCGATGGATTTTGATATCTTTGCGCCGAGGCAGACGATCAGACAGCTCGCCTTCAGCTCGATGGCGCAGAGCTGGGATTCGCTTCTGTCGGCGAGGATGACCATGTCGCCCTCGCTGATATGCTCCTCCATCAGATCGGGATTCGCCGCCGCAACGACAACCTTGCCCTTGGTGAATTTGCCCTCGGGGTCGCCGACGACGATCTCGCCCTGCAGGGTGTCCGCAATGTTGCTGTACGGCGTTTTCGCCTTGGAAAGCGCGGACGCGTCCTGATCCTCCATATAAAAGCGCGCCTGATCGCCGAGCGTCAGAACGCCCCTGATCTTTCCGCGCTTGGTGAGAATAGGGACGGTCTGGATGTTCCCGTCGCGCATATGCTCCCACGCGCGCTTCAGCGAAAGCGGCGCGTCGATGCCGCCGATACGGCGGAACGGCACGTCGGCGACCGTCGGCTCGAGCGATTCCTTAAAGAGCGGCGCGGGCACGCTGAATTTATCGAGTACATATTTTGTCTCACCGTTGATCTCGCCCGCGCGGCAGGGAACGTATTCCTCGCCCGTCATGCGGTGCTTCAGGTACGCATAGCAGATCGCGGAGCAGATCGAATCGGTATCGGGATTTTTGTGACCTATGACTATCGTCGATTTCATAAGGATTCATCCTTTTGCAGTAGTGTATCAAGCCTTCCCATCGAGGGATATCAAGGGATCATGTCGTCAACTTAAGACGACGCTGACGCTTATTGTCGGGGAGGGGCTTGCTCCTCCCGACCTTGCGGCTATGCCGTACGGATGGCAGCAGCAGCGCATGAGTGTATTTAGCTGCGTTTTAAATAATCAAAACGTAAGATTCAGGTTGAAAATCATTTGATTTTCAATCGGGAGCACCAAGGCACTCCCCTACACTTACTTCTTCTATTCCTTAAGTTGACATCACAAGGAGCATCACTCCGCCCCGACCAGATCCACCAAAACCGGCTCGCGGTGCAGGGCGGGCAGGATCTTTTCGGTCAGGTCGGCGGTTTTGAAGCGGATAGAACTCGTATTCTCGCACGGGTGACAGCCGAAGTATTCTTCCGCGAGTACATCGCGGTCGATCACAAGCTGTACCGCGTGCTCCGTATCGTTCATCAGACCCAGCACGGACACGCTGCCCGGATGCAGGTCGAGCAGCCGCTCCATCGCCGCTTCATCCGCAAAGGACAGGCGGCTGATCCCCATTTGCTTTGACAGCTCCTTGGTCTTGAAGGGCTTGTCGCCCGGCATGATCAGCAGATAGAACTTCGTTTTCTGGCGGTTGCAGAGGAAAAGGTTCTTACAGATCCGCACATGCAGCACCGCGTCGATCTCGGCGCAGACCTCCATCGTGGTCGCGGGCTCGTCGGGATGGTCGGTGCGGTCGAATTCGATATCCAGCTCATCCAGAAAGCGGTAGGCGCGTATCTCTCTGTCGTTGCGTCCGCTCAGATCGGCGGGCGATCCGTGATATAATTCCATCGTCATCTTCCTTGGTTCGTTTTCATTTATCAATATACTATAAAGCAGGCTTTTTGTCCATAAAAACTTGCCGATATTTTCAATTAATAATTTACAACGTCCTTTTGCTCTGGTACAATTAAAGAAAAAAGGCACAAGGAGGCTCCACGATGTCCGAAGACAACATGAAATATATGAAACTCCTCGCGGAAAAATATCCGACCTTAAGCTCGCTTGAGCGCGAGATCATCAACCTCAGCGCGATTTTGAATCTGCCCAAAGGCACCGAGCATTTTATGAGCGATATCCACGGCGAGTATGAAGCCTTCTGCCACATCCTCAACAACTGCTCGGGCGTCATCCGCGAGAAAGCGGAGCGCATCTTTCGCGGCAAGCTCACCGACGCGGAACAGGGCGAGCTGTGTACGTTGATCTACTATCCCAAGGAGAAGCTCGCGCTCCTCGATAAAGAGAACGCGGTCAACCACGAATGGTACCGCGCAACGCTGGAGCAAATGCTGGAGCTGGCAGGAGATCTTTCCTCCAAATATACGCGCTCCAAGGTGCGCAAGGCGATGCCCCGCGACTTTGCTTACATCATCGACGAGCTGATGCACGCCCAGCGCGACGAGGACGACAATCAGGTACGCTACCACAACGAGATCCTCGAGACCGTTCTGCGCGTCGACGCGGACGGCTTTGTGATCGCGCTCGCCGAACTGATCAAGCGGCTTGCCGTCGACCGCCTGCATATCGTCGGCGACATCTTTGACCGCGGCGACTCGGCGGACAAGATCATCGAACTGCTGATGCGGCATCCCTGCGTGGATATCGAATGGGGCAACCACGACATCCTGTGGATGGGCGCGGCGTGCGGATCGGACGCGTGCATTGCGAACGTCGTGCGCAACTGCATCAAATACCGCACCTTATCGACCCTGGAAAACGGCTACGGCATCAGCCTGAGAAAGCTGATACGCCTCGGTCAGGAGCTTTATCCCGCGCTCTCTCCCTTGGACGCGGCGCTCAAAGCGATCACCGTCATCCAGTTCAAGCTGGAGGGTCAGGTGATCCTGCGCAACTCCGACTACAACATGAACGACCGTCTGATCCTGCATACGATCGACCTTGACGACGGCTCCTTCCTCAGCGAAGGAAAGCGCTATCCGCTCAACGATACCTTCTTTCCCACCCTCGAATCGGCGGAGCCTTATCGACTGACGTCAGGTGAAGAAAAGGTCGTCAGGGATCTGCGTCAGGCTTTTCTCAACAGCGCGCGTCTGCAAAGCCACATCACCTTCCTGTTCGAGCACGGCGGGATGTATCGGCGGTGCAACGGCAATCTGCTGTATCACGGCTGCGTTCCGATGAACGAAAGCGGCAGCTTTGAGACCGTGTATCTGTTCGGCGAGCAGCTCAGCGGCAAAGAGTACTTTGACATTGCCGACGAGGTAGCGCGGCTGGTGTTTTTCAGCGCGGAAAAGAACCTGCTGGGACTGGACTTCATGTGGTATCTGTGGTGCTCTCCCCTCTCGCCCCTGTGCGGCAGAAAGCTCAAGACCTTTGAGCGCGCCTTCACCGACGACAAGAGCGCCTGGCACGAGGAAAAAAATCCGTACTATCACTACTATCACGAGGAATTCACCTGCGACAGGATCCTCGAAGAATTCGGGCTCGATCCGAAGAAAGCGCATGTGATCAACGGGCACACCCCCGTGCGCACCGTCAAGGGCGAGCTGCCGATCCGCGCGGGCGGAAAGCTGCTGGTCATCGACGGGGGATTCTGTGAGAAATACCACGACACCACCGGCATCGCGGGATATACGCTGATCTACAACTCCCACGGTCTGCGGCTGAAGACCCACCGACCGTTCCGCAGCGTGGAGGAAGCGCTGAAAGAGAACCGCGATATCATCTCCGAATCTCAGATCATCGAGACCCGCCGCCACCGAGTCATGGTCGCCGACACCGACGACGGCGCGAAAATAAAAGCGGCTATCGCAGATCTGCAGGAGCTGTTATACCTGTACCGCACCGGCGCCATCCGACCGCAAAAGGAGCGGTATCAGTGAATACAACGGAAAAGCATTATCGCTTCGCCGCGGTCGCCGACATCCATATCGATCTCGAAAGCGGCGGAAAAAACACCTATTTCATTCACGCGGAGCGGAATTTTGCGCGCGCGCTGGAGGTCATCCGCAAACGGAACTGCGACTTTATTATCAGTGCGGGCGATCAGGTCACCAACGCCACCGGCGCGAAAGAGGAATGGCGGCGTTACCGCGAGATCATTGACCGCTCCGGCTACAACGGACTGATACTGGAAGCAATGGGCAACCATGAGCTGCGCTACGCGAAATACGGCGGCTGTACGGTCGACCAATGCCGCGAGGAATTCATCCGCTTTACACAGCTTGACGATAAGCCGGTCGTCCGCGAGCGGGGCAAGACCTACTACGCATACCTCGACGATACCTTCGGCGACGCGTACCTCTTCCTCGCGCTCGAATACAGCTCGGGCACGCCGCTGACCGACAACTTTTCCGAGGAGCAGATGGATTGGACTGAAAGGATGCTGGAGCGGTTCACGCGCGAGAAGCGCCGCGTCTTTCTGATCCAACATGTGCCGTTCCACGCCTTCGGCGCAGGGGACGACAACGAGGCTCCCGCCTACGGCGGCAACATGTCCCTGTACGACGAAAGCGGCAGACCTTTTTCGGGAAACCGCCGATTCTTTGACCTGATCCATCGGTACAGAGACGCCGTCTGGCTGTCGGGGCACACGCATATCGACCTCAGGGACGAGGTCAACTACAGCACCGCACAAGGTTCAGCCTGTCATATGCTGCATATCCCCGCCCTCGCGGGCAGCACGCGGATCGCGACGATCGGCGGCAGGCGCGGGCTCGACCGCACCTTTTACGGCGACGCCGCACAGGGGTACATCGCGGACGTCTTTGAAAACGAGGTCGTCTTTTCGGGGATCGACTTTTTGAGCGATCGCCTGTATCCGGAGTATACCTATGTAATAAAAAGATAAAACCACCGTCCTGTAAGAAAGCATTATATTCAGTTAGGTAAAATGTATCTGACTGACGCTCGGTCAAAAGATACCGTTCCTCAGTCGTCTCGCTTACGTCTTACGGCTTGACACGCTCGCCTTCGAGTCCCCGACCTTTTGGTTCGTAGTGTGTCAAGGATGATTCCACACGCTTGATTGACTGCTTTTTGCTCCGTTTGGCGCTCTTTTGTGGGGGCGTTCAGACGGAGTATTCCGTTTGTTCCTCTTTTTCCCTTTCCTCTTTATTTCTGAAGTGGTCAAAATTGTGGTCAAATGAAATAATCAATTGATTGCATTGCGTCGTAGAACAGCTTAACGAGCGTCATTATTTCCGCGCATAATCAAAGATATATTCACTCTGTGCCTGTTGTGATTCATTCGCCGATCGTAATAAATTGTAGTATTTATAATCAGCTTTTTTCTTGTAATCCGGCGAGCGATATGATATATTTATATTGAATTATTATATTTTGATTTTGACGTATCCCGACAGCGGGATAGGGAACGATACGGATGGCGATACGGATTATCCTTTTGGAGAGCGCAAAATTAAGATGACGCGTAAAACTCTGAGTATATTGCCGGCGCTGACGATGGCGGTGTGCCTGATCAGCACGGCGATCAATGCGGACGCTGCGGAAAAAGCGACCCAAGAGTCGACAGAGTTTTCTTCCGATAAGGAAAGCTGACGATAACAGCCGTGCGGTCAACATCTGACGCCGCGAAGGAACAGGCATTTGTATACAGCGTATCAGGTCCCGAAAACACACAGCTGACCGCGTCGATCATTCCGGGGGAAGACGGAACCTGCGAAAGCGTCACAATCGCAAAGCCCTGAGGGCGGTTACACCGTTACCGAGGAGCGAACGCGGAGCCGGAGGTACAGCGGCGGCGGCTCAGAGTCGGCGTCCGTCGATTCCGGCAGCGCCGAAGTCATCTTCGACCGCACCTTAGATAAAACCGAACGGCTGTCCGGCTGTTCGCATCAAACCTTTGACTGAGAATGGAGCGCAATGACATGAAAGCAAAATCGAAACCGCCAATCGCAGTGATTGCTGCGGCTGCGCTTCTTTGCCTTGTAATGGTGTCAATGAGTATGGCGTCGGGAATGTTCGCGCGCTATACCGTCAAAGCAAGCAGTCCGGATGATGACAGCGACGCGCGCACGGCGGCGTTCGCGGTCTCAGCGGAAGCGCCGACAGAATCTCCCGTGACCATCATTCCGGACGGTACCGACGATAACGGCAAGGCTGTCTATACGGTCAGGGTGAAAAACGACAGCGAAGTCGCTGTGAGATATGAAGCTGTTGTGAATTTTACCGGCGAACACGCGGCGGAAAACAAGGAAAAGTTTGACAATTCCGACGATCAGCTGACTTTTACCGGCGAGCTTGCTCCGATGGAAGAAAAGGATGAAACACTTACGCTGGATATGTCCGCATACTTTGATGAAAACGACAGGTACGCCACATTCAGCAACGACGATATCAGCGGCAGCAAGGGAAAAGCTCCCTTTGAGGTGAACGTGAAGTTCACCCAGATCGATTAAGGAGGCGCGACATGAAAAAGAACAGTTCAAAACTGCGCTTCATCCTCGGCTTCGCCCTGCTGATGATACTGGCGTTATCGCTTGTCATGAGCGGTATGCTCGCAAAGTATAAGACCGAAACGGTTATCGCCAACGAGGTGGATTATACCAATCAACTGGCGGAATCCTTCAAGCTGCTCGACAAGCCCGTTGCCGTGCAGGAGGACGGCAGTTATCAGCTTGATACAAGCGCCGATGCACAGCCGACAAGCGGCTTTTCCTACAAGCTGATCCCCGGTATTACCATCCCGGCGGCTCCCTATGCAGAGATCAAAGGCAAGACGGTCATCCCCGCCTATCTGTACTTAGAGGTGGAGAACACCGGCAGCGCATTACTGAACTTTGACAGCAAATGGACAGCGCTGAATGTGACCGGCAAAAAAGGCGGCACGGTTTATATCTATGACAACGGCGCCGCGCTCATCGGCGATGATGCAGAAGCGGTAGACGTATACCCGACCTTCACCGTTGAAACGCTCAGCAAATATCCGGCTGACCATACCGAGGGAGAAGTCAAAGTATACGCCTACCTGCTCCAGAAGGTTGAGGACACGAGCGCCGCAGATACTTATTCACAGGCGCCGGCGCCGTGACAGGAGGATGGATGATGAAGAAGATCAATAAATCCGGAATCATCATCGCTGTTGCGGTACTGCTTCTGATCGCGGGCACGATCATAGTGTTTGCCGCGCTCAGAGATACCGCCGGTACTGTAGCCGAGGAGCTGAATAAGGCTGACGTCACCTGCACAGTCAACGGCGATTACACCGTCACCAATACAAGCAACATCCCCGCGCTGATCCGCGTGAGAGCGGTCGTCAATCAGACGGACGGCGGCGATATCATCCCCGGCGACATCCCCGACTACACCGTCGGCGCCGACTGGACAAAGATCGGCGATTACCTTTATTACAATGGCATCCTGACTGAGAAGGACGGCAGTAAAGACACCACTACAGCCGCGATCTCCATCGATAAGGGAGACGCACAGGTCATTGTCATCGCCGAAGCGATACAGGCGGCCTCCGACGCATCCAAAGAGGGCTGGGACGCAACCTTCTCCGACGGCAGCTGGTCATAAATACTTTATTCATTACAACAGGGCGCCCGCATGGACGTCCTGTTGTTTTGCTGCTATTATTATTTGGAAAACCCATTCTCTTAACTCGACAATCAGCACTGTATGTTATGATAATGCTCCTGCTTCTGTATCATGCGGATTTTTTATCATCGTAATAAAAAACTATTGAAACACCTCCAATGTTTGTGATATAGTTAACATAGAAAAATATATAAAGGATGTGTATTTATGTTTAATCAACTGCCAAAACGTTTACTTTCCGTTTTGCTGACGCTGTGCCTGATCGTTTCTGTGATAACGGTGGGAACGGTAAGCACATCGGCAAACCCGATCACGGAGTTCGTGATCGACAAGCTGCTTGACACCGGCATGCGCGTCGCCAGCGAGGTGGTAGACGCTCTGGGTGAAGCAACAGGCAACGAGGATGTCGAAGAAGCCTTCTCGTTTATCAACGACTGGGTATTCAAGGACGCCTCAGAGGTCGCTGCGGAAAAGACGCAGGAGCTTTGTGAGGAGATTCTCACAGAGCTGACCTATGTCGAAGGTCAAATCACGAGCGGCGACTCCGCGATCTCGGGGATGATCGCCGATGATTATGTCAACAATGCGAAAACGGCTTTATCCAATCAGTGGTCAAGCGATGTAGACCACGTTCTGTCTGCATACAATGCGGATCAGGCTTTTGATCAATACTATACATATATGTGGAACGGCGTCCATCAGACCGGTACCGCCGAGGAGGATCTGAGGAGTCTGATGTATGAGATCCGCAGGATGAGCAAAACCGGCATCGACACCAATCAGAGCGAGGACGCGGTCAAGGAACAGATCTTCACTGACTCTACCATCATCGACGCGTTCGAGTCGCTGATCCACGATCTGGCGTCGAAGCTCGATTATTCCGATCCGAGCACCTCGGTAGCGCAGTGCGCCGCCAAGTACGCTTATCTCGCGTATCCATTCAGCCACCAGCAGTATCCTTATGTACACAGCATGATGGAAAAGCAGATCATGTATCTGATCCAAGCGGAGATGCTCTACAACGAGTACCTTTTCCAGCAGGGAGAGTACCTTAAGAACAGTCCGGCTTACGGCGTCGACAGCACAGAATACGCCGCCAATCAGAATGCGCAGAAATACTTTTACGAAGTTCTGATGAACGACAGTGTTTCCGGCTCAAACGCGAAGATCGCCGCAATGCTCGACAAACCGATGAACGTCGCGCTGAACGGCAGCTTGTATATCTCGCTCGACGATTACATGAAGCCGGAGGACGCGGTGACGACCAAGCTCTCTGTTGAAAGCTACGAGAAAGAACATGACTTCTACACTGAGATATGCAAGGTCGGTAATAATGACTCGATCACCGGCATTAAGGACGGCACCAACAAGTCGAAGGCGGAATATACCAAGAGCTATATGCTTTTCAAGAAAGTTATGACACATTCTGCCGCCGGCAACAAGGTGTTCTACATCCTCGATCCCGAGCAGTTCAGCGGCACCGACGCGCTGTATATCAAGAATCTGGAGCACGACGTTGTAATGGGCGTGGTAGACATAGTGAACCCCGATATACATACGCCGTCCTGCGATTACCTGAATCTCTGCAAAAATATGAGCGACGGCGTCAACCACTTCCAGGGCATCCATGACTATAACTGCTCCAACATCGACGCCTTCTTCAGCACCAACTATTTTAAGGCAAAGGGCTGCACGGTAGACAGCTATCTGGGCGGCTTTGAAGATAAGTATCTGCCCGACAGCGATACCAACCCGGGCGCGAACAAGAGCTGGCTGATCTCGTCCATGTACTGGTACGACAAGTGGAACTCTGTGAACGTCGGCTGGGCGCATATCAAGGGAGTAGACGGTACCGCCAGCTTCCCGAACAATGATGTATTGCAGATCCGCAACGAGCACGACAAGGATGAGATAGGTCTTGAGCACGCGCAGGGCAACAAATCGGAGACCTATACCGCCGTTCTCGCCAACAATCACCCGATCTACAGCCAGAATGTTACGGCGAAGGTCACCTCTCCGGAGAACGGTGATATCGAGGTCAAATTTGCCGACGGCAACTCGATCAAAAACAACGAAACCAAATATACCGAAAGCGGCGGCAAAATGACCATCCGCTTCAAGCCCGGCAGCACCTTCAGGGCACTCAAGGTCATCCGCAACAGCGACGTTTTTGAGAACAAGGGTACTGTTACAGAGACCGTTCTCGCGGATCCCGACGACCTTACGAGGTTATCGCCCGACGACGACGGCTATTACACCGTTACCTATCCCGCGCCCTATTCCGCCTCGACCGTCGAGCTTGACAACGGAACCTTCTGTTATATCAGCAACCCGCAGGAGCTGATCGACTTCTCTAACCTCGTCAACTCCGGTCAGACCGACCTCAACGGTATCGTGACCGCCGATATTGATATGAAGGGCTATGAGAACAAGCTCAGCCCCATCGGCTACGGCAAAACCTACACGGGCGTTTTTGAGGGCAACAATCATACTATCTCGAACCTCGAAATGACAGGCGACTGGTCGGGCTACGGCTTGTTCGGCACCGCCGCGGGCACCATCCGGAACTTCACGCTGAGCGGCGACATCACGATGACCGCGAGCGCGAACTGCATCGGAGGCATCGTGGGCTATGGCGACGGCTGCACGCTGGAGCACATTTACTGCGGAGTCAACATAACAAATTCGAGCTCGGGCGTAGAGCTCAAGCACGTCGGCGGTATCGTCGGAGAGATCCAGAATAACGAGACGCACATTGACCGCTGTATGTACAGCGGCGGTATAGACTTATACAACTCGACCGACTGCATCGGCGGTATCGTAGGCTATACAAACGGCGGCGCGCATATCAGCAACTGCGCCTGCACCGGTATGGTCCACGGCTACACAAAGGACGCGATCATGGGCGGCATCCTGGGCTATGTCAACAACTACGGTCCCTCGATCACCGACTGCTATTTTGACGGCTCCGTCTTCTGTGAATCAGGCTCCGATAACTTAGGAGAGATCATCGGTCTCGTCAAACGCGCCACAGTCGAAAATATATCCAATAACTACTTTTACAGCTATTACGGCGATTCACCCGACGCGTATGGTTTCGGCTGGAACAGTATGAACGGACTGTCGGCAAATCCGGCGTCACATGATGATTTCAGCAGCGGTTATATCACTTACGCCTTGAACAAGGGCGTTACCGACGGCACGCAGGTATGGTATCAGAACCTCGACAACGGCAAGCCCGTTGATAATGACCCGATATTTGAAAACGACCACGGCACTGTCTACAAGTGGGCAAGCCTCGGTGAATTCTACTCCAACTTTGAGGAAAAGCCCACTGTCACCGACGTTGTCCTCAGCCCCGATCCCCTGACGCTTGTCGTGGACGAGACCGGGCAGATCAACGCGGAGCTCACTCCTTCGGACGCTGAGATCAAAACGCTGATCTGGTCGTCGGATAACGATGATATCGCTTCGGTCGATCAGAACGGCGTTGTGACCGCAAAAAGCGAGGGTAAAGTAAAAATCACCGCAAAGGTCGACGATCCCGTCGGAACGACCGGCGAGACGACGGTGATCGTAGTCACACACCGGCACGATTATGTAAACGGCATCTGCTCTGTCTGCGGCGACTATGAGATCCCGAATCTCAACGGCGACGGCTTCTATGAGCTCAAGAACGCCGGCAACTTCCTGTGGTTTGCAGCGCAGCTCGCCGATGAGCATGAGCATGCGGTATTTGATGAGCCTAACCCCTCTGCCAAGGCGGTAATGATCGACGATATCGATCTGGAAAACCGCTCCTTCACCAATATAGGCAAATTTACTTCATACGAATACTCAAGCGCAGCGTTTATCTTTACGGGCGTCTTTGACGGACAGGGACACACCATAAGCAATTTCTTCGCTGACGGCACCTATAATCATCGCGGCGTATTCGGCAATCTTGACAGTGCGACGATCTGTAATCTGACCGTTAAGGGAAAGCTGGACGCAGGTGAAAACCGGCTGGATGATTACCATACATTTGTAGGCTTTATCTGCCAGTCGTACGGAAACAGCAAGATCCACGACGTCACAAGCTATATCGATATCAACATCCCTGTCGACGTAATTAAGCAGTATGTCGGCGGTATCGTCGGTTATGCGCAAAAAGGCGATACCATAGAACGCTGCGTCAACTTCGGCAATATCAGCATCTCAGGCGTCAACAGCTATGTTTCCGGAATCGTCGCGGACTGCAGCTCCAGCAGCCTCACTGTCAAGGATTGCGCCAATCTCGGTACGATAACCAATTCAGACAATGCTGCCGCAGGTATCATTACTCGCATTGAAGGCTCCGGCTCAAACAATCAATTCATCAATTGCTATAACTACGGAGAGATCACCGGAAGCGATGAGGCTCACTCTTCTGCGATCGCTCTTTGTGACGCAAGCAAGGGTACAGCTGAAAACTGCTACTCCCTCGAGGGTACTGCGACCGAGAAGGTCTTCACCGACAAGGTAACCGTCCATACCGCCGCACAGTTCAAGTCCGGCGAGACGGGCTGCAAGCTTAACAGCGGCGTGACCGACGGCACGCAGGCATGGTATCAGAATATCGACAACGGCAAGACCCCCGACAATTACCCTCTGCCCGACAAGAATCGCGGCACGATCTACTACATCGAGAGCGAAAACCGTTATTCCAACTATCCCGACGGCAAGCCTCCTGTAGAACCCACCGAGGCGCCTACCGAAGCTCCGACTGAAGCTCCCACCGAGGCGCCTACCGAAGCTCCTACTGAAGCTCCTACCGAGGCTCCTACCGAGGCTCCGACTGAAGCTCCGACTGAAGCTCCCACTGAGGCTCCGACTGAAGCTCCGACAGAGACTCCGTCCGAGCCCGATTCGTCCACTCACGGTATCCGCAATTATGACGAACTTGTCGCGTTCCGCGACAGCGTCAACGGCGGCGCCTATAACGACAACGCGTATCTCGAGAACAACATTATCGCCCCTGAGGATTCCGAGTGGACGCAGGGCATCGGCGCCGACCATCCCTACACCGGCACCTTCGACGGCAAGGGTTACTGCATCGTCGGTCTGAATCTCAAAAACAGCGAGAATGCCGGTCTGTTTGAAACCATCGGCAAAAACGGCATTGTCAAGGATCTGATGGTATATGATTGCCGCAGCATGATCTCGGCGCAGAATGCCGGCGGTATCGCGGTATATAACGAGGGCACGATCGACCACTGCACTTCCGGCATCAACCTCGCCGGCAGTAAGACATTCACCCTCCCGAACGGCAAAGTCGTCAAGCCTTCCGATTATAACTCTTACATAGTAGGTACCAAAAGCGGCGGCGTCGCAGCGGTCAATACGGGAACTATTACCGGCACGCGCAACGGCGCGGTGGTAGAAGGCGTTTGCAGCGGCGGTATCGCAGCGGAAAACAATGGAAAGATTTACGGCTGCGCTAACAACGGCGCCGTAGGCTCCAGCTCTGTTTCCTGCAAGAAGTCAGGCGGTATAGCAGGGGAGAACACGAGCAAAATCTCCGCCTCCTACAATTCCGGTCATCCCTCCTGCGGTGACAATACCGCACAGGGCATGATTGTCGGCGGCAACAGCTACTCGGCGGTCAGAGACGTATTCTATTCGGATTTCAACGAAATCCCCCCCGTCGGAACAGCATCCTCTGCTAAACTCAGCGATAACTCCGGTTTGGTGAAGAATAACGATATGAAGCTGCCCGCATTTGTTGATAAGCTCAACAGCGTGACCGATGATACGATCACATGGGTACAGACCGCCTACAAGGATACATATTTCAACAACGGATTCCCGACGATTCAGGGCAGATACCTGGATGAGAGAATCGTCGAGCTCAATCAGTCAATGACCGTAAGCGGCAAGATGCACAGCAGTCTGAACATCAGCGCACAAGCGCTTTCAAGTGACAGCGAAGAATATGCCGCGTTCGCTTCTATGGGTGATATTCTCACTGCGTTCAGCTTTGCAACCACGGACGCAGACGGCAGCTATATCCCCGCGGAGCTGTGGACAGCAGGCGGATTGCAGCTGACCATCCCCGTCGGCGATCAGGCTGACAGCGCAGGAAAGCATCTCGTACTGCTGGCTGAGAACAGCAGCGGCGAGATCACGATGATCGCTCCCGACAGTTTCAGCGGCGGTAAGGCGGTATTCACCGTAGGTGAATTGAGAAGCTATGCAGCGGCAATGACTGACGCGTGCCCGCTCGGCGACGCGGACGGTGACGGAGAGGTCACCTCGATCGACGCGACGATCCTCCAGCGCTTTGACGCTATGTTTGATATCAGCCCGCTGACCGAAGCAGACCTGCTTTCCCGCGCCGATGTTGACGGCGACGGTGAGATCACCATCATTGACGTCACACTGATCCAGCGTTATCTGGCAAACATGAAAGTAAAATATCCGATCGGCGAGTATCCTTCCGCCGGCTGATATGAAGGAGCAAGAAGTGAAATCGAATCAAAAGACGGAAGCAAATACCAAGTCTGATAAAAACAGATCCAAAAAAGGATCACAAAAGAAAGTCATCATCATCGCCGCGGCGGTTGTTTTACTGATCGCCGCAGTGGTGTCGGTACTGTACCTGTGCGGCGTGTTCACACCCAAGATCGAACCGTCGAACGGTGTTGTCGGCAAGATCACCGACGATTGGGACCCCGGCGTTGAGGAACCGTCCGATGCGAAAAGCGGCACTCAGATTCCCGGCTATTCCTCTGCTGAGATGAAGGCGGGCGATACCGCGCTTACGCTCAGTATCGGCAACCCCAAGGAGAACAAGGTCGGCTTTTTCGCGAGCCTTGTGCTCGAAGACGGAACCGTGCTGTATGAGTCTCCTTTGCTCGAACCCGGACAGGGACTGACTGAGGTGCCCTTATCCCAAACGCTCGAAAAAGGCGTCTATAACGCGAAGGTCGTGTATCAGTGCGTCGCACTTGATGAAGCGCACACGCCCCTCAACTCCGCCGAATCCGGTTTTACCCTCATCGTTAATTAAGGCTTAAGCCTTACAATAAAAAACCGAAAGGAAGAAAACAATGAAAGCAAAAAGAATCATCACCCTTGCACTCGCTGTCATACTGGCAGCAATGACTATTGTATCCGTATCCGCGGCACAGCTTACTGAGACCAACCCCGGCGGCAATACTGAGGTCACCGCCAACATCCAGGGAGAAGTTCCCGGCAATGTGACCTACATCATCACCATCCCCGATGTTGTAGATTTCGGTACGCTCTCTGTTCCCGAGGACGACAGCCAGGATTATGACAGAGACGTCACCTATACAGTTGAAGCGACCGAGGTTGATGGCCTCGACACTGCGACACAGGAGATTGTCGTCTATGTAAAGGATCAGAAATCAATCACGAATCCGAATGACCGCTCTTTCCGTATCGCCAACAAAGAGAATTCCAATATCGAATTCAACTATGACATTTATCGTGGTGTCGGCGAAAACGTCAACGAGGCATACAGAGTCAACAACGGCGACTTCTTTACCAAGGGCTATTACCTGACCAGCTTCACTGAAGAGGGTCAAACTCTTGAAGGTACGCTCCGCTTCCATCAGAAGCAGCTCTACGGTCGTAACATCGCTGATATCGCGGGCGATTACAGCGGCTACATGGTATTCTTCAGCGCGATCGAAACCATTTAATCAATTGCCGAAAAGCATATGAGCTGAAAGGCGCCTAAAATGAAAAATTGCATATGGAAGGGCTTGTGTCTGTTTTTCATACTGGTCAGCCTTTTGACGACTATCCCTCTTGCCGTTACCGCACAGAGCGGACACAGAGGCAGTACCGAGGTCATTGCACGCATCGTCGAACCGACAGAGCCCTTCACCGAACCGACACAGCCGACCGAACCGGCAGTCGGATCGGGCAAGCTGAGGATCACGGCGACCCGTCCCGATCCGGCAAAAGCGAAGGAGCAATCCTTTGTCTACAGTGTCAGCGGACCCGGAAACACAGCGCTGACCGTCGCGATCGTACTGGCGGCAGGCGAGACCTCCGGCAGCGTCACGATCGCACGGCTCCCCTCGGGAGAGTATACCGTTGCTGAAGAGAGCTTCTGGAGCTGGCGCTACAGCGGCGCGGGCAGTAAGAGCACAGCTGTCGGCGATACACAGACAGAGGTGTTTTTCGATCACACGTTGGAGAAAAACGAATGGCTCAGCGGCTGTTCGCACCGTTATTCCGATTGATCATACTAAGCAGAATAAAGTTTCTGAGTTTTATTATTGCTTCGTATGTGCAAATGGTATTAAGCATCCGGTTGTCACAGCACTGACGGTCAAATAATGATTCAGAAAAGAAACATAAAAAAAGAAATGCAGTCGAGAAGAAAGTTTCGGCTGCATTTCTTTTTATGGAACGCTGGAAATATGCTTGATATTTATGTGATAACTCAAACTCAACATATCTGCCCGTCAGCTTGGTCGCGAGTTCTCCACTGAGCAAATACGAGTTAGAGCATGCGGCTGTTAACCGGGTTTTTCTCTTTGATAATCTTGATGGTTCTTATTTTTTATATAAGAAACCATCATTTTTTATTGAACTAAAAATGCTCCTGATGCGATCAAATAATACTACGCGATAACAAAGAAAAGGATCATTGAATCTTACTGCAAGGTATGACTTGTATTTACTTTTACAATTAACGGATGGCACCCAAAAAATCGAAGCCCCGTTTATTGTAAAAATATTATTGTATAATAGACCCAGTCGGTAAAAAGGATCGACTGGGTATTCTCTTTTCATCGTCTTATTGTTCAGGATCAAACAAGAATAGCTGCACAAACTACATAGGACATGACGCCTGATTCCTGCTGGTCGGCGCCATCTGTCCCGTGTTCCGATCCGAAGATCGAGACTAAAAGTAAAGGAGAACATGTGTTGTGAGTCAATTGAATAATCGTTTTTCAGCCTTTGAAGGAGAGGCTTTCGAATGAAGGTCTCGAGCTTCAAGAGCTAACGGCAATCCGCTGCATCCTGATAGTGTGACCGATTACCTAAAAAAGTTTTCAAAGCGTTATAGCCTTCCGCATATCAACCCTCACGCCTTCCGTCATACGATGGCAAGCCTCCTGTACTTCAACGGTGTCGATAGTGTCTCGATCTCAAAGAGGCTCGGTCACTCTCAGGTGAGCACAACAGCGAGCATTTACGCCCATGTGATGGAGGAAGCCGACAAGAAGAACGCTGATATTATATCAGATATTTTCCTGAAAAGAGCCTGATTTTTCAGGCGAGTTGAATTATAGTTGAATTATTCAGCATATCTAAGCATAAAGAAAAACCGCTTGACTAACCAGAAATGGCTTGTTCAAGCGGTTTTCTTATGGCGCGCTGGAAGTAGGTTCGATTTGACGGTAACAGGGTACCTCGTCTTCGGATCGACGTCTTCTGTCACACCGCTGATCTACGCTCTCGCTGAAAACGCCATTCTATGGCGTTTTTGTCTGCGCCGTGCGCGCGACTTACGGCTTGACACGCTCGCCTTCGAGTCCCTTCCACCGCGTTGGTCGGTTATA
>JAFRBD010000159.1 GCA_017405065.1 Ruminococcus sp. | reverse complement strand
GTCATAGATCCTTTGACAGTTGTTGTGGTCGTCATAGTGATAGAAGTCGTCGACTCTGGCGATGTACTCGGGCTTCATTTTGCAGCCGTTCTCCATGTACTCGCACAGGGTGTCTACCAGCATCTGCAAGGTGGTGCAGATCTCGCCGAAGCCCATCGTGTCGTAGAAGAATCCGCCGTCGTCATAGTGCGCGGGCAGCTCGTCCGGGTGGAAGTACACCAGCGGCTTTTTCATATAGGCAAAGTCGAACTGTACGCCGGAGTAGTCGGTGACCATCAGGCTGGATTCGGTCAGGATCTTCTCGTAGCTCATGTCGCCGACCGAGGAGATGACCTCCACATACGGGTCGGGGGTGTAGTCGTCCACCTGCGCCGACAGGATCGGGTGCAGCAGGTACTTGATCTTGTAGCCGGTGCGCTTGGCGGTCTCGATGAGCTTCTGATCGTTGATCAGGTCGTTATAGATGCGGTAGTAGACCGTATTCTTGAAGTCGGGGTTATACGAGCGCTGTTCGCCCTCGCTGGTGGTCACGGGCATCGCGTTGTACATGCGCCATGTCGGGGTGATGAGGATCTGCTTCCGGTCGTTGCTCACAAGCCCGTCGTAGCGTCCGATACCGGTCATCTTGATGATGTCGGTGCCCGCGTAGCTGTAGGCGTGGTTGTTCAGGTTCTTTTCCTCATACTTTGAGGCGATGAAGTACATGCGCGTGTTGTCGATGATGCGCTGCTGCGCCATCGCGCACTTTTGTACCGATAATCCGTGCTGTAAGCACATGGTCGGGAAGTTGCACAGGTCGCGGATAAAGCGGCTCTTGTCCAGACTGTAGCCGTTGAAGGGGAAGGTCTGGGAGTTGGTGATCAGGGTGATGTCCGCGTTCAGGAACGCCATCCTGTGCTTTAAGGAGCCTGTCTTGACGGGGTGCAAGCCGTCCTTTTTCATCTGCTTATAGTCGGAGGTGTTCTTGTCGATGATGTAGTAGCGGGTCACGCCGTCCTTCTTGTCCTTGCAGAAGCGGTACAGGTATTCGCAGCTGTCGCCGCCCTTGTACAGCTTGTCGTACATCAGCCAGATGCGCTTGTTCTTGTAGAACGGACGGGTCAGCCAGTACTGCACGCGGGTGATGAAGGTGCGTTTGCTCTCTCTGAATACGCCCGGCAGGTAGTGCAGCTCGCGGGACAAAGTCTTTTTCTTTGAAGCGCGCTCGATGATCAGGTCGCGGTTATCGGCGACGGTCGCCATATATTTGTTGAAGCGCCAGTAGCCGCCCGACGGGGACGCTGAGAACTTCGCCCAGTGGTGCAGATAAGAGAACTGCAGCGGCACGCGGGTATTCTTGTATTTTGCGAAGAAGCTCAGCTTCTGCTTTGCAAGGCTGTCGTCGATCGGCAGATCAAGGCGGAAGGTGAATTTTTTATACGCGCTGATACCGAAGTACTTGGTCAGCGAATAGCGGTCGTTGTCCACAAGGTCGATTCGTTTGCCGTTCCATACGGCGTACAGCTCGATCTTGTTCAGGTTGAATACCTGACGGAAGGAGCCGTCCAGCAGGATCTTTCCGTCGCAGTAATCGAGAACGTGCAGACCGACCCTTTGTCCCTGCATACGCGCGATGACTACGTCGTTGACGTCGAGGGCGACGTCCTCGTTGCCTTCGCTCAGGTGCTGGGGCATTTCGTAGAGAGTCGTATCGTACTTGAGCATATAGAACATCTCGGCGGCTTCTTCGCTGTAGCCCAGCGCCTTGTATTTGCCCGCGTTGAGGATGATCGTGTCGTCCAGCAGGTCGAGTACCTTTTTACAGGCGTCCAAAAAGCTGTCCAGCTCCTCGGCGCTCATGTTGCGCTTGTTGCGGTTGTTCATGTTGGCGAGGAATCGCGCCGACACCGCGTACATCAGGTAGAATTGGATGTAATAGGGGAGGGAGCCGTCGGCGTTTTTGAAGCGCTCAGCCAAAGGCAGCAGAAAGCGTTCGACGCTCTCGCGGTACCACTCGATGTGGTTGGAGGGCACGAAGTACGCCGAGTCGTCGCTCAGCGGCATAAAGGAGTTGAAGTTCGCCTCGCCCATCGCGTAGTAGGTCGGATGATCGCTTTGCAGGCGGAGCATCACGTCGTGGAAATATTCGAATTTCAGCGTCGGGTCGGCGGGATATTGCTTGAGGATCTCGCTCTTGACGATGTTGCCGTCCGGCTCCATCTGCAGCAGGTTCGGATAATCGCGGATATCCGCGACCGCGTTCTGCTGCTTGACAGGGACGTTGGTGCGGCTGATATATTTGTAGCGGGTGTAAACGGGATTGATGCAAAAGCGCTGCGGCGCCGCGAAGGCGTAGGGCTTATTGAGATTCATCGCCTTGAGCGCGTTCATGAAGTAGTGACTGCCGAAGACGTCGCCCGGACGCGCCAAGATCGCGCAGTCGCTGTCGAGCGCCTCCAGCGCGGCGTTATACGCTTCCGCCTCGTTGGCGCCGGGCACGGAAACGATCCTGACACTGCCGAAGGACGCGAGCTTTTCCTTTGCGCTCTGCTCCTGTGTGGCGTCCGCGACCAGAAGGTGCAGCTGCGAAGTATTCACCTTATGCTGATTTTTCAGCGAGTCGGCGGTTTTCAGGATCAGGTCTGAACTTTCAATATACGGAACAATTACGGAGACAGTCATATTCTTTCCCCTTTCACTCTTTCACATGAGCGGTAATACGCTCTTTTTCAACTATCTATGATACCATATCTATGTGCTTTTTGTCAACGATTCTACAAGGGATAGCGGTTACAGTGTTGAAACACTCTGTTTAGTGAGGAGTAAGGAGTTAGGAATGAATGGCGGGCGCTGCCCGCACCCAATTTGTAGTACGTTTTTCAAGCGATTACGCCTGTAACTCTGTCAAAGAGCTGCAAGCGTTACTTTTTTATGTCTTTATTACAATTCAAAAGCCGTCAGGCTTTCCCGTAATTCCTCATTCCTAATTCCTCATTCCTCATTCTTGTGATTCTACCTATATTTATGCGCGTTTTCCCATAATTCTTTGGCTTGATAAATGCCTAAAACTCCGCTATAATAATAGTTGGTTTTTGTCAGGGATGACAGAAAATGCATCGATTTGCAATAATATGCAAAAATCCCTTGACAAATAGGCAGTATAGTGTATAATTAATGCATAAACTCAAAAAAATTGCATATTCATTCGGAGGTATTACCATGAAAGTACTGAACAAGGAAAATATCAAGAAAGTCGTTTTAGCTTATTCGGGCGGTTTGGACACATCCATCATCATCCCGTGGCTGAAGGAAAACTATAATAACTGCGAGGTCATCGCGGTATCCGGCAACGTCGGACAGGCTGACGAGCTGGAGGGCTTAGAGGAAAAAGCGATCAAGACCGGCGCGTCCAAGCTCTATGTCCTCGATCAGACCGAGGAATACGTCGATGATTTCATCATCCCGACCATGAAGGCGGGCGCCGTCTATGAGGATTACCTGCTGGGTACCTCCACCGCGCGTCCCTGCATCGCAAAGGGGCTGGTCGAAGTCGCTCTCAAGGAGGGCGCCGACGCGATCTGCCACGGCTGCACCGGCAAGGGCAACGATCAGGTGCGTTTTGAGCTGGCGATCAAGCATTTCGCTCCCAATATGCCCATCATCGCTCCGTGGCGTATCTGGGACATCAAGTCCCGTGAGGAGGAGATCGAGTACGCCGAGGCGCACAACATCCCCCTCAAGATCAACCGTGAGACCAACTACAGTAAGGACAAGAACCTCTGGCACCTGAGCCATGAAGGTCTCGACCTCGAAGATACCAACAACGAGCCGACTTATGAGAAGCCCGGCTTCCTCGAGATGGGCGTATCTCCGATCGACGCGCCCGACGAGCCGACTTATGTCACCCTCGAATTTGAAAAGGGTGTTCCCGTAGCCCTCGACGGCGAGAAGATGTCCGCGAAGAACATCATCTTAAAGCTCAACGAGCTGGGCGGCAAGAACGGTATCGGTCTTCTGGATATCGTCGAAAACCGTCTGGTCGGCATGAAGTGCCGCGGCGTGTATGAGACCCCCGGCGGCACCATCCTCTACAAGGCGCACGAGACCCTCGAGTCCATCTGCCTCGACAAGATGACCATGCACGAGAAGCAGAGATTATCCATCACCTTCGCCGAGCTGGTCTACAACGGTCAGTGGTTCACCCCCCTGCGCGAGGCGCTCTCCGCCTTCGTCGACAAGACCCAGGAGAAGGTCACCGGCTACGTCAAGCTCAAGCTCTATAAGGGCAATATCATCAAGGCGGGCGTCGACAGCCCCTACAGCCTCTACAGCGAAGAGATCGCGACCTTCGGCGAGTCCGATTACGACCAGACCGATTCCGCGGGCTTCATCAACCTCTTCGGTCTGCCGATCAAGGTTCAGGCGGTCGTGGACGCGAAAAATAAATAATTAATTGTTGTCAGTGAAGAGAGCTTAAGGTCCCCTTTCCTAAGGGGGCTGTCGCCAAAGGCGACTGGGGGTTGATGATAATAAGCGTGCGATGTTTTGCAGCGACAACCCTCCGCCCCTTCGGGGCACCTCCCATAGAAAAGGGAGGCTTTCGCATTGATTTGATTTTCACCATGGGTCGGGCGTTTATCATACCCCCGACCCTCACGGCGTATATAAAGGAAGTATTGTTATGGCTAAAATGTGGGCGGGACGTACCGCCGGAGACACCAGTAAGATCGCGGATGAATTCAACAGCTCCATCGGCTTTGATTCACGTATGTACAAGGAGGATATCACGGGCTCTATCGCCCATGCCCAGATGCTCGCCAAGCAGGGCATCATCGAGCGCTGGGAGGCGGACGCGATCTGCGACGAGCTTTTACGCATCCTCGACGATATCACCGCGGGCAGGCTGGAGATCGACCCCAACGCCGAGGACATCCATATGTTTGTCGAGGAGGTGCTGACCTCCCGCGTCGGCGACGTCGGCAAAAAGCTGCATACCGCGCGCTCGCGCAACGATCAGGTCGCCCTCGATCTCCGCATGTATCTGATGAACCGCGTCGATGAGCTTTGTGTCGATACCAAGCGCCTGATCGCCGCTCTCACCGATCAGGCGGAGAAGCATAAAGAGGCGATCATGCCCGGGTATACGCATTTACAGCGAGCCCAGCCGATCATGTTCGGTCATCATCTGCTCGCCTACGCCATGATGCTTTTGCGCGACGTTGACCGTATGCAGGACTGCAAGCGCCGCATGAACATCTCGCCGATCGGCTGCTGCGCCCTGGCAGGCACTACCTATGATACCGACCGTTACTTTGAAGCGGAGCAATTAGGCTTCGACGGCATCGCGATGAACTCGCTCGACGGCGTTTCCGACCGTGATTTCGTCGTGGAGCTGCTGTCCGATATCGCGCTTTTGATGACCCACCTCTCCCGACTGAGCGAGGAGATCATCCTCTGGTCGAGCTGGGAATTCGGCTTTGTGGAGCTTTCCGACGCCTACACCACCGGTTCCTCCATCATGCCGCAGAAGAAGAACTCCGATATGGCGGAGCTGGTGCGCGGCAAGACGGGACGCGTCTACGGCGACCTGATGGGCGCTTTGACCATGCTCAAGGGTCTGCCGCTCGCGTACAACAAGGATATGCAGGAGGATAAGGAAGGCGTGTTCGATGCGGTCGATACCGCCGCTATGTCGCTGGCGGTCTTTATCGGCATGATCTCCACCATGAAGGTCAAGGCTGAGAACATGAAGAAGGCGGCGCAGAAGGGCTTCATCAACGCGACCGACCTCGCCGATTATTTGACCAAGAAGGGTATGCCCTTCCGCACCGCGTACAAGATCTCCGGCTCCATCGTCGCCTATTGCATCGAAAACGGTCAGGTGCTCGAGACCTTACCCCTTGAAAAATACAAAGAATACTCCGATCTTTTTGAAGCGGATCTGTATGAGGACATCGACCTCTACATCTGCGTGAACAAGCGCAATTCCGTCGGCGGCACCTCCGTACAGTCGATCGAACAGCAGATCAGATTCGTGAGAGAGAAATTATAAAAGGCTCCCTTTGGTAAAGGGAGCTCCCGCGGGAGCGGGTGAGGAATTGTATCAAATGGAGCAAAGCGACCAACCGAATAAAAAGGGTATCTCGCTGCGCTCGGACGATTCAGTACAATTCATCCGTCACCCTTTGGGTGACACCTTCCTTTCCCAAAGGAAGGCTTTACGTACCAATCGGAAGGAAATGAAAATGTACAAAATATTCATCGACGGCAGCGCCGGCACCACGGGTCTGCGGATCCGCGAGCGCCTCGCCGACCGAAAAGAGCTTGAACTCCTGATCTTACCCGAGGAGTCAAGGAAAGATACCGCGGCGCGCCGCGAAATGCTCAACAAAAGCGATATCAGCTTCCTCTGCCTGCCCGATCAGGCGGCGAAAGAAGCGGTATCGTTGATCACGAATCCCGACACGGTGGTCATCGACACCTCGACCGCCCACCGTGTAGCCGAAGACTGGATCTACGGCATGCCCGAGCTGACGGGTCTGCGCGAGCAGATCAAATCCTCGACCCGCATCGCCAACCCCGGCTGTCACGCTTCCGGCTTTATCGCCCTTGTCAGACCGCTTGTTGAACTGGGAATTATCAGCGCGGTCAGCACGCTGTCATGTTTTTCGCTGACCGGCTATTCCGGCGGCGGCAAGAAGATGATCGCGGAGTACGAGGAAGAAAACAGAAGCCCGCTTCTGGACGCGCCGCGTATCTACGCTTTAGGTCAGGCGCATAAGCACCTCCCCGAGATGGCGAAGCTCTGCGGACTCGATAAAGAACCCGTGTTCAGCCCGATCGTCGCGCCCTACTACAGCGGCATGGAGGTCAGCGTCACACTCACGCGTGAGATGATCTCCTGCACCCTGGACGATATCAAGACAGCCTATCAGGATTACTACAAGAGCGGTCTGATCCGCTATGACGACAGCACCGAGGGCGGCTTCATCAGCGCTTCTGCTTTCAGCGGACGCGACGACATGGTCGTAGCGGCGTTCGGCAGCGACGAGCGCATCACCCTTGTCTCGCGCTTCGATAATTTAGGCAAGGGCGCTTCCGGCGCGGCGATCCAGAATATGAACATCCGCCTCGGTCTGGATGAAGCGGCAGGGCTGGTACTATAATTGTCATTGCGAGGCTCCCAAAGGAGCCGCGGCAATCCCACAAAGAGGAGCAGGACATATCCTCCCAAACAATATTAATAACAAGGGGATTCCCACGTCGCAGGCGTTTCGCCTGCTCCTCGGAATGACATGGATGAAGGAAGGAATATGAATATGAAACTCATCAACGGCGGCGTGACCGCGGCGCAGGGCTTCAAGGCGTCCGGCGTGCACTGCGGCATCCGCAAAAATACATCGAAAAACGACCTTTCGCTGATCGTCAGCGACGTTCCCGCTTCGGCGGCGGCGGTCTATACCACTAACCTCGTCAAGGGCGCTCCTCTGACCGTCACCAAGGCGCATATCGCCGACGGCAGGGCGCAGGCGGTGATCTGCAACTCCGGCAACGCCAATACCTGCAACGCCGACGGTATCGGGATCGCCGAGGGAATGTCGGCATTGGTAGAGGAAAAGACCGGCATTACAGCAAATGACGTAGTGGTCGCCTCCACCGGCGTGATCGGTCAGCCGCTCAGCCTCGATCCCATCAAAAGCGGCATGGACGAGCTGGTAGCTAAGCTCAGCGCCGACGGCAGCCATGAGGCGGCTTTAGGCATCATGACCACCGATACCATCCCGAAGGAGGTCGCCGTGGAATTCACCTGCGGCGGCAAAACCTGCCGCATCGGCGGCATCGCCAAGGGCAGCGGCATGATCCATCCGAACATGGCGACTATGCTGGTGTTCATCACTACCGACTGCGCGATCGCCCCCGCCATGCTCCAAAAGGCGCTGTCGGGCGATATCCGGAACACCTTCAACATGATCTCGATCGACGGCGACACCTCCACCAACGATATGGTGACGGTACTCGCCAACGGTCTGGCGGGCAACACGGAGATCACCGCTGAGGGCGAGGATTTCACCGCCTTTATGCAGGCGCTCAACACCGTGACCGTCGGACTGTGCCGCATGATCGCGGGCGACGGCGAGGGCGCGACCAAGCTGCTGGAGTGCAAGGTCAGCGGCGCGAAGACCCTCGATATCGCCAAAACCGTCGCGAAATCCGTCATCTGCTCCAGCCTGTTGAAAGCGGCGATGTTCGGCGCGGACGCCAACTGGGGACGCGTGCTGTGCGCGATCGGCTACTCCGGCGCGGACGTGGACGTGAATAAGATCGACGTCAGCTTTCAAAGCGCCAAGGGTGAGATCCTCGTCTGCCAAAACGGCGCGGGCGTCGAATTCAGCGAGGAAAAGGCGAAAGAGATCCTGCTCGAAAAAGAGATCGAGATTTTGGTCGCCCTCAACGACGGTGATTTCAGCTCCACCGCGTGGGGCTGCGATCTGACCTACGATTATGTCAAGATCAACGGAGATTATCGGACTTGATAAAAATGTCATTGCGAGCCCCTTTAGGGGCGTGGCAATCCCCTTGTCATTCATAACGTTTGATGTTACAGAAAGTATCAGTCCCTTTTTGTGGGATTCCCACGTCGGGTCGTTGACCCTCCTCGGAATGACTGCAATATGAGGTAATAGCATATGAACAACAATTTTTCAAACGCCGACAGGGCGGAGGTATTATGCGCCGCCCTGCCGTATATCAAAAAATATAACGGAAAGATCGTCGTCGTCAAATACGGCGGCAATGCCATGATCAACGAAGAGCTCAAGGAGCAGGTCATGCAGGATATCGTCCTCTTATGGCTGATCGGCGTCAAGGTCGTGCTGGTGCACGGAGGCGGCCCCGCCATCAACGAGATCATGCAGCGCGTCGGCAAAAAGCCCGAGTTCGTGGACGGCCTGCGCGTCACGGATAAAGAGACCATCGAGATCGTCCAGATGGTGCTGTCCGGCAAGGTCAACAAGACGCTGGTCAACCTGCTTGAGGCAAAGGGCGGCAAGGCGATGGGCATTTCCGGCATGGACGGCAGGCTGATCGAAGCGGAGATGAAGGATCCCCGCCTCGGCTACGTCGGCAATATCACCGAGATCCGCCCCGAACCGATCATGGATCTGCTTGAAAAGGGCTATATCCCCGTCGTGTCCACCATCGGCTGCGACGATGAGGGCAACGCCTATAATATCAACGGCGACACCGCCGCGGCGTATATCGCCGGCGCGATCAAAGCCGAAAGACTCATCATGATGACCGATATCGCGGGCATCTTAAAGGATAAGGACGATGAAAACAGCCTGATCCCCCAGATCACCGTCAGCGAGGCGCAGACGCTCTACCGCGACGGTATCATCTCCGGCGGCATGATCCCGAAGGTCGGCTGCTGTATCGAGGCGATCTACAAGGGCGTCCAGAAGGTCATCATCATGGACGGCAGAGTCCCGCACTCCATCCTCATGGAGCTGATGACCGACGAAGGCGCCGGCACCATGGTGCTCGCGGACGAGAAATAACGTGAAACGTTTATTGTAGGGTACGGCGCTTGCGACGTACCGCAGATTAATCTCAAACGTTTCATTAACGGTACGTCGGGAACCGCCGTACCCTACAAATAGCATCAAACGCTAATGGAGCATACTATGAACATCAAGAAAACAGATGAACAATATATCGCGCATACCTACAAGCGCTTTGACCTTGCCATCGTCAAAGGAAAAGGCTGTCTTTGCTATGACGAAAACGGCAGGGAATATATCGACATGACCTCCGGTATCGGCGTCAACGCCTTTGGCTATGCCGATCCCGTCTGGGCGCAGGCTGTCGCCGATCAGGCGAAGACCTTACAGCATACCTCCAACCTGTACTACACCGCTCCCTGCGCTGAGCTGGCTCAGATCCTCTGTACCCGTACGGGGATGGATAAGGTTTTTTTCAGCAATTCCGGCGCGGAGGCGAACGAGTGCGCCGTCAAGGTCGCGCGCAAATATGCAGCTTCTCATAAAGGCGCCGACTATTACAACATCATCACGCTCAACAAGAGCTTCCACGGTCGTACGCTGACCACCCTCGCGGCGACGGGTCAGGAGCATTTTCACCATGATTTTCTCCCGCTGACCGAGGGCTTCCTCTACGCGGACGCGAACGATACGGAAGGACTGCAAAGGCTCGTCGCCGAAAACAAGGTCGCCGGTATCCTGATCGAAACGGTACAGGGCGAGGGCGGCGTCAATACCCTCGACGCGGACTTTGTCAAGGCGGTCGATCGCATCTGCAAAGAGAACGACCTCGTCTTTATGATCGACGAGGTACAGACCGGCAACGGACGCACCGGCAAGCTCTATTCCTATATGCATTTCGGCGTGCAGCCCGACGTGGTGTCTACCGCGAAGGGTCTCGCGGCAGGTCTGCCGATGGGCGCGACCTTAATGAGCGAAAAGGTCAGCTCCGTCCTCGGTTACGGCGACCACGGCTCCACCTTCGGCGGCAATCCCGTCTGCGCCGCCGCCGCTGTTTCGGTGCTGGATCGTATGGATGACGCGTTCTTGGCACAGGTCGCCGCCAAGGGACAGTATGTCAAAGAGCGGATCGAAGAGGCAGGCTTCACCGTCAGCGGTATGGGACTGATGATCGGTATTACAACGAAAAAGCCCGTTGCCGAAGTCCTCGCCGCCTGTATGGCAAACGGCGTTCTCTGCCTCTCCGCCAAGGAAAAGCTGAGATTGCTCCCCCCGCTGAACATCCCGCAGGAACAGCTCGAAAAAGCGGTGGACGTCATCATCGACGCGCTATAAGAATGAGGAATTAGGAATGAGGAATTAGGAATTGGTTCCTTGTTCAAGACCGTGTTAATGAACCAGAGGTGAAACCCATGAACCTGAAAAACAAGCATTTCTTAAAACTGTTAGACCTGACCCCCGACGAGATCGCGGGCTTGCTCGACCTTGCCGCCGATCTGAAGGCAAAGAAAAAGGCGGGGATACCCCACCGTTTGTGCGAGGGCAAAAGCATCGCCCTGATCTTTGAAAAGACATCGACCCGCACCCGCTGTTCGTTCGAGGTCGCCGCCGCCGACCTCGGTATGCACCCGACCTATCTCGACCCCTCGGGCTCCCAGATCGGCAAGAAGGAAAGCATCGCCGACACCGCCCGCGTGCTGGGCAGGATGTACGACGCGATCGAGTACCGCGGCTACGGTCAGTCGATCGTTGAAGAACTCGCAAAATACGCCGGCGTGCCGGTCTATAACGGACTCACCAACGAGTTCCACCCCACCCAGATCCTCGCCGACTTCCTCACCGTTCGCGAGCATTTCGGCGATCTGAAGGGTAAAAAGCTCGTTTACATGGGCGACGCGCGCTACAACATGGGCAACTCCCTGATGGTCGGCTGTGCCAAGATGGGCATGCACTTTGTCGCCTGCGCACCGAAGAAGTATTTCCCTGACGCGGAGCTGGTCGCTGAGTGTCAGGCGATCGCCGCCGATACCGGCGCTGTTCTCGAGTTCATCGAGGATCCGATCACGGCGACCAAGAACGCCGACGTGATCTATACCGACGTATGGGTCAGTATGGGCGAACCGGATGAGGTCTGGGAGGAGCGCATCCGCGACCTGTCCCCCTACCGGGTGAACGCCGCTTTGATGGATAACGCCGGCTCACAGTGCCGCTTTATGCACTGTCTGCCCGCCTTCCACGACCTGAACACCACCATCGGCAAGCAGATCCATGACAAGTTCGGCATCGACTGCATGGAGGTCACCGACGAGGTCTTTGAGAGCGAGCGCTCCATCGTCTTCGACGAGGCGGAGAACCGTATGCACACCATCAAGGCGGTCATCGCCGCGACTCTTTCTTAGGATGAAAGTAGGGGAGGGGCTTGCTCCTCCCGAATAGAATCAAGTGCGGACAGAGTCCGCCATATTAAGAGCCTTTCCGAGCGGAGAGGTTCTTTTTGTATTCTGAATCCATCTTTCTCTACGGCTTATCGGTAATTCAAATATAACTCTACGGCGTTTTGCCATTCCTCCGATTTCCCTGTTTTCCTTTCCCCGATATCCGAAAACATTACCGTAATTCCCATCCATACCCCGACAAACGCGTGCGTTCATATCCGTTATAATGAGGGGCAGAAAGCGGCAATCACCGCTTGTCATTAATATATAAGGAATGATAACATGTCTGTTGTACAAGCTGTGCACAGCGCGCGTTCGCGCGTCAGAAGCCGCGGGATCGCGCGCGAGGTCGTGCTGCATATCTCCTGCTTTATCGCGGGAGGGATCGTGTCGCGCGGCGCGACGCTCGGCGATCTTTCGCCTTTCGGCGCGTCGATCGTCGCGGCGCTGCCGTTCGCCTATATGCCCGCGGGGATGCTCGGCGCGGCGCTGAGCTATCTGCTCTCGTCGCCGCTGTCGACCTTTCGCTATATCGCCGTGGTCGTGTCCATCGGCGCGATCCGCTGGGTGCTAAATGAGCTGAAAAAGGTCTCCGACCACCGCCTGTTCGCGCCCGCTGTCGCCTTCATCCCCGTATTTGCGACGGGGATCGCCCTGACCCTCTCCTCACAGAGCGAGATGACCGAGGTATATGAATGTGTGATCGAAGCGCTGATCGCCGCGGCGGGAGCCTACTTCATGAGCCGCACCGCCCTGCTGTTCGAGTCAAAGCGCGCGCTTTCCGGCTTTTCACAGCAGGAGCTTGCCTGTCTGTCGATGACCGGCTGTATTCTCCTGCTGTCCCTTTCGCGGGTGATGATCGGATCCGTATCGGTCGGCAGGATACTGGCTGTTTTACTGATCCTGATGTTCGCGCGTTACGGAATGGTCAAGGGCGGCAGCATCGCGGGCATCGCGACAGGTACGGTATTTGCTCTGTCGGACGCAAAGCTCCTGTTTTTGGCGGCGGGCTACTCCCTGACGGGACTGGTCGGCGGACTTTTAGCGCCGATGGGTAAGGTCGCCGTGATGTTCGCGGCGCTGATCTGCGGCACGGTGTTTGCCTTTGCCGCGCCCGACCGCGGTATGGTGCTGACCACGGCGATCGAATGCGGCGTCGCCTCCGGGATCTTTCTGCTGATCCCGAAAGAAACGGGAAATTTCATGACCGCCATCTTCAGCGACGACGCGTCGCACGCGGGGGAGGAAGCGATCCGCCGCAGCGTCACCATGCGCCTTGAGCATTGTTCCAAGGCGCTCGAAAACGTCAGCTCCTGCGTCAATGCGGTGTCGGACAGGCTCTCAAGGCTCTATGAGCCAAACGCGAACTGGGTCTATGAGCGCGCCGCCGATTATACCTGCAAAAACTGCGGGCTGCGCGTATACTGCTGGGAAAAGGACCGCGGCATGACGCTCGACGACTTCCACCGTCTGACCGATACCCTCAAAGAGCGCGGCTATGTCAAAGAAACGGATATCGCCGACAACTTCCTCAAGCGCTGCTGCAAGACCGGCGAACTCGCCCACAGCGTCAGCCGCGCCTACCGCGATTATCTGTCGATGGAGTCCGCGCGCCGCAGGATCACGGGCGTGCGATCGGTGGTCGCGGGACAGTTCGCAGGTCTGAGCGATATCCTGCATGATCTGTCCGAGGAATTCGCCGCTATTGAAGGCTATGACGAGAACTGCGCCGAGAGGGTGATCGAGGCGTTGTCCGCCGCAGGCTTATCCGTCGTCGACTGCTCCTGTCGGACAAGCAGGCTCGGCGGCATGACGGTCGAGATCGAGATCGCGATCGGCAGGCGGACAGCGCTGTCCCAATCACAGCTCAGCCGTGAGGTCGGCCGCGCCTGCGGTCGTTATTTTAAAAGCCCCGTGCTGAGCTTTGAGGGCGACAGGGCGCGGGTCGTGATGTGCGAGCTGCCGCTGTTCGATCTCGAGATCGGCTCCGCCCAGCATGTCTGCGACGACGGCGAGCTGTGCGGCGACTGCCTGAATTACTTTGAGAACGGCGCGGGCAGCACCGTCGCCATGATCTCCGACGGCATGGGCTCGGGCGGCAGAGCGGCGGTGGACGCGAATATGGCGGTCAGCCTGATGTCGAAGCTCTGCAAGGCGGGGCTGAGCTACGACTGCTCTTTAGCGGTGACGAATTCCTCGCTGATGATCAAGAGCGAGGAGGAATCCCTCGCCACCCTCGACCTCGTCGACTTCAACTGCTTTACCGGTAAAGCGGAGCTGATGAAGGCGGGCGCCTGTACGACCTATATCAAGAAGAACAGCAAGCTCTATCAAAAAGAAATGCCCTCCCTGCCGCTGGGCATCCTGAACGAAGCCCGCTTTGTCAGGGAGGACATGGTGTTGACGAAGGACGACTGGATCGTGATGGTCTCGGACGGCGTGATGATCGGCTCGCCCGACTGGATCGAAAAGCTGATCATGAGCTGGCGCGAAGGATCTGCCGAACAGCTCGCCGCCCATATCGTGGAGGAGGCGAAGAAGCGCCGCATGAACGACCACGACGACGACATCACCGCCATCGCGATGAAGGTGGTGGAAAACGCGTAATTAATGAGGAATTAGGAGTTAGGAATTAGGAATTTCGGGAAACGCTGATGCGTTTTGAATTATATAATAAAAGATAAATTAAAACGCTTGCAACTCTTTTTTGTGGGTTGCAAGCGTTGCTGTTTTATATAGGAATCAAAAATCCGAAGGATTTCCAACAATTCCTCATTCCTCATTCCTAATTCCTAACTATAAAAGCTCTCTTCCTTCAATATCGCTCTCATAACCGAATCACAGACCCCCTGATTATTCCTGCTTGCCTGCCGCATGACGCCTTCAACTTTCATACCGCATTTTTCCATGACTCTGCCCGAATTGGGATTCCTTGCGTCGTGGGTCGCTTGGATGCGGTTCATGCCGACCTCTTCAAACAGAAATCGAATCACCTCCGAAAGAGCCTCGGGCATGATCCCCCTGCCCCAGAAGCGGTCGCTCATACAATAGCCGACTTCACACGCGGCGATATCCTCGCGGATCAGAATTACGCTGATACTTCCGATGACCTCTTTGACTTCCTTATACTCGATGATCCAGTTGTAGTTATCGGGCTTTTGATATTCATCGATACAGTATTGTATGTAGCCTTTGACTTCGTCGATGCTTTTGTACGGCTCCCATGTCAGGAAGCGCGTGACCTCTTCGCTCGCCGCCCAGTTGCGGTACATATCCTCTGCGTCGTCGGGCGTGAAACGCCGCAGGATCAGGCGTTCGGTTTCGAGCGTGACAGTGCCTGAATGATTCATATTCATACCTCCCAAAAAAGATAAGCGCTTCCTGATACGGAGCGCTTATCTTTTATCATGTGTTTTATGCTGCTTTGTTGTCAGAATAATCTACCACGGCGATCTCGCCCATGAAGCTTTTCAGTGAATCGATGATACTGTCAAGCGTTTTGACCACTTCATCGGTATAAACAGCGTCGCCGCATTGAGAACATTCTAAACAAGGGACATTTCTGATGATAATAATAAACGTCTTGAAATCAACAACATGTGTTCTGGTGGTTTCGATATAAGTTCCGTTACATTCCATACATTTCATGACGTTTTCTCCTTTCTGAATTCACCTGTTTTGTCAAATGTATCTTCAGTAGGATGATAAGCGGTGATGATTTTTACGACATTGCCGTCTTAACCGCAAACGATATGCAGGAGTTGCTCTTGCGTATCGTTCCCCAATACCAAACACGACGGATAGGGGTGATCATCCGGGCATTGCTCTATGATTTTTCCGACAGTGATCGCGTGCAGGACATCGCTCCGTTTGACGCCTCTTAACTGAAGCCGTTCAACAGCATGCGTACTCCATATCACACGACTGTTTTGACATAATTCCCGTATCATATCGATTGTCAATACTTCCATAGCAGCTTCTCCTGATATATACTATTATATCATAGAAATAATGACGCTTCAAGTGAAAAATCTCAGTGTCCTTTTTAAGCTTCGTGCCTGAGCAAGAGGAAGCTCCTGCTCCTGATCACGACGCTGCTTTCATTGATCTCATATCCGCCGAGGAAGTAGTATTCCTTCGCGCCCTCGGTATCGTATTCGATCGTCTTATCCTCGTCCGACGGATTGATAAAGGCGGTGAAGCTGCCTCTCTTGTAAACGAACGGATATTCCTTTTCCTTCGCGTAGACGATCTCGAATTCGCTGTCGTTGGCAAGCTCCGGATTCGCCTTTCTCAGCGCGATCAGCGATTTCATGTTCTCATAGATGCTGCCGCCCACGCCTTCCTGATCCTCGACGGTCGGGTATCCCTCGCTGTAGTCGAGCGGCAGATACAGCATATCCTCGTCTGCGTCCGAGAAGCCGAGATTCTTCTCGTGGCTCCACTGCATCGGCGTACGTGAGCCGGTGCGCGAAAAGCCGCCTTCTTTCGATATCAGGTCGGTGCGGTAGCGCATGCCGATCTCGTCGCCGTAGTAGACGAACGGCACGCCCGGCATCGTCATCATGAACGCGTGAGAAAGCTGCACCATCCACTCGCTCATATAGAAGGTCGCGCGGGGCATGTCGTGGTTATTGGTGATGAAGCTGATGTAGCCGTGATCCTTCGAGCAAAGGTACGCGGGCACATAGTCTGCGAGAAAAGCCGTGATATCGCCGTGCGCCTGATCGGCAAAGAAGCTCAGGTTATCGGCGTCGGGAGCGGATCTTTTGCGGAACAGCTCGTGATAGCCGTTGCCGGGGTGGTCGAGGTAAAAGTCCGCGTGAAAGCCCGCGTTGACGATCGCGCGCAGCGGGTTGCTCCATTCGCTGACCAGCACCGCGTCGGGATAGTCGCTGTCCATCATTTCGCGGATATTGCGCCAGATCTTCGCGGTGGCGACCTTGTCGTCGTCGTTCTTGACCAGCGAATCCGCCATATCGACGCGGAACCCGTCGATCCCCTTGTCAAGCCAGAAGCGCATGACGTCCTTCAGCGCGTCCACGGTCGCCCATGCCTCGGGCGAATCGCACGAGAACTGCCATTCGGGATGGGTGATCTCATAGAAGCCGTAGTTCAGCGCCGGCTGAGAAGAAAAATAGTTGACCATATAGTTGCCGTCGCGGTCGCAGATACCGCACATCATGCGGTACTCGGTCGGCGCGTCCCATACGCATTTGGTGAAGATGTAGCGGTTGTCGTATTCGCTCGGAAAGCCCGTTTTCGCCTGTTGAAACCACTCGTGCGTGTCGCTGGTGTGACCGGGTACGAGATCGAGCAGGATCTTCATGTCGCGCTTATGCGCCTCGTCGAGCAGATGTTCAAAATCCTCCATGGTACCGTAACGCGCGGCGATCTTTTTATAATCGCGCACGTCATAGCCGGCATCCATGAAAGGCGAGTCATAGATCGGGTTGATCCAGATCGCGTTGCAGCCTAAGTTTTTGATGTAATCGAGCTTGATGACGATACCGCGCAGATCGCCGATACCGTCGGAATTGCTGTCGTAAAAGCTCTGGGGATAGATCTCATAAAAAACAGTATTCTTCAGCCAGCTTGTACTCATGTGATTCACTCCTATGTAGTGTAATACGCCGTCGTTGCGAGGGCAAAGCCCGTGGCGATCCCACAAAGAGGAGCAGCGCTTTTCTCGTCGCGGGTATACCGAAGGCTTCTGTCAAAATTTTACAATATGCGTCAAAGCGTGTCAATGTGTTTTTGAAAATCAGGCACTCTTTTTTTGATATGTCATAGTATACCTCGGGAAACTTTTCCATCCAATAATCTTCACTTGTTTATGGTCGGGTTATCTTTTATCATAAAGACAGATTTGAGGTGTACTTATGACGATCGAGTTACTGGACAACGAAACGATTCTGGTGTCGCTTTGCGCCGAGGATATGCATGCATATTCGCTCCGTTTTGACGAAGAAACGTCAAAATGTCCGCAAAACGGGCTGAAAAAACTGCTGTATCATGTCGGTAAGACCTGCGGACTGGATCATGCGGGAAAAAGCTATCTGATCGAAGCTTTGCCGTCATCCGACGGATGCCTGCTGATCATTTCCGTCCGCAAGGCAAAATACCGCAGGAAGTACCGTATCAAGCGTACCCGCAGAGGGGAACTGTATGTGTTCTTCAACGCCGACGCGATGCTCGATTATCGCAGTCTGCATCCCGATGAGGAGGGCTATTCCGTTTATCGGTACAAGGATCGCTTTGTCCTTATCCCTTCCTCCTTTTCCCGCGGCGCCGCGCCGGCGGAGATCATCGAATTCGCCGAGAGCTGTCCGTTGAGCAGTACCGCCATCGCGCACGTGAAGGAATACGGGACCCTATTGTGGGAGAAAGAGCTCCAGCGACGCCATATAAGCGGCAGGGCTGTGGCTGTCCGCGACGCTGCACTTCGGCACGGCGGCAGTTGAAGCGACGATCTCGCCCAGATCCGCCCCGCTGGACAGAAAGCTGATCAGATCCGCATAGTCGGAGAACATCGCCGAAAAGAACACGTCCGCGACCGCCTCGTCCATATGCTGCGACAGCATGTCCGCGACGCAGTTGAGGAATTCATACATACTCAGCTTACGGTCGCCGACCTGCCGCTGACGGCGATAGTAGGCATGCACGTTCGGCGCGAGTCTGTGCAGCGCGCACAGGAAGTTGTCCACCAAAACCTGGCGGGTGAAGCCGATATAATCCTCTCCGGTCAGATCGTGATAGCGCAGGGTCATATCGCCGTGATCGGACAGCGAGATATTCCTGCCGTATTTGGTGTAGCCCCAGCCGGTCAGCGGCACGCGGGTGAAGAAATCCTCCTGCCTTACAAGGTTGAAGATACTGCTGTAGCGGTTGGTGCGGCGGCTGATGGTAGTAGAGGGCGCCGCAAAAGTGTAGGCGCACACAGCGTCCAGCCCGTAGCGGTCGCACAGCCGTTTCGCGAGGATATTGGCAACGGCGCCGCCGCGGCTGTAGCCGGTGATAAAGAATTCCGGATGGACGCAGATCGCGCGGGTGAACACATAGTCGCCCAGCTTCAATTCGGCAAAATCGGCGGCTTTCGCAAAGCCGCTGTGTTCTGCCGAGTAGCCGATGTCGAAGTTTGAGTACCATTCGTCGCCGCAGGTGCCGCGCAGGACGACGGCGATCTGCAGACGGTCGTCCCTGACGCGGCTGCCGATACACATCCCGATCTTGTCGCGGCAGGCGTCCCGATAGGCGAGTGTGACGATATCTTGATAACCCAGCTCGCTCAGGTTCTCTCTGAGCAGCTTTTCATCCGGGGCGCTCATGCTCAGCGCGGCGGCTGTCTGCGCGGCGGCGGGATGAAACAGACTGCTGTTCTCCGGCAAAAAGTCACGTTCATCCGTTATATGACACAGCGCGGTCTTGCGCATAGGGCCCTCCGGCGGATACCGCAGATACCATTCTTTCTTTTTCGCGATAATATTCATAATGCCCTCCCTTATCTCGGCTGAATCAGTTGACTAAATCGGTTGACTAAATCATAAAATATGATATAATAGCAAGTAATGATTGACGCCCCGGAGTTATCCGATGATATGTAATACAAGGAGAGGTTTTATGAAAAGAATAATTGCGTTACTCTTGGTTTTGATACTGATGATGTCGGCTGCCGCAATGACCGGCTGCGGCAAGGAGGAAAAGAAAACGGCTTCAGGCGCTTCAAGCGCTTCAAGCGCGGTGACGGTTCCCGAGGGAGCCACACCTATCGCTACGACAGCCGACGGCAGCGCTTCCGGTTATATCAAACAGGAAAAGGATGAGGACGGTCGCGTTACCCTCAATTATACCTATGATTCTCTCGGCAAGCTGCAGGGCTCGGTCAGCTATGAGTATGACGAAAGCGGCTTCGTCGTCAAAGAGATCCGCTATGGTGCCGACGGCAACGTGTCCGCTCAGGTGCTCTTTGAGAGGGATGAAGAGGGACTTGAGACCCGTCGTACCGAAACAGACGCGCAGGGCAACGTCATAATGGTAATCGTGACCGAATGCGATGAGGACGGCACGACGATCCGAACCAAGTACGACGCCGACGGGAATGTGATCGAAGACGAGGAATAATATCATATTTGATCAAAACTGACGATAAAAAGAAGCAGGAGCCTGTGCTCCTGCTTTTATTATGTCCCGTTCATTCGGAATTATGATAATTATTGATCAATTATTTGCACAGCGCTCTGAGTTCCTCGATCGCCGTTTTTGCGTCCGGTGCGCCGAATACCGCCGTACCTGCAACACAGATATCCACGCCCGCTTTCGCGGCGGTCGCGATGGTGTCTTTTGCGATGCCGCCGTCCACCTCGATCAGTGTATTCAGCCCGCGCTCTGCGATCTCTTTGCGCAAGAAAACGACCTTGTCCATCATGTCGGGCATAAAGCTCTGACCGCCGAAGCCCGGTTCCACCGTCATCACCAGCACCATGTACAGTCTGTCGAGATAGGGGAGGACGACCTGAGCCGGAGTTCCCGGCTTGATCGCGAGAGCAGGCTTGACGCCGCGCTTTTCGATCAGCGCCAGCGTTTCGCCGATATCGCTGTCACATTCGGTGTGAAAGGAGATGATGTCCGCGCCCGCGTCGGCAAAGTCGCCGATATAGCGGTGAGGCTGTGAGATCATCAGATGTACGTCAAAGGGTTTATCGGCGGCGGATCTCAGCTTTTTGATCACCGGCGCGCCGAAGGTCAGGTTCGGTACGAAGTGACCGTCCATGACGTCGAGATGTATGATGTCCGCGCCCGCTTTATCGACGCGCTTGATCTCTTCTCCGAATCTCGAAAAATCACAAGATAATAATGAAGGTGCAATCAACATAGTATAACCCCCTTTGTTAAGAGAACAGAGAAAAGAGAATAGAGAACAACGAAGGGCGGGCAAGCCGGCGCCCGTTTTATCTATTCGGCTGCAAAGCTGCTGTTCCCGATTTAACAGGAATCTAAAATGCGAAGCATTTCCCGCAGCTGTTATCTGTTATCTGTTCCCTTGCGTTTACGGTCTTTTGATCAGCTCCGCGATAACGGTCGCCGCGACCCAGAATCCGATATAGATCATCACTTCCACGATCGAAAGCCTTGCGACCGAGGCGTACAGCGCCAGCGTCGCGCTCAGCAGGATACCCAGTATCATGCCGAAGATACCGACGACGATACCGAGGCTGATATTGGATTTGATGCCGATGCATCCGCCGATGGCGCGCGCCAGCGAGCCGATGCGTCCGCGTGTGGCTACATAGGCGCGCGAGGCTTCCTCAACCTTGGTGGTCGCCTCGTCGATCACATTGGAGTAACCGGGCGCCGTGACCTTGACCGAACGGTAAAATACCTCATAGCGGTCGGCGATCAGCTCTGCGGTGACGTTCACGTCTGTCGTGCTGACGATCAGCGCCAGCCCGTTTTGTTCCGCTTTTTGTATCTGTTCCTTGGTGATCTTTGACGCTTCATATGACAGACCCAGTACGGCAACAGCCTGTCCGGCGATCGCGACGTACGAGGTTTCCAGCGATTTGTTCTTGCGCTTGGAGGCGATCATATCGGTCGGGATGGAGATGTGATAGCGGTTCATCAGCTTCATGTTGCCGATCAGCACGCGCTCGCCGTTGATCCATCCGACCAGTCCGCTCTTATCTTCAAACATCACGCTCTCAACCGCAGGCAGGACGTTGTTGTTTTCCATCACCAGCTCGTCAAAGGCGGGAGCGATGGGCGACGCCCCCTCGCGCAGTACAGCCGCCGCCATCAGCAGCCCTTCGCTGACCCTGTATTCCTGCAGGGGGAGCAGCTCCTTGATGGTGACGCATCCTGCGGGGAAAAGGTCGCTCGCGCCCATCATGATCGCAGAGGTGTCACAGAACTGACGTACCGAGGGGTAGCCGGCGATCATCGCGCCTTCCTTGAGCATCCTGCGGCTGAACATCAGCAGCGGCAGGTTGCCGGCAAGCATGCCGGTGAAGGGGATGCTGATACACAGCATGACCGTCAGCGCGGATACCGCGCCCTGCACGCTCTTGAAGATGATCGCGTACAGGATCGTAACGAACAGCGAAGCGATCACCGCGATCGGCGCCATCTTACCCGAAAGCTCCTCGCTCGGATCGGGCGCGTACGATATTTTCAGGAAATCGGAGAGGAAACGGGTGACGTGCTGATACGCGATCATTCCCTTGGAGGTCGTGGTACCGCTGACCATGCGCCGCGCGGTTTCCTCATCGTCGTATATTTTCGCCGCGTAGGCGGGAGAACGGTCGCTGATGAATTTGAGATTGCTCTTGACCCTCAGCGCCATCAGCAGCCTGCCCAGCGTATTCAGCGACAGACCGAAGGCGGCGACAAAGCTGTACAGATGGTGGTCGCTGCCGACAAACGAAGTGCAGGTGAACAAAGAGACCAGACTTTGCAGCAGACACGCGCCGTAGGCGAGGGAGAGGACGGTGCTGCAGTTGAACTTGAAGTGCTTCAGCGGCTTGACGCCGTCGATCAGCGTATGCCGCGCGACCATGCCCAAAGCGAGCGTCAGGATGAAATTCAGCCCGCAGTAGGTGAACGCCGTTCCGGCGCCGTTCGCGGCGACAGCCTGCGCTCCGGCGGCGCGTTCCCAGATCACCAGACCGAGGATCGCAAGTCCGATCACGATGTACAGCGTCAGATGGATCGTCTGCCGCTTGATGTTGCCGCGGGTACGTTCCAGTATGTAGTTTTCATCCTCGCGGGAGTCGTAGTCCATCGCGCGCTCCTGCTCGTCCTCGGAGGGCGAAATGAAGCCCGACGAGATCACCGCCGACAGGACGCGGAAGAATTTTCCCACGCGGGAACGCTTCTTTTTCTTCTTTTTCTTTTCTTTCGGCTGTACAGGCTCCTCGTCAAAGTTGTTGCGCATGATCTCCTTGCTCTTCTGCTTTTGCTCGGATTCCGCCTTGCGGCGCATGGCAACCTGACTGAGGGTATACAGCAGGCTCTGGTGCGGCTTTACCGTCGGTTTCGTCGCGTGATAGTTTTTGGAGATAGTGGGGTCGGTGGATTTCAGGTATTCGTCGTATTCGCTCTCGACGACGTCCGTAAAGCGGCCCGCCTTGAGATAGAGCTTGTCGACGCTGTCCTCGTGCTGATACACCGGCACCTTCGCGACGACGGTATCGCCGGAGGGGACATACGGATCTTCTTCCGACTTCTTCTTTTCGGCGCGCGCGTCGCGGCGCTGCTTGTCCTGCGCCTGTTTTTCGTATTCCTTGACGCTTTCCATCGGGTCGAGGCTGACGTCGATATCATCGATATCCTGTACATAGATGTTTCTCAGCTTTTTGACGTCGACAACATCCTCGATGATCTCGTCAGAGACAACGGCGTTCGGGTCCAGCTCCGCTTCGAGCTTGACCTCGGGCGTTTCTTCATCGCCGACGGAACTGAATTCCAGTTTGCCGCGGATCAGGTCGTCCTTTGCCGCCTCCTTGCGCTTTGCGGCGGCTTCTTCCTCCAGCGGCTCCTGACGGCGGAACTTGACGTGTTTATCTCTTGTGGAGTAGATCTCCTCCATCTTATTGTTCTGAGGCTGAGAAAATGAGTCGGCAGCCGCTTCGCTGATATCGGTATACTCCTCGTCGGAAGGCTCTTCTTCCGCGAGCGGTTCGGCTTCTTCCGCCTTTGCCTTGATCTCTTTCGTTTTGTCCTTGGCGTCTTTGTGATCCTTATCTCTGCGGAACAGGCTCATGATTCTCATCTCCTTTCGTGTCACGCTTGCGTGACAGTGATGAATTACCGCTTTTCGGTAATGTGATGTGCGCTTTGCGCGTTATCAGTGATGGCTGCCTTGCGGCAGGTTTGTATTATCAGTTGCTTGATTCCTATTCTCTGCTCTCCGCGACCTTATACATCAGTATCCCCGCGGCGACCGAGGCGTTCAGCGAGTTGATCCTTCCTTTCAGCGGCAGGGATACGATAACGTCGCATTTTTCTCTGACCAATCTTGAGATCCCCTTGCCCTCGTTGCCGATGACCAGCGCGACCCCGCCCGAATAATCGGTCTTCCGGTAGTCGGTGCCGTTCATATCTGCGCCGTAGACCCAGATATTGCGGGCTTTCAGCTCGTCCACGGTATCGGCGATGTTGGTCACTCTCGCGACCGGCAGGTATTCGAGGGCGCCGGCGGACGCCTTATAGGCGGTATAGGTCAGCCCCGCAGAACGTCTTTTTTTGATAATGACGCCGTGAGCGCCCGCACATTCCGCCGAACGGATGATCGCGCCTAAGTTGTGCGGATCCTCGATCTCGTCGAGGATGATGATGAACGGCGCTTCCCCTCGTTCTTCCGCCAGCGCGAGGATATCCTCTACCGTGGAATACTCCTTCACCGCGCACAGCGCCGCCACGCCCTGATGCGCCGCGCCGCCGGTCATGAAATCGAGCTTTTTGCGCTCGACCTCCTGCACGGGGATCCCTGCCTTCTTCGCTTTGGCGGCGATCTCCACCGCCGCGCCCGAGGCGCTGCCCTTGGCGATCATTACTTTGATGACGGAGCGCCCTGAGCTGAGCGCTTCGGCGACGGGATTGCGTCCGATCAGCAGCTCATCGTTTTGATACGGTTGTTGTTTATCGTTGTTCATAGGCATACCCAGCCAGCCGAGAATAAATCCAAACTCGCTGCAAATGGCAATATTTCGGCAATTCTCGGCTTATCAATCTTGGCAGGCGCCGGCCTGCCTGCTCTTTCTGCACCGAGACTTGCACGAAATCTTGCTCATTTTTAGTCCTTCGGAGTTTTGCCGGAGCAGATTTTCGTCCGATCGCGGCAAAACCACAGCGAACCCTGACGGGTTCGCGAGGATTTCAACAAAGAGCGGGCGGAAATATGCCCGTCAAAACCGGGTTCGGATTTGTTCTCGGTTGGCACACATCATAATCGTGCTTATACCTTTACAGTATACCATATATAGTATGCGGCTATGCTTCTTAGCAAGAAAAAAAGCGAATTTTGCTTTGAAAAATAAGCAGATTATTGACTGAAAAACCTATCCCTCTTTGACCATACCCGCTGTGATCCCGTACCCGCCGCCGACGGGATCGCGGAAAAGCGCCGCTTTCGGCGGATAGATCGTGAAGGAAAAGAACATCAGATAATACAGCATGATCAGCATCAGCGCCGGCGCGAAAAAGTCCTCCAGCCGGTTGTCGCCGGTCTCCCCAAAATACGTCATCGCCTGTACCAGTATCACCGACAGCAGGGACGACAGGATATCCACCCATACGATGTTGCGTCCGGTCAAGGCGGTATAAGCGTAAAAAACGCCGATGATCAGCCCCATCAGCGTATACAGCCCGATGCACTTTGCCGCGACATACTGCCTGAAATGCACCTACAGCCAGCACAGCTGCAGCAGCGACCATCCGATATAGGCGGCTGAAAAGATCTTGGTATGCTCCCATACGCTTTCGTTGACCGCTCCGAACAGGATACTCAGCGCCGATCCGCCGCTGAGCGGGTAAACGAAATGCAGAAAGACGGCGGCGCAGTAGATCACGATGCTCCCCGCCGCCTCCGATATCGCGACTCTCCTCTTATTGACGGTACCCCTCATGATGATCCACCCCTAAGGATGTATATGATCTCAGGAGAGGAGGCATGCCGTTTATTATCAAAAAATAATTATTTTTAAGAAATTATACAATTTGTATTATTCGTATTTTTCAATAAAAATGTTGATAACTCTGTGGATAAGTAGGATAACTCAAGATCAACCATCGTGAATTTACCGTATTTTTTACAGAGTTTTACGGTTTTCATAGTTTTCCATAATTTTTTTAACAGAATTATCCTATCTTCTTTTGATGAAAAAAAGAAAAGTTATTATACAAAGCGTAATAATAACCTTGTCAATCGTCAAACAGAATAATAATCAATTGTTACGAAATTGTTATCTTCACCAAAAGAAAAATCATTCCGCATCAAAAACGCCATTGTCATCAAGTCATGGAAACGGAATGATTTATCTTTTTTTGAGAATCGTATTAAGGCTGTTTGAATACGAACAGCCGGAACAGAAAGGTCACCAGCGTCCCGTCCAGTATCCCCAGAACGACGCCGCCTATGACGTCCGTCAGGTAATGCACCCGCAGGTACATGCGCGAGAACGCGATCGTGCCCGCCAGCAGCAGCGCCGGCAGCCAGATCCAGAACGGACAGCACCACGCCGTGACCGTAAAGGCGCAGAAGGAGGACGCGCTGTGACCGGAGGGGAAGGAATGGTCCTTCGGCTTATTGATTTTCATATCTTCATCCGAGATCCGTGCGGACGGGCGGTCTCTGCCCACGCTCTTCTTGATGATGATCTCGCCGAGCAGGTAATTGACGCCCAGTGCGGCGGTCATGATCGCGCTGGTTTCGCGGAAGCGGCGGGAGATCAGCATCGGGATCACAAAAGCGACCCACCAGATGAACGCGCCGGTACCTGCGTAGGTGAACAGCACCATGATCTTGTCCAGCACGGGGCGATGGATCACGGACATGCGCTCGACGACGCGCTTGTCCAGCTGTCGCAGTTTCTGAAACATGATTCGCTCCGTTATCGTTCCATTCGCAACCGTTGGTTGTGAATCTTTTGTTGGTTATGATTCAATTAACAGTCAGATCTTAGTACTTTGTACTGAGTTCATAGTTCTTATTTCTTATTTCTAAGTTCTTAGTTTGTGAATATATTATATATGATTAGCAAGAACGGTGTCAATATTTCGGATAAAGTTTTCCAAAGAAAAAGCTCCCTTTCGGGCAATATCATGCCACCACGCAAGGGAGCGTTCATCACTGTTTCCGATTATGGATGCTGTTGAGGATCGCCTCGATATCATCCTCGGTGGTCGAAGTATCCAGATCGGCGTCCTTGTCGGGATCCTCCGCGACAAAGCTGTCGGGAGCGGCGGGCTCTTCCTCCACGTTCACCCTGCGCGGCGGATTGGAGGGCTTCTTGATCAGGCTGCGGATGGATTCTCCTTTTTTGCCGAACGGCAGGATATCGCCGAGGAGCAGTCCCAGATAACCGCATAGAAAGTACGCGCCGATATAGATGAGTACCGTGTACCAGGAGCCGCGCCACATGCCGTACAGCAGAGCGGAGAGCGCGTAGAAGATCGGCGCGATCAGGCACAAAAAGATGTTGTTCCTTTGCTTTTTGATCTTATAGAAAGCACCGCAGCCGATCGCCGTCAGCGGGAACAGTCCCAGCTGGATAAAGTAGGTGGCAAATCCCGCGTCCTTGCCCATAAACAAGGGCAAAAATATAAAGATGACGCCGGTGATGATGATATAGGGGATAAGCTCTTTGAGTGTTTTTTCAAATCTATCGTCCATTTTTATCTCCGTAAAGCGCGAAAGCGCGCAGGATTTCTGATCAGTGCTATTATTATAGAGTAACATTATCCGAAAATCAATACTAATAATATATAAATTTGTGTCAGTTTTGGATTGACTTATTTGTGACAGGAGAGTAAAATAATAGTACTGTCGGATAGACCCGATCGTCGCAGCGAGTACAGCAGCCCCCGTCGTCGGACACGCGCGTCCGCGGCGCCTCCCGGAGGAAAGGGAGGCTGTAATACGGCGATCTCAACCGATCAGAGAATCTCATTTTGAAAAGAGGCGAGGAAATGGACGCAGGAAGTACGAGCGGCACTGCCGGAGGGCGACGACGTCAAAGAACCGAATCCAGCGGAGGTCTGCCGTACGGCGTTCACTCCCGCTTTATCAGCTGATTGCTGATTATTGATGTCTGCGTTCAATGTCATTAAGTAAAGAAGGCTCCTTTTGGGAAAAGGAGCTGTCGCCCTTGCGGCGACTGAGGAATTGTATTAGCTGACCGAGCGTCAGCGAGATACCTTTTCTTTACTTAATGACATCGATCATAGTTTGCTTTTCATCAACGATCAGTGAAATTGACGCATACCCTTTCACAGTGCCTCCCGAATTCCCTCATAACAGTAGGGGAGGGGCTTGCTCCTCCCGCTATCAATTGGGCGTGGGCAAAGCCCGCCTCAACTGTTAAACGGATAGGAGGTTATTTTTATGGAAAGAAAAAGCTCGGTAGACTTGTTCGATACCATCCAGACCCTGCTCGAGAACAAGAAATATGCCGCCCTGCGCGATATCCTCAACACCATGAACCCTGTCGATATCGCGGCGGTGTTCGAGGATCTGCAAAGTGAGAAGACGGCGCTGCTGTTCCGTCTGCTGCCGAAAGAAACAGCCGCCGAGACCTTCGTTGAGATGGACGAGGATACGCAGGAGCTGCTCATCCACGGCTTTTCGGACACGGAGCTCAAGGAGCTCATCGACGAGCTGTATGTCGACGATGCGGTCGACCTGATCGAGGAAATGCCCGCGAATGTGGTCAAGCGTATCCTTCGTCAGGCTGACCCCGAAACAAGAAAAGAGATCAACGAGATCTTAAAATATCCCGAGGACAGCGCCGGCTCGATCATGACGACCGAGTGCGTTATCCTCCGTCCCAAGATGACCGCCGAAGAGGCGATCAAGCGCATCCGCCGCACCGGTATCGACAAAGAGACCATCTACACCTGTTACGTGACGGACAATTCCACCCTGATCGGCATCGTTACCATCAAGACCCTGCTGCTCAGCGAAGACGACGAGGTCGTTGAAAATATCATGGAGACCAACGTCATCTCCGTCAACACCCTCGACGACCAGGAGGTCGTCGCCCAGATGTTCAATAAGTACAACTTTTTAGCGCTTCCCGTTGTCGACGGCGAGAACCGTCTGGTCGGTATCGTCACGGTCGACGATGCGATCGACGTCATGGAAGAAGAGGCGACCGAGGATATCCAGAAAATGGCGGCTATCACGCCTAACACCGAGAAGCCCTACGACCGCATCGGCGTGTTCGAGACCTACGCTGCACGTATCCCGTGGCTGCTGATCCTGATGATCTCCGCCACCTTCACCGGCATGATCATCACCGGCTTTGAGGACGCGCTCGCGGGCTCTTTGGTGCTGTCCGCGTTCATCCCGATGCTGATGGATACCGGCGGTAACTCCGGCTCACAGGCGTCGGTCACCATCATCCGTGCGTTATCCCTGGGCGAGATCGAGTTCAAGGATATCTTCAAGGTCATCTTCAAAGAGGCGCGCGTCTCGCTGCTCTGCGGCGTGACCCTCGCGGCGGCGAATTTCGCCAAGATCATGCTGTTCGACCGCCTCGTCCTCGGCAACACCGGTATCACCGTTCCGGTCGCGCTGGTCGTCTGCCTGACGATGGTCGTCACCATCTTTATCGCGAAGCTGGTCGGCTGTACCCTGCCGATGATCGCGAAAAAGATCGGCTTTGACCCCGCCGTGATGGCGTCGCCGTTCATCACCACCATCGTCGACGCGATCTCTTTGTTCGTCTATTTCCGTATCGCGACCGCGATCCTGCATATATGATATATTATTCAAAATAGTCATCGCGAGGCTCTGAAGGAGCCGCGGCAATCCCGCAAAGAGGCGCAGCACAGTAAAAAAACTCCCTTTGTCTTTCGACAGAGGGAGTTTTTGATTCGTGTTATTTCGCCTGCTTATTGATGAACCTTGCCCTTCTCTTGCTGTACATGATCTTCTGCCCCGAGTACAGGCTGTAGTAGCCCGACAGCATGTAACTCACGCACAGCGCGACCGCAAAGAAAATGAGTCCGCGGCTGCCGAACAGCTCGATCGACAGGATGATCGACGCGATGGGGCAGTTGACCACCGCACAGAACAGCGCTACCAGTCCGATCGCCGCGCCGAAGGAGGCGGGCAGTCCTAAGAGGGGCGCGAGCGTCGCGCCCATCGTCGCCCCGATAAAGAAGGTGGGGATGATCTCGCCGCCCTTGTAGCCGAAGCCGATCGTGATGACGGTGAACAGCATCTTGAGGATAAAGTCATAGGGCAGCGCCCCGCCTTCGGTGATGGCTTCCGCGATCACCTCGCCGCCGATACCGTTGTACCTCGTGCCGATCAAAAGGGTCAGCAGGGCGATCGCCGTACCGCCCACAGCGGTACGCAGGTATTCATTATGAAAAAACTTTGCGGCAAATTTATGCGTTTGTTCCAGAGAAACGCAAAAGACAATGCTCATTACCGCCGCCGCAACGCCGATCACGCCGACCGTCAGGATGCTCAGGACATTCAGGTCGGGGACGACCGTCAGAGTATAGGCGGTGGGGGAAAGCCCGCACAGGCTGGTGACGCCGAAAGCCGCCAGCGCCGCCACGATGCACGGCAGAAAGGCGCTGTAATAGATGACGCCGACCGAGATGACCTCCATCGCAAAGACGGTAGCGGTCAGCGGCGTGCCGAACAGCGCCGAGAACAGTCCGCTCATGCCGCACATCAGGGCGATGGGCATGTCCTTTTCGTCGAGCCGCACGATCCTGCCGATAAAGCTGCCGATGCAGCCGCCTAATTGTAACGCCGCGCCTTCTCGTCCCGCCGAGCCGCCGAACAGGTGGGTGATCACGGTGGACAGGAAGATGACCGGCGCGAGCAGGATCGGCACCTTTTCATCGGTGCGTACCGAGTTGATGATGAGGTTGGTGTCTGCGTGACCGCTGAGCTTGGTGACGCGGTACAAAAAGGCGATCATCACGCCGCCCGCAGGCAGCAGATAGCACAGCCACGGATTTTGCAGCCGAAAATCGGTGACGTAGGTGATCGCCCAGCGGAACGCCGCGCCGATCCCGCCGCCGACCGCGCCCGTGATAAGGGCGATCAGCGTCCATTTGAAAAAGGATATGATGTATTGTCTGACCCGCGAGGCGTTATGCTTCGCGGTTTCTTTCAAGTTTTCCATTTTCGATCACTCTTTGGGTAAAAAATGTAGGGTAGGGGCTTGCTCCTCGAGGTCGTGTCAACGATATTCGCGGAGGGAAGCCGCATTTGCCCTCGTCATTCTGCATAAAAGTATACCTCGATATTCGGTAATATTCAATAGCGAAAAGGAATTATTTTCTTGAAAAACACTGCGCCGTATGGTAATATGAAAGTTAAGTGAATCATAGTAAAAACGCGATTGCGAGCAGGCGGCTTTATCCGTCGACGAAGCAATCTCAACCGATGACGCGGGGGAGGGGCTTGCTCCTCCCGCTTACAATCAGATGTGGGCAGCGCCCACCCAATATAATGGCTACGGTGATTTTTTGCGTAATTTTCTGAATAAAGCGGCTCAGTTTATGCAGGGCCGCTACGGACACGATAAATTGAATCTGTTTATCTGGATCGTCGCGGCGGTTCTCTATTTCGTCAACCTCTTTGTGCGCAGTCCGATCCTCGCGATCGTGATCCTGCTGATCGGCGCGCTGGCGGTGTTCCGCTCCTTATCCAAGAATATCACGAAACGCATGTATGAAAACAACCGCTTTGTCAGCATCTATACGGCTGTGGCGGATTTCTTCAAGCGCCAGTACATGAAGGTGCGGGATTTCAAGACCCACCGTTACCTGCGCTGTCCCTACTGCAAGGCGCAGCTCAGGCTGAAAAAGCGCACCGGCGTACAAAGCGTCCACTGCCCCCGCTGCGGCGCGGACATTAAGAAGAACATCTTATTTTAATGAGGAATTAGGAATTACTTAATTCCTAAGGTACACACATGAGTGAAAATACGATTTACGATAAAAGTAAAAGATTTGCTGTGCGTATTGTGAATCTATATCGATATATCAAAGAAGATAAAAAAGAATATGTGATGTCAAAACAACTGTTACGCTGTGGTACAAGCATTGGCGCTAATGTTGCGGAGTCCGGTTGTGCGATCAGTGAGAAAGACTTTTTATCCAAGCTGTATGTCGCTTTCAAAGAGTGTGCAGAAACACAGTATTGGCTTGATATCCTTTTTGAAACATCGTTCCTGAGTGAACAGGAGTATCAATCCATATCGAGAGATTGCTCAGAACTCAAGAAACTGTTATCGTCAATCACAAAAACGACCAGAGAAAAGATGACCGATGAGGAAACGAAATAATTCCACACTTCTCATTCCTAATTCCTAATTCCTAATTTATCCGAAAGGAGGTTCGCATATGGTATTCTCATCGTTACTATTCCTGTTTCTGTATCTGCCGATCGTGCTGATACTCTATTACATATGCCCGCGCCGCTGGCGCAACCTCCTGCTTTTTCTCGTCAACCTCGTTTTCTACGGCTGGGGCGAGCCGGTATATGTCACCTTGATGATCTTCTCCACCATCGTGGACTATACCTGCGGCTGGTTTATCAACAAATACCGCGAGACGAACAAGAAGAAGGCGAAGGTCTTTCTCGTTCTGTCAGTTTGCATCAACCTCAGTCTTTTGGGCTTCTTCAAGTACGCGGGCTTCCTCGCCGATACGCTCAGCTATCTGCCGTTCCTGAACATCCCGAGTCTGAAGATACCCCTGCCCATCGGCATCAGCTTCTACACCTTCCAGACGATGTCCTACTCGATCGACGTCTATCGCGGCGACGCGCCTGTGCAGAAGAACATCATCACCTTCGGCACCTACGTCTCGCTGTTTCCGCAGCTGATCGCGGGCCCGATCGTCCGCTATAAGGACGTCGCCTATCAGCTCGATCACCGGCGCGAAACGCTCGACCAGTTCACCAAGGGCGTGTGCGTCTTCTGCGTAGGGCTTGCCAAAAAGGTGCTGATCGCCAACCAGATGGGCGCCTTGTGGGACAGCATCCGTGCGACGGGGGAGATGGGCTGGCTGGGCTCGTGGGTCGGCATCATCGCCTACACCTTCCAGATCTATTTCGACTTTTCCGGCTATTCGGACATGGCGTGCGGTCTGGGCAACATGTTCGGCTTTGAATTCCTGAAAAACTTCAATTATCCCTATATTTCCAAGAGCATCACAGAGTTCTGGCGCCGCTGGCATATCTCGCTCGGCACATGGTTCCGCGAGTATGTCTATATCCCGCTGGGCGGTAACCGCAAGGGCGTTCCGCGGCAGATATTGAACCTTTTGATCGTCTGGTTCCTGACCGGCTTCTGGCACGGCGCGGACTTCAACTTCATCTTCTGGGGTCTGTATTTCGGCGCGCTGCTGGTGCTCGAAAAGTTCATCCTGAAAAAATGGCTGGATAAAGCTCCCGCGGCGGTACAGCATATCTACGCGCTGTTCTTTATCATCCTCGGATGGGTGCTGTTCTACTTCAGCGATCTTTCCGAGATGGGCGCGTTCTTTGCCTCGATGTTCCGCTTCGGCGGCTCGGTGATCACCGCGGACGCCGGCGCGCTGGCGCTTTCCTATCTGCCGATGCTGCTGGCAGCGGCGTTTGCCTCCACGCCCGTGATGACGAACCTCTACCGTAAGATCGAGAACACCAAGGCGGCTCCGCTGCTCAAAGCGCTGTTCTGCTGCACGGTATTGGGTATCGCTACCTCGCTGCTGGTATCCCAGAGCTATAATCCGTTTTTGTACTTCCGTTTTTAAATTAGGAATTAGAAATGAGGAATGAGGAATTAAGGGAAATGCTTGCGCATTTTGGATTCCTATTCATTCGGGTGCGGGTGTCCCGCCATTAATTCCTAATTCCTAACTCCCAATTCCTAATTAACAGAAAGGAGGAGCATATGAAAAAGGTCTACAAGTGCCTGCCGGCGATCATCTTTGTCGCCTTCATCGTCACGATGCTGGTACTGTTCCTTGTCCTGCCGAAAAAAGAATACAGCTCCTCCGAGAAGCGCTATCTCCAGCAGGCGCCCGAGTTCTCCTTCAGTCGCCTCTTGTCCGGCGATTTCGGCGACGACTTTGAAAAGTTCCTCTCCGACCAGACCGCGGGGCGCAACTTCTGGGTGGGACTCTCCGCCTATTACAACTATGCCGTCGGCAACAACGGCTCTAACGGGATCTACAAGTGTCAGGACGGCTATCTGGTCAACGATCCCGAGGATATGAGCGGTCTTGCCCGCAACATCGGATTCATAGAGGAGTTTGCCGAAAAATCCCCCGTGAAGCCCACGGTACTGATCGCGCCTTCCACCGGCTATGTCTGTGACGATATCCTGCCCGCCGTGCATAAGGAATATAAGGACGACGCGGAATTTGAAGAGATGAAGACGGCGCTGCCGTCGGCGGATTTCGTCGATGTACGCGAGCTGTTCAGGGATACCTATGACAGCGGCGCACAGCAGATCTATTATAAGACCGACCACCACTGGACGGCGAAGGGCGCCTATACCGCCTATACCGCGCTCGCCGATTCGCTCGGTTACACCGCCAACCCTGAAAGCGCCTACGAGATCACCGCGTATCCCGATTTCTACGGCACCACCTATTCGTCCTCCGGCTTCTGGCTGACCGCTCCCGATACCGTCGAGGTATGGGACAGTCACGCGGACGATGAAAAGGATCCGATCACCGTCACCATCACCGACGGCGCCGAGACGATCGAGCAGGAGGGCATGTTCTTCTACGATCACCTCGAGGAGGACGATAAATACCCCATCTATCTCGACGGCAACCATCCCTATACCGTGATCAAAAATACGGCGGCGACCTCCGATGAAAAGCTGCTGGTCGTCAAGGACAGCTTCGCCCATTCGCTGGTACCGTTCCTCGCCGATCATTTCAGCGAGATCATCATGGTCGACCTGCGCTATTATACCGCTCCCGTCAGCGAGCTGATCAAAAATGAAGGGATCGACCGCGTGCTGGTGCTGTATTCCATCGACAATCTCGCGACGGACACCAATTTGGGCTGGCTGCAGTAGTAGTTTTTAGCGGATAGTGGTCAGTTATTGTTCGAATATAGTAACCGATAAAAAAGGGAGGAGCGAACGCTCCTCCCTTTCGTATATCTGTTATGTTGTGCTCAAAAAACAAATTATGCGTTATGCGATTTTTTCCATTGCTTGATAACAGCCTCGATCTGCTTCATTTCTTCCGCGTCGTCATAGTTTTCCGCGTAAGCGGTGAACAGCTTCAGGAAGCTGTTTTCCGGAGACTCAGCCAAGTATTCGCGCAGGCAGTACTGTTCCTTGTTCAGTTTGGGCATGAACTTACGCGCGTAGCTGCGGGAGATCAGCTCGAATGCGGCGATCTCCACCATGTCCTTCTTCATCAGGGACTTGATCAGGGAATGGACGTAGCTGTCCTTCCATGTCTTTTCGCCGGACATCTCTACGATCTCCGTACACGACAGCGGTTCGTTGACGCTCCACAGCAGGTCCATGATCTGTTTCTCACTTTTAGTCAGCATTTATTGACCTCTTTCTTGATGTTTCTTGAATATGTAGTTCGTGGTATTTGAAAGAAAATGCAGTAAATGTATATTTATTTTTGGTATATTATAAACGCTTTTGGGTGTGATGTCAACAGGAAAAACAGAATTATTTTTGAAATATTTTGAATGATTATGATAGAATGTTATCCTTTGAGAATGCCCTGTTTCCAAACGCCTATGGGGCAGCCGACCTCCATATCAGCCAGATACCGCTGTATCCATGTCGCGTCGATGATCGTCAGGCTCCCGTCGCCGTCTGCATCGCCGTGCAGCAGGGTCTCCTCCGGAATATCCGTCGGCATATTGGCGCAGTACCGCCCGATGCAGGTCGCGTCGATGACGTCAATCTCGCCGCTGCCGTCGGCGTCGCCGAGGCGATACGAGCCCTCCGGCAGAACATCCGCAAATACCCGCAGCGAGGGCAGCGCCGTACCGTCGGGCGCGAAGAACGCCTGATTGTCCACAGCAGAGCCGCCGTACCACTTGCCGCCGTCGTCCGGATCATATCCGGCACAGAAGCTCGCCGCCCAGCCGGAGCCGAATTTTTCCCATATCGTCTGATTCAGCGCGACGCGGGATTGGTATTTCTTGCCGGACAGACCGGTGACGTCGCCGACGGTGATCCACGCGCCTTCCCAGTAAAACACGCCCAGACCCATACCGTTGTTGACGCTGTTGACGGCGTTCATGACCGCTCTGACCTCCTCCGCCTGACCCTGCGGTGAGAAATCCCACAGCATATCCTCGCCGGTATTGTTGTTCCGTTCGCTGACGGTGTTGGGGTGTCCGTCGCTGTCGTCGAGTGTATAGGGGTAAGAGGTCTCGGCTACCATCGCGTATTTGCCGTAGCTTGCCGCGGCGTAATTGAGCGTATCCGTCAGGTTGCTCAGACTGCCGTGCCAGCAGGGGTAATAGGAGGTCGCGAATACGTCGTAATCGACGTTGTAATCGTGCAAAAAGTCCGCCATGGTTCTGATATAGCTGTTTTCGGGATTGGTATAGTGGATCGCGACAAATACATCGGGATCAAAAGCGCGTACCGCCTGACTGCCGGCTTGATACAGCCGCGCCATGCTGTTCCGATCGCTCTCGCCCGCGATGCCGAAATTGGTTTCATTGCCGATCTGCACCATGCCGATCATCGCGCCCGCGTCGCGGATGGTTCGCAGGGAAGCGGCGGTGAAATCGTAAAGGGCGGCGCATTTGTCGTCTATACTCAAATCGATCCATGCCTTGGGCGCTTTTTGCTTGCCCGGATCCGCCCAGAAGTCGGAGTAATGGAAATCCACCAGCAGCTTCATGCCATAGCCTGCCGCTCTTTTTCCGATCTCAGCGGCGGTACGTACATCGTTGTTCCCGCCGCCGTATCCGCAGCCGTCCGCGTTATACGGATCGTTCCACACGCGCACGCGGATATAGTTGACGCCGTTGTCGGCGAGGATCTTAAAGATATCTTCCTTGCTGCCTTGTTCATTTATGAAGACCACGCCGGATTGCTCCAGCGCGATGACCGAAGACACGTCCATCCCTCGGATAAAGTCGGGATTCTGAAAATCGATAGGGGCAATGCTGACCGCGTTTGTTTCGGCAGCTGAAGCGCGACAGCTTCCGAAAAGCATTATCATTGCGGTACAAAGGCTCAAAAATCTGATGATAACTTGTTTCATATCACAACTCCTCAGATAGTTCCTAAAACGATCCGCGCGGTATTGCTATCATACCGCGCGGATCGTTTGATATGGGTTTCGATCGGGATTGCTGCAGTCACTCTATGCGATCCTTGGGTATCGCCGTTACTGCAGCTTATCGATATTGTCCCTTGCCTTGCGGATCACGCGCAGATCGTTGTCGTAGGTGCAGCGGTGATGCGCTTCCTCGAGGTCGACCCAGATAAACGAGTCGATCTCTTCCTCCTGGATATGTACCTGATCGCTCATGGTCTGCGCCATGAAGAACACGACGCGTTTGCGGATCTTGCCGAACGGACAGTAATCCGCGACCTCACGGAAGGACGGGATGATGCTGATATCAAGACCGGTCTCCTCCTTCACTTCGCGGATCGCGGTCTCTTCCTCGGTCTCGCCCAGCTCGACATGACCTTTCGGGAAGCTGTAATTCCTGCCGTTGTGGTTCCTGACCAGCAGGATCTTGCAGCGGTCGCCTTTCTTATAGATGACGATGGCGCCGCAGCTCTTTTCATACAAACAGTTCAGATGTTCCACCTGAACATTACGCAGCCGGCTGAGCTTTTCGAGGATCGCAGGCTCATAGTATATCTCGCCTTCGGGAGCAACGATCGGTTTTTCACCTGCGCCCTTGATAGCCGCGACCGCAATGACGACGCCGAACATGAAATCGCGCGGAGGCTTCTTTGCGATGATATAGGCGCTTTTGTTCTTAAAATTCTCGGCGCTGGCGTAGCCGGAATACAATCCGTCCGACAGCATGCCGTATACGTTGACTTTTACCCTCTTTCCTATCATTCCGGTACCCCCTGCTAACTGATCTCTCGGATACCGTCTACCATAAACGGATTGTTCGACGACATGGTGTTGTTGACAAAAATGATCTCGCTGATCCCGTTTTCCTTCATATAGTCTATGACGCTGCCTTGGAAGTAACGGGAGTCGATCACATGGACCTCTTCATAGTTATAGGTCAGGTAGGGGACGAAAGCGTTGCCGTAGCTCTCTTTGACGACGGCGATCTTCCTGCCGTTCTTGTTATCGTCGTTGTACATAACGAACAGCGCTGAGTCGCCGCAGATAAAGGTGCTGTACAGGCTGGAGCTGTCCTCGATATACTCGTAGTAGATATCCATTTCGTACGGCTCCGCACCGCTTTCCTCCGTACGCATCGCGTGAGTCGCGTAGGGGAAGGTCCAGTAGTAGACGGTGTCGGGCTTCAGATCGTCCGCACAGTCGGAGAAGGTGCCCGTAAAGCCCTCTTTCTTATTTTCCGTACAATCGCTCAGCTGCAGCGGCGTCTGTCCCGTCTGTTCACAGAACGCCTGATACGCGTAGTAGGCGGCGAGGCCTGTCCAGTGGTGGTCGGTATTGAAGTAGAGATACTCGCTGATGTGTTCGCACAGCTTGTTGTAGCAGTTGATGGGCTTGACGTCCTCGGTGTAGCTCGAATAGACCTTTTGGATGTTTTGGGACTGGGAGGCGGTGTAGGTCTCCTGCGCCAGTCTTTCGGGCAGTCCGAATTCGGTGTGCGTCGGCACGACCATGTTGTAAACGGTGAATTCCGGCGCGTTCTTCTTGAAGTCGGAGATCGCCGCCGCGTAATCCTCGGCAGCTTCATCGCTGCCGCCGCAAAGCTCAAACGTCATACGGTCGTAGATGTAGACGCCCGAATCGACGGAGGAGATGTAGCCGTCCGCACCGTTGTCGGGAATATCGGGCTTTTCAAAATGCAGCGGGTCGTACGCGGGCGCTTCGGTAGCCGAGACCTCGATAACGTCGTCGGCAGGCGCCTGAGTTGCTGTATTCTGACTGTCTACCGAGCTTTTGCACTGCGTACAGGTCACCATGACTGCCGCCGTCAGCAGACACAGCAGGAGTGTGACCCCCCTGCGTCGGGAGAACCGGACGTCTTTCCGGCTCGTTTGGAATCGGTCAGGTGTTTTCATGTTTTCCTCCGATCTGACTTTGCTTCAAACGAAGCAACCGATAAAAGTACCTATATTCTATTATATTATACACCAAAAACCGCATAGATACAATAAAAAATCGTGATTTTTATTAGTTTTTTCGCGATTTTTTGATAGCTTTTCCGTCAAAACCCGGGCTTTTTTGACGATAACGGGACTATGATCCCGTTATCCCGCTTCGCTGAGACGATTTCTGCGTAATTTTCTTGCACAATCGCGCAAGTTGTGCTATAGTATCTACTGTACATGCTTGATAACGATTCTGTATTCAAAAGATTCAAATGCATTTGAAAAGGTTTGTAATTTGAATCCTATCAGAATATCAGGATTAGAATTATTAATCAGAAATAATCAGCAGAAAGAGTGATAGAAATGGATTATCGTTTTTCCAATAAGGTACTGGCGCTCAAGCCGAACGCGATCCGCGAGATCTTAAAGAGCGCTTCCGACCCCGATGTGATCTCACTGTCGGCGGGCAATCCCGCACCCGATGCTTTTCCGGTCGAGGCGATCCGCGAGATCTCGGAGCGGATCCTCAGAGAGAACCCCATCGGCGTGCTGCAGTACGGCGTCAGCGAGGGGTATACGCCCCTGCGCGATACGCTGAAAGCCTATCTCAAAGAAAAGCACAATATCGGAACGGATGACGATGAACTGATCGTCGTATCCGGCGCGCAGCAGGTCATGGATCTTGCAGGCAAGACCTTCCTCAACGAGGGCGACGTGCTGGTCTGTGAAGCGCCCAGCTTTATCGGTTCGCTGAATACCTTCCGCAGCTATAACGCAAAGCTGGTCGGCGTGACCGTCGAGCATGACGGCATGGATATGGAGGAGCTGGAAAAAGCGCTGGACGAGAATCCCAACGCCAAGATGATCTACACCATTCCGAACTTCCAGAATCCCTCGGGCGTGACCATGTCGCTTGAAAAGAGAAAGAAGCTCTATGAGCTTGCGCTTTCTCACAACTGCCTGATCATCGAGGACAATCCCTACGGCGACCTGCGCTATTACGGCGAGGATGTGCCGTCCATCAAGAGCTTAGATACCGAGGGGATCGTCATCTACTCCGGCTCGTTCAGCAAGGTCATCTCCCCGGGCATCCGCGTCGGCTTTATGTGCGCGCCCAAGGCGGCGATGGCGAAAATGATCATCTGCAAGCAGGGACAGGACGTCCATACGACGATGTGGTCGCAGATGCTTTGCAATGAATTTTTGACGAAGTATGATTTTGAAGGTCATCTGGCGTTTCTGCGCGACCTCTACCGCGAAAAAGCCGCTCTGTGCATGAAGCTGCTCGACGAGTATGTCGTGCCGAACGGTATTACTTATCATAAGATCGAAGGCGGTCTGTTCATCTGGTGCGACCTGCCCGAGAGCGTCGATATGCTCGACTTCTGTAAAAAGCTGACCGAGCGCAAGGTCTGCGTGGTGCCCGGCAACGCTTTCCTGACCGACAGCGATCTGCCGTGTCACAGCTTCCGCATCAACTTCTCCACCCCGACCGACGTGGATCTGACAGAGGGGATCAAGGAGATCGGCAGGCTGGCGAAGGAAATGATAAAATAAATGAGGAATTAGGAGTTAGGAATTAGGAATCGATGGCGGACTTCGCCCGCACCCGATTGATATGTGAGAATGAAACGTAATACAAATCAAAACGCGGTCACGCGTTTCCCATAATTCCTCATTCCTCATTCCAAATTCCTAATTGATAAGGATTTGATACTATGGAAAACACGACACCTGAAAAGAAGCAAATCGTATTCTCGGCGATCCAGCCCAGCGGCTACATCACCCTCGGCAACTACCTCGGCGCCGTCAAGAACTGGGTCAGGATGCAGGAGAATCCGGAGTTCAACTGTATTTACGCGCTTGCCGACCTGCACACGATCACCGTGCGGCAGGATCCGGCGACCTTCCGCAAGAACATCATCGATATGTACGCGTCCATCATGGCGTGCGGTATCGACGTCGATAAAGCGCCCTTCTTCATCCAGAGCCACAACCCCGATCACGCGGTGATGGCTTGGATCCTCGACTGCTACACCCAGTTCGGCGAGCTGAGCCGCATGACCCAGTTCAAGGATAAAAGCGCCAAGCACGCCGACAACATCAACGCCGGTCTGTTCACCTACCCCAGCCTGATGGCGGGCGATATCCTGCTGTATCAGGCGGATAAGGTGCCGGTAGGCGCGGATCAGATGCAGCATCTGGAGCTGACCCGCGATATCGCCAACCGCTTCAACGGCATTTACGGAAATGTGTTCAAGATCCCCGAGGGCTTTATCCCCAAGGACGGCGCGCGCGTGATGAGTCTGCAGAATCCGACCGCCAAGATGAGCAAGAGCGACGAGAACGCCAACAGCTATATCCTGCTGTCCGACGACGACAGCGTCATCATGAAGAAGTTCAGGCGCGCGATCACCGACAGCGAAATGAAGGTGCGCTACGCCGAGGGCAAGGACGGCATCAACAACCTGATGTCCATTTACTCCGCGGTGACGGGTCTGAGCTATGAGCAGATCGAGCGCGACTTTGACGGCAAGGGCTACGGCGATTTCAAGACCGCCGTCGGCGAAGCTGTCGTGGCGGAGCTGGCTCCGATCCGCAAGCGTTATCAGGAGTATGTCAGGGACAAGAAATACATCGAGGAATGTTACACGAAGAGCGTCGAGTTCGTACAGCGCTTCAGCCACCGTACGGTGGAAAAGGCGATGAAGAAGATCGGCTATGTTCTGCCGAAGCACTGATTCATTTGTGTAGGGGAGGGGCTTGCTCCTCCCGCGGCTTGCATAGAATGTTTGATGATACAGAGTTTATAACAACAGCGGCACGGATTATTCCGTGCCGCTGTTGTTATTATACGATGGTTGATATGATCCCGCAGGGGGAATGTCAACAACTTAAGCGTTAAAGCGAAGCAAATCACACGTTTTCGTAGGGATGGTCAATGACCATCCCTACGGAAATGATTGCTTTTAATTGATTATTCTGAAAAGCACCGGGAGGAGCAAGCCCCTCCCCTACAAATCTCGACTGTGAGGTCGTATCTGAACACTGTTAATCGATCGCCTCGACGAAGTACATCCGTGAATCAAAGTCCGGGAAGAGCCTGACGTTTTCGTTGTAGCCCGTGCCGGAGAACTGCTGACGCAGGGCGACGCCCGTGTTCATCAGCACGGAGCCTTTCGCGGTGTAGTCCTCCGCCTCGCCGCCCATCTTGTAGAAGCGGGCGATCAGGTTGTGCAGAGTCCTGTCCTGACGGACGTGGATGGGCGACATGGTATTGATCAGGCTGCCGAACAGCTTGATGTTGACTCTGCCGGAGATGTTGTGAAAGCGGTAGGTGCGGTCGGGATCCAGCCCCTTGCAGAAAAAGCGGAACGACTGGGTGTTCGGCTGCACCAGCTCCTGCATGAGCATGCCCGCGGCGCGGGTCTTGTCCTCGCTGACGCAGAGCCATTCATGCACGTTGCCCGATTGGATACGAAAGAATTCGCCGTACTGCAATACGTCGCGCCATACCTTGTAAAGGGTGATCTGCAGGCGGGTCTGCTCTTTCTCGAAACGGAACATATCGCCGACGTCCAGCTCATAGCCTAAAATACCGAACGCCGCTACATTGAAACGCGACTGCAGCGGCGTGGTGCGCAGGGTCTGGTGATTCGGACAGCCGGAGACATGCGCCGAGATACAGCAGTGGGGATAGCCGTAGCTGTAGTTTTCCTGGATATGGGAGCGGCACAGCGCGTCGGTGTTGTCGCTCGCCCAGATCTGCGGGAAAAAGCTCAGGATCCCGAGGTCAAAGCGGTTGCCGCCCGAGGCGCAGCCCTCAAAGAGGATGCGGGGAAAACGCCTGACGAGCGCCCCCATGACCTTATATAAGCCGAGGATATAGCGGTGTGAGGTCTCGCCCTGTCTTTTGGCAGTCAGATAGGGCGAGTATACATCAGAAAAAATGCGGTTCATGTCCCATTTGACATAAGAGACAGCGCCGGAGGAAAAGACCTCGGTCATTTTGTCGATCAGAAAGCTGCATACGTCGGGATTGCACAGATCGAGGATCCGCTGGTGACGTCCCTCGCTGTGGAGCCTGCCGGGGATCTCCATTGCCCAGTCGGGATGCTGTTCATACAGGCGGCTGTTGACGTTGACCATTTCCGGCTCGACCCAAAGACCGAAATCCATTCCGAGGTCGGTGATCTTCTTACTCAGGCGTTTGAGCCCGCCGGGGAGCTTCTTGGGGTTAGGCTCCCAGTCGCCCAGGGCGCGGGTATCGTCGCTTCTCTCTCCGAACCATCCGTCATCCATGACGAACAGCTCGATCCCGAGCTCTTTTCCCGCCTTTGCCAATGAAACGAGCTTGCTCTCACTGATATGGAAGTAGGACGCTTCCCACGAATTGAGCAGGACGGGTCGTTCCCTGTCCGCCCATTCGCCGCGCAGGATGTGTTCTTTGACGAAACGGTGCATATTGCGGCTCTGACCGCCGAAGCCCTTTTGGGAAAAGGTCATGACCGCCTCGGGGGTGTGGAAGGTCTCGCCTTGCTCGAGCAGAAAGCGAAAACCCGCGGGATTCACGCCCTGCACGACGCGGGTCTTGTCATAGGCGCTGACCTCGACGGCGGCGTAGTGGTTGCCGCTGTAGATCAGGTTGAAGCCGTAGACGTCGCCGTAGTCCTCGACGGCGGCGGGACGGTGGAGCATAAAGAAAGGATTGCAGCGGTTGGAGGAGCAGCCCGCGCGGCTCTCGATGACATACTTGCCGCTCGGTACGGCGACGGTGCTTTTCTCCATTTCACGCGCCCACGCGCCGTGGAAGGAGGTGACCGCCCATCCGCTGTCGGGCAGGTCGAGCTGGGTGGACATCAGCCGTTCGAGTTCGATACTTTCCTCGTCGTTGTTGACGAGCTTTGCCCACCGCGTGATGACGTCGCATGCGGGATAGACGCAGTAGTGCAGCTCCAGCGTGAGCGCTCCGTCCGCGAGCGACAGGCAGAGGTGCTCGACCTTGTCGTCCTTGCCGTAGGAGCCGGGCAGCCCGGTGATCTCAGGCTTGATATCCGAGATCTCGCATCCCTGATAGAGAAAATCCGTGGTGCGCGTGCCGTCGGCGCGGACGAGCTCGATAAAGGGCTCGCGGATATCGCCGTGACCGGTGCCGGAACATTCGAGACACATGTCCTCTAAGACGGTCGTCGGATGCTCCTCGGAGTAGACGATCGTGTTGCCGGGCTCGAATTCGCGCTTTTGCCGCAGGGCTTCCAGCTCGTCAAAGGCGTCGATATCGGTCTTCGCGCCGTAGTACAGGTGCTCGGGATGGCCCGAGGGCGCGATCGCGATGATATAGGAGGTGTTATCGGTGAGCAGGACGAAGCCGTCCTGTTCGCCGGTTAGTTTTTTGATCATAGTGATTATCCTTGGCTTGGTTGTGGTGTATAGGCTGAATTGCTGATAAAACGTAATGTAGGGATGACCATTGGTCATCCGCAGAATGATGGGCGTTTTTGTTATTGAAAGCCGCGGATAGGGGAGAAACGTCTCATTCAAGCGGACGAGCAATGCTCGTCCCTACTGCTAATATTATTTTTCGTTCTTCTTCTCGATCGTCTTCATGATCTTCTTCTCGTTGTAGAAGCCGAGCAGGATCGCACCGAGCGTGCAGAACGCCACGGCGACGAAGCCGACGAGGATCATGCCGGTGACGGAGGCGGTGATATCGTTGGAGTTCGCGTTCTGGGTGGTGCCG
>JAFRBD010000158.1 GCA_017405065.1 Ruminococcus sp. | reverse complement strand
TTATCCCTTGCGGGGGCGTTGCTGCTTTTGTCCGTGTTTCTGAGCGCGTGCTCAAGACAGCCAAGGGACATGAAAACAAACCTGAAGCTGAAAAACGCGGAGTATGCGGTGGTTTTGTCCAGAACGTATGAATACGACGCGGAGCTTTTGTTGATCGATCACGACGGAAAGATTTTTGATACGTTGCACTACGGTGAATCCGGAGTCTCTTCCGCGAATTATTATCAGGGAGATTTGTATGTGTATTCAGGTCGGAACGTCGAAAACTTTGTACTGAGAGACAGCGGTGAATTGCAGATGTTTTCCATGCAGACGGACAAGATCGACCACGGAGAATGCAGTGTTTCGTGGTTTACGGCAAACGGGCAGGACGGTCTCATCGAGGCGCTCAATATCGGTATATTTGACGGTCATTATTACAGCGGCGTCCGTTACACGGACGGTTCGCAAAAAAAAGAAGCTCAAATCGACGATTTCATGCTTCGCTCGGCGGTAGAATACGACGGAAAGATTTTTGTCAATACGTCGCATAATACGGATGCCGCATGGCATCCGATCTGCGTGATTGATAAGGAAAGCGGAAAATATGATTTAGTGTCATTTGAGCACGGTAATACCCCTGCTCAGGGATGCCTTGTTCTTTTGAACGGCAAAGTCTTTACCTACGGAGATAACCTGTCCTATATGGAAGCGATGGATGAAACCGAGGTGCGGTGTACGCTGGGTATGCTTGACGCAGAAACCTTTGAGACCAAGGAGGTGGATTTTACGGACGATATGATCTGCCTGATGTATGCGTTTGAGGATTATATCTACGTGATTACGGAGAGCGGTACAATGTATGTTTTCGACGACGATTTGGAGTTGACCGATAAAAAGTCACTTACCGACAGTACGTTTAAGAAGAACTACCTAGCCGAGGAACTGTTGTACGATGATAAATTTACGGACAGGGATGATAAAATCGCTGTATTATATATCAATGCTGCGCTAGATCCTCAGAATGTCGGATTTATTCAGGAATACAGCAAGCGGGATATGACGCCCGTCCGCCGTATAGATATCACCCCTCCCGACCCGGGAATATGGATGGGACAGCAGACTGTGGTTGCTGCGATCGAGTAGATCACGCGCTTTTCATCTTGCAGGGTGCGGAAATAACCCATGCGGTATGGTCATGGAGACAGCATGAGCGGAGGCAGGCTTTGAGTAAGAGCCTGCCTCCGTCGATAATCTCCACTTTTCCGTATAATGAAAACGGGTCGGAGCAGACTCCGGCCCGTTTATATCAGCTATCGAAAATTATTTTAAAATCTCACCGTCAACGGTGCCGCCGAGACCTGCGGCGTTGCTCTCGTCGGTGTCGATGTGCATAGCCGGCGCGTATTTGGGGCTGACGCGAATGACGACATCGCCGAAAACAGTTGCTCTGCCGGTGCCGTCGCCGACCTTGACAGAGACGATCTCCTTGTCCTTAAAGCCGTTTTCCTCTGCGGTTTTGGGATCCAAATGCACGTGACGCTGCGCCGCGATCACGCCCTGTGTGATCTCCACTTCGCCCTCGGGACCTCTGAGAATACAGCCCGGGGTGCCGGCTACGTCGCCGGATTCTCTGATCGGAGCCGCAATTCCGAGCTTGCGCGCGTCTGTCAGGCTGACCTCAACCTGATCGTCGGGTCTCTCGGGACCGAGAATAGACATGTTCATTTCGCCTCTGGGGCCGACGACCGTGACCTTTTCGGTGCAGGCAAACTGACCGGGCTGAGAGAGATCCTTTTTATTGGTCAGCTGATGACCCTTGCCGAAAAGAATGTCGAGGGTCTCGCGGGTGACGTGCACATGGTGCGCGGAAGTTTCAACCATAATTTTCATGAAAATACCACCTATTCTATTTTATCATTGGTTTTATTGTACTACTTTTTTTTATATTTTTCAAGTATTTTTGAAACGAGGTTTTATGATGTACCAAACATGGGAAGAATTGCAGTCCGCCTGTGAAAACTGTCGCAAATGCGGTCTTTGTGAGACGCGCCGCCATGTGGTGGTCGGCGTGGGCAACCCTCAGTCGCAGGTGATGTTTATCGGCGAGGGCCCCGGAGAAAACGAGGATTTGCAGGGTGAGCCCTTTGTCGGGCGCGCAGGCAAGCTGCTCGACAAAATGCTTGCCGCCGTGGATTTGGATCGGCGCAGCAATATTTATATTGCCAATATCGTGAAATGCCGTCCGCCGCAGAACCGCGATCCCAAGCCCGAGGAGCAGGAGCAGTGCATGGAGTGGCTGCGCGCGCAGGTGCGCCTGATCTGTCCGGAGATCATCGTCTGTCTTGGTAGAATTGCCGCCGCGCAGATCATCAAGCCCGATATCAAAATTACAAGGGAACACGGTATGTGGTTCGAGAAGAACGGTGTGCTGATGATGCCCATGCTCCATCCCGCTGCGCTCCTGCGCGATCCGCGCAAAAAACCCGAAGCGTTCGAGGATTTTCTGCGCCTGCGAGACAAACTCGCGGAGCTGAATGCGGCGGACGAATGACTTTTGATTTTTCTCTTGATTGCATGCCCATTCTGTGGTATAATACCATAGAATGGGTAAATTAGTATCTGAAAGGAATGCTTCGTTATGATAAAACCAAATATTTACCGCACGGTCAGCTGCGGTGAGCTCAGAGAAGATAACATCGGCCAGCAAGTGCGTGTGGCCGGATGGGTCGAAAATATCCGCGACCACGGCGGCGTCATGTTTCTCGATATCCGTGACGAATACGGCGTGCTCCAGGTTGTTGTTCATGACGATCAGCTGTTGAAGGACATCAACAAGGAATGTACCGTCACCCTCAGCGGCGAGGTTGTCAAGCGCGATGAGGAGACGATCAACAAAAAAATCGCGACGGGCTATGTCGAGGTACATACGGCAGATATCCGGGTGCTCGGCAGGTGCCGGAACGCTCTCCCCTTCGAGGTGGGAAGCTCCACCCATACGGGCGAGGACGTGCGCCTGAAATACCGTTTCCTTGACCTCAGAAATCCAAAGGTGCACAACCATATTTTGTTCCGCTCCAGGGTCGTCGCATTTTTGCGCGAAAAAATGCAGGAGCTGGGCTTTACGGAAATCAACACGCCGATTCTGTCGACGTCCTCTCCCGAAGGTGCGCGCGACTACCTGATTCCCAGCCGTAAGCATAAGGGAAAATTTTACGCGTTGCCGCAGGCGCCGCAGATTTTTAAGCAGCTTTTGATGGTGTCCGGATTTGATAAGTATTTTCAGATGGCGCCCTGCTTCCGTGATGAGGATGCGCGTGCCGACCGTTCGCCGGGCGAATTTTATCAGCTGGACTTTGAGATGGCGTTTGCAACTCAGGAGGATGTGTTCGACGTTGCCGAACAGGTGCTCTACGAGACCTTCTCCCGGTTCACCGATAAAGAGGTCAGCAAGCCTCCCTTTGCCCGTATTCCCTTTGCGGAGGCGATGCTCAAATACGGTACGGATAAGCCCGACCTGCGCAATCCGCTGGTGATCCGGGAAATCAGCGATATGTTTGCAGAGACCGATTTTGCGCCCTTCCGCAAAAAGTGCGTGCGTTCGATCAATGTTCCCGGCGCCGCTGCACAGAGTAAAAAGTGGTTTAAGCGCATGGAGGAATTTGCGCTGTCTATCGGTATGAAGGGTCTCGGCTACGTGAAGGTCAACGACGATCTTACCTTTGACGGTCCGATCGACAAGTTCCTCAAGCCGGGCGACCGCGAGGAGCTGATGAAGCGCAACGGTTCCAAGGCGGGTGATGTGATCTATTTTATTGCCGATACCACCGTTGATGCGCCCAAGCTAGCGGGTCAGATCCGCACGGAGGTCGCCGACCGTCTCGGTCTGATTGACGACAGCCGCTTTGATCTTTGCTTCATCGTCGATTTCCCGATGTTCGAGCGTGACGAGGACGGCAAAATTATCTTTACGCATAACCCGTTTTCCATGCCCCAAGGCGGTTTGGAGGCGCTCAACAACCAAGATCCCGAGACGATTCTCGCTTACCAGTACGATATTGTCTGCAATGGTGTGGAGCTTTCTTCGGGAGCTGTGCGTAACCATGATATTGAAATTATGAAAAAAGCGTTTGACATGGCGGGCTATTCCGAGGACGACCTCAAGGCAAAGTTCTCCGCCCTCTACAACGCGTTCCGGTACGGCGCGCCGCCGCATGCAGGGATGGCGCCCGGCGTGGACAGAATGATTATGCTGCTGACGGGTGAGGAAAACATCCGCGAGGTTATCGCGTTCCCGATGAATTCCAACGCACAGGACGTTCTCCTCGGTTCTCCGGGCGAGGTCACGGAGCAGCAGCTCAGAGAAGTGCACATCAAACTGCGCTAAACTCTCAGAGAGTATGGAATAAAGGAATGATATGATGGTAACCAGAGAAGATATTGAAAATATCGCCCTGCTCTCCAAGCTTTTTGTTCCGGAGGACGAGCTGGACGGACTGACCAAGTCCATGCAGGAGATCATTGATTTTGCCGACGCGATCAACAACGCCCCGGCCGGCGGCGAGGGCTTTGACTGCATCAACAACCTTTCCAACGTATTTCGCGAGGACGAGGTTGTTCCCTCTTATCCGAGTACGGAAATTCTCCAAAACGCTCCCGAGCAGGCGGAGGATCATTTCCTTGTGCGAAACAGAGAATAGGAGGGATATGAGATGGGCACAATCGCAAAAATACATGAGATGCTTGTCGCCAAGCAGGTTTCCTGCGCCGAGCTGACCAAAAGCTATCTCGACGAAATTGAAAAATCCAATCCCGAATTGAACGCCTACGTCTGTGTTACACCGGAAGAGGCGATGAAAACCGCCAAAGCGGTTGACAAAAAAATTGCGGCAGGCGAGTCGATCGGCGCTTTGGAGGGCGTGCCGATGACCCTTAAGGACAATATGTCTACCAAGGGGATTGAGACCACCTGCTGCTCCAAGATTCTGACGGGCTACAAGCCGATCTTTGATGCGACGGTCTGGGAGATCCTCCGGGAGCAAAACGCCGTCTTGCTGGGCAAGACAAATATGGACGAATTTGCCATGGGCTCTTCCTGTGAGAACTCCTTTTTCGGCGGTGCGGCGAATCCTTTCGATACCAATTATGTTGCCGGCGGTTCATCGGGAGGCGTTTCTTCTGCTGTCGGCGGCAATATCGCCGCATACGGTTTGGGCTCCGATACGGGAGGTTCCATCCGCCAGCCCGCGTCCTTCTGCGGCGTTGTCGGTCTCAAACCCACTTACGGTGCGGTGTCGCGCTACGGCTTGATTGCCTATGCCAGCTCGCTCGATCAGATCGGTCCCGTCACCAAGACTGTGGAGGACGCGTCGCTGGTTTTTGATGTTATCGCCAAACAGGACAAGCGCGATTCCACCTCGGTCGGCGGAGGCAACACCTATGCGTCGCTTCAAAATGATATCAAGGGAATGAAAATCGGTATCGCGCGCGAATACCTCGACGGCGTGCGCGACGACGTGAAGGAAGCGGTTCTTGCCGCTGCGGAGGTTTATAAAAATCTCGGCGCAGAGATCGTTTACTTCGATCTTCCGATTCTTAAATTCGCCCTGCCTGTTTATTACATTATTGCCTGCGCGGAGGCTTCGTCCAACCTCGGACGCTATGACGGTATCCGCTACGGCTACAAGACCGCGCATTACACGGGTACGCACGACATGATTTGCCGCACCAGAAGCGAGGGCTTCGGCGAGGAGGTCAAGAGAAGGATCCTCCTCGGTACCTATGTTCTCTCGGCAGGTTATTATGACGCGTACTACAAAAAAGCCCAGAACCTGCGCGGCACCATTATCAGCGCGTTTAACCGGGCGCTGGAGCAGTGCGATGTGATTCTCGCTCCGACGGTTCCGATGACTGCCTTTGAGAAGGGTCACGCGACCTCCGACCCGATCGAAACCTATCTGACCGATATCTGCACGGTACCCGTCAATATTGCCGGGCTGCCGGGTGTGTCTGTCCCCTGCGGTTTCAGCGCGCAGGGCTTGCCCATCGGTATGCAGCTGATTGGCAGAAGTTTCGGCGAGGCGCAGATCCTCAATGCCGCCTATCAGTATCAACAGGCGGCTCCCGAAAAGTTTATGGATACAAAGTGGGGTGTGAAGCTGTGAAATATGAGTTAGTTTCGGGTTTTGAGACCCACATTGAATTACAGACCAAGACCAAGATTTTCTGCGGCTGTACCACACAATTCGGCGGCGAGCCGAATTCCCACTGCTGTCCCGTCTGTATCGGACTCCCGGGCACGCTTCCCGTGCTGAACCGCGAGGTAGTGCGCTTTGCGATCAAGGCAGGTCTCGCTGTGCACGGTGAAATCGCCTCTGTGGCTAAGATGGACAGAAAAAATTACTGCTATCCCGATTTGTCGAAAGCGTATCAGATTTCCCAGCTGTACGCTCCGCTCATTATCGGCGGTTATGTCGAACTGAGCAGCGGCAGAAAAATTCGCCTTCACCACATTCACATTGAGGAGGACGCGGGAAAGCTGATTCATCAGCACGGCGATACCTACGTGGACTACAACCGCGGCGGCGTGCCGTTGATCGAGATTGTCTCCGAGCCGGATATCCGCTCGATCGACGAGGCGAAGGAGTATGTCGAAAAACTTCAGCAGGTGATGCGCTATATCGGTGTGTCCGACTGCAAAATGCAGGAAGGATCCATGCGCTGCGATGTGAACATTTCCGTTCGTCCCGAGGGCAGCGATACCTTTGGTACGCGCACGGAGATTAAGAATATGAACTCCATTACCAATATCGCCAAGGCGATGGAGTATGAATATGACCGTCAGGTCGACCTGATCGAGAGCGGCGGCAAGGTGGTGCAGGAGACACTGCGCTACGACGACGCGACAGGCACGACCTCTTCCATGCGCAGCAAGGAGGATGCGCACGATTACCGTTATTTCCGCGATCCCGACCTGGTGAGCATCCATATTTCCCGCGCGGAAGTGGAGGAGCTTCGCGCGCAGCTGCCGGAGCTTCCCGCCGCAAAGTGCAGACGTTATGTCGACGAGCTGGGCATTCCCGAAAAGGACGCGCAGTTGCTCACCAAATACCGCCGTATCAGCGAGTATTTTGACGAAGCAGTCAAGGGAGTTCAATCACCCAAGACGGTTTCCAATTTCATCATTGGCCAGATGTTCCGCCGTGCGGAAACCGAAAGCGAAAAGGAGCAGTTTGATTTGTCCACCACACCGGCGCAGCTGAGCGAGCTGGTAGGGCTGCTTGACAGCGGAAAAATCCGCAACAACCTTGCCAAAGCCACGCTTGAGAAGATGCTCGACAGCGGCAAGGGAGCGCTTGAGTTTATCAGCGAAAGCGATATGGGCGGCGTAGATGATAACGCCCTGCTGGAGCTTTGCAAGGCAGCGGTCGAGAGCAATCCCAAAGCGGTGGAGGATTTCAAAAGCGGCAAGGAAAAAGCGATCAAAGCCCTTGTCGGCAATGTCATGAAGAACAGCCGCGGTAAGGCGGATGCGCAGGCGGCTGAGGCGAAAATCAAAGAATTGATCGGATAATACGGGCCCCCTTGTATCGTTTGCATATCCGGGTTATAGGGTATTGCTTGTAGAAAGTCTCGGAAAAGAAATAGCTTTTCCGGGACTTTTTCCTTCGTCTTGACAAGCCGAACGGATCGCCGTATAATGAAAATATGCAAAGACGTGCGCTGCGAAACGGTGCGGTGCTGTCTGAAAATTTGTATCTCAAAGGGGTGCATGGTATGTATCACATACTCCAAAAAATGGCGGCGGCTCCGCTGGCTGCGCTGATGATTTTGTCGGCGTTTATACCTGCTGCCGCGGTGGAAACAGAGGATGCGGCAGGCGGACAGGTGATGACGGTCCGCGCCGCCGACTTGCGCGCAAATGCATGGAACGCATTGCAGGACGCGCTCGACCGGGCAAAAAACCTGGCGACCTTGCGCAGTCCGGTGACCGTCAGGGCGGAACAGGGTAGCTATGATCTCGGTCGCGGGCTGAAAATTTATGACAATACGACGCTTGATTTGAGTGGAGTCACCCTTAAACGCGTTTTTGCCGGTAATATGCTCCGCGTCGGCAGCGAGGACGGCGTCAATACGGGGGCGGTCGGTTATCAGTACCGAAACGTCCGGCTCGTCGGAGGTACCTTCGACGGCAATGACGGCGCGAATACCATTCTTAAGGTTGCCCATGCCCAAAATTTTGTGATGGAGGATGTAACCGTCTGCAACGAGCAGGAGGGACATATGATGGAGGTGGCGGGCTGTGACGGCTTTACCGCCACGGGATGCACCTTTGAGGATCAGATCCTGACCCCCGGTCATGACGGATATGAGGCGATTCAGTTTGATGTGCTTCATCCCCGGCACATCGTCAACTGCCGCGTCGAGGATCTGAACTGCCAAAACATTCTCATCGAAAACTGTACGTTCGACAATGTTCCGCGCGCTGTCGGCACCCATACGGGTATTCTGAATAATCCCTTTGACGGTGTTAAGATTCGCAAAAATACGTTCAGAAATTTGAAAAGCATTGCGGTTCAGGGAATGAACTGGGTGAATGTCGATATCCGCCTTAACGTGGTGGAAAATGCGCCGCGCGGCTTTACGGTTTATTCGGTTATGAGCGACGGCTCCGGCATCTACAAATCGTCCGAGCTTGCCGAGATGGGCGGCACGACCTCCCATGTGTCGTCGTCCTATCAAACGCCAGGGAGCGCCAATGTGATCATTGCCTATAATACGCTCCAAAACGTCGGAAGCCTGCGCGATATTTACGCCGATTACGAAAGCCAGGGTATCGCCGTACTGGGCAATAAGCTGACCTCTGTATTTCCGAAAAATGAGAACGACGGCAGCGGAGCGCTTCCTGTAGGCGATTATTATCTTGACGGTGTGTATGTCTACGGAAACTACGTGGATGTGCGCGGCAACGGCGTCCGTCTGGAGGACGTGCGCGGCGCTTCTGCGACACGCAATGAAATCCTTTGCTCCAAAAATACGGAAAGACCTGCCAATTATTACGGTATTGTTCTTCGTGACAACGCGCAGCTCAGTGAAATCAGCTATAATACGGTGAAAAACGCCGAGGTCAACGGTGTGCAGATGGTGGACAGCTCTGTCGGTTCTGTGAACTACAACAACGTGCAGTCTCCGGGCAAGTACGGTCTCGGCGCATATACCACGAAGATCGGCGGTATAACCGATAATTATGTTACTGCAGCCCGGAACGAGGGCATCATCCTGCTGCAGTCCTCGAAGGCGGATCGGGTGAAGTGGAATCGTGTGCAGAACTGCTCCGGCGCAGCCATTTACTTTACTGTCGACAGTGCGGCAGGGGAAGTGACCAATAACCTGACCTATTGGTGCGGCGACAATATCTCTTATGCTGTCAGCCCCGGATTAGTGAACGTCAAATCCAATCATACGGAGCCGTCTCCGCTGACGCATTTTTATCTGGAAAAAGACGGTGTGGAGATGGGGGCAGGCACTGCGTACAGCATTGTCCCCGATGTGCGCCCGGTCCATGCGATTGAAAGTTTTGCCTATACGAGCAGCGATACGTCCGTCGCGTCTGTCGACAGCTGCGGCAGAATTACGGCAAAACGGATCGGCACGGCGACGATCACAGTGACATCTTCCAACGACATCCGTCAGTGGTATACCGTCAGGGTGACGGACGGTATCGGCGTCAGCTATATAGAGCCAAAGGTTTATATCACGCCGCAGGTCACCGGGCTTGAAAGCACGAAGGAGGGTGTGAAGATTACATGGAACCAGGTGGACGGCGCCTACGGTTACCGCGTGTTCTACAAGGGCAGCGCCGGCTGGAAGGGGATGGACAACGTGACAGGCACCTCGTACGTGGATACGGACGTGCGCAGCGGCGGCACCTATACCTACACCGTGCGCTGTATCGACCGGAACGGCAATTTTATCAGCGGATACAACGACGCCGGATGGATATACACCTATCAGCCGCCGCAGCTGGATATGCCGCAGGTTACCAAGCTCGAGAGTAC
>JAFRBD010000157.1 GCA_017405065.1 Ruminococcus sp. | reverse complement strand
TCAGATCGAGAACGATACTCCCTCTACCTGCAAGGTAGCCGGCACTTATGACGAGGTCGTCTACTGCACCGTATGCGGCGATGAGCTCTCCCGTGAGACCAAGTATCATGCGCTTGCCGCTCATACTCCCGGCCAAGTTCAGATCGAGAACGATACTCCCTCTACCTGCAAGGTAGCCGGCACTTATGACGAGGTCGTCTACTGCACCGTATGCGGCGATGAGCTCTCCCGTGAGACCAAGTATCATGAGCTTGCCGCTCATACCCCCGGCGAGCCCGTACGCGAGAATGAAGTTCCCGCTACCTGCACCGCTGCCGGCTCTTATGACGAGGTCGTCAAGTGCTCCGTCTGCGGCGACGAAATCTCCCGTACACCGAAAATCATTGAAAAGAAGGCTCATACGCTGACCTTTGTTCCCGAGGTTCCCGCTTCCGAGTCCAGAACAGGTATTAAGGCTCACTATGTGTGTTCCGAATGCAAAGGTCTGTTCTTAGATGAAGCAGGCTCCCAGCCTACCACTGAGGCTGCGCTGATCATCCCGCAGCTCGCCCATGTCCATGCTCCCGCGGAGCCTGTTATCGAGAACGTCGTACCCGCTACCTGCCAGCACGCCGGTTCACAGGACAAGGTCGTCTACTGCTCCACCTGCGGCGCTGAGCTTTCGCGCGAGACGATCGTGATCGGCAAGCTGCTGCACACTTCCGGCGAGCCTGTCTATGAGAACGTCGTACCCGCTACCTGTCAGCAGGCAGGTTCACAGGACAAGGTCACCTACTGCACCGCGTGCGGAGAAGAACTTTCCCGCGAGCATCAGATTATCGAAAAGACCGCTCATACCATGAAGCGTGTTAACAGCAAGAAAGCGACCTGTACCGAAGACGGCTACAAATCCTACTTTGTTTGTACGGAATGCGGAGAGTACTATTCATGGAATTCCAACGGTGAGCCTGAAGTAACGTGGGATCAAATCGTGATCCCTGCCCATCATACACTGACATTCGTTGAAGAAGTACACGCTACCATAGAGACGGAGGGCGTCAAGGCTCACTATGTTTGTTCCGTATGCGGCAAGTTCTTCTTGGACGAAGCCGGCACGCAGGAGGTCACCGCAGCCGAACTGGTCATTCCGAAGCTCCCGGAGTATATTCTCGGCGACGTTGACGGAAACGGCGAAGTCGACATCGTTGACGTTACCTTCATCCAGCGCGTACTTGCGAACATGAAGCCCGAAACCTATGACATCAAAAGGCGCGGCGATGTAGATAAGAACGACGCCCTCGAAATCATCGACGCCACCATCCTTCAGCGCTGGCTCTTAGGTCTTGAACAGAATCGCGGCATCGGCGCGTAACGCCTGATACAGTCGTTCGCGGCACCGCGGCACATTGAATCTGAATAACGGATCCTTATAAACTCCCTCTGCTACGGCACCATGCTATTAAGTTAAGAAAGGCTCCTTTCGGGAAAAGGAGCTGTCGCCTGTTGGCGACTGAGGAATTGTATCAATTGACCGAGCGTCAGCGAGATACCATTTCCTTGACTTAATGATATGGATGCTGTGCAGGGGGAGTTTTTTTGTTATCAATTTTCAGTTATCAGTGATCTGTAAACAGTTTTCAGCTTGTTCCAAGCACGACGGTTTTGTAATTCTTTTGTCATAATACACAAAACTGAGGCAAAAATCTTTATTAAAAAATCATCAAATATCGTTGAATAATCAAAAAGAATATGGTAGAATTATATTGTCTGAAAATATATCCCGAGGAGGATTATTAACATGAAAAAGTTTATCAGCATTTTGATGGTACTTGCCATGCTTGCTACATTGCTTACTGTTGGCATCACCACCACAAGCGCCGCAGATACGGCGACAGTCACGATCTACGGTCTTGACGGTACTACCGAAGTCAGGGAATTCGACGTCGGCGATACCTTTACCGTTTACACCACACTGGATGTATCTTCTTCCGTTCCGGATGGCAAGATCGGTTCGGTTCAGGGTACCCAGACCTACACTTCCGACGTATTGAGTCTGTTTGATGAGATCAGCGGTCAATACGGCGAGTTCGTCGATCCCGTTAAGGTATTTCCCATTACCGGAGAAGTCACCGTGGCGAACGGCGCTCAGGCAGGAAAGATCGTGTACAATGCTTCCAAACTCTCTTCCGACAGCGCATTCATATTCGATTCCCCTTCTTCCCAGCTGATCGTTACTACCTATTATGTAAAGTCAGCCGGCAACGCGGAGATCAAGAACGCGATCAGAAACCTGGCGGCAGCTGACACGAGCATTACCAGGATCGTGTTTGAAGGTCAGGTTCAGGAAGGCAAGTCCATTGCCGGCAAAGCGTCCTTTACCGACCCCACTCCCCAGATCGACCATGCGGAAGTTCGTATCCACAGCCTTGACGGCAGAGTTGAGACTCAGAGCTTCAACATCGGCGATACCTTTACCGCCTACACCGTCCTCAATGCATCTTCCGTCAACAACGGTCTGATGGGTTCTGTCAACGGCGTCCAGCGTTACACCTCTTCTGTTCTGGAACTGACGAACGCGGTTGACGCCGACGGCTATATCGAAAATGTCAGCACGGTATTCCCCGTGATGAAGGATTCCGCTATCGCTAACGCAAAGAACGCGGGCATCATCAAATTTGCCGGTTCTTCTACTGCGGGATTCCCGTTCAACTCCAATGACGCTCTGCTGATCGTCACTACTTATCGCGTTAAAGCGAACGGCTACGCTGATATCTCTAACAAAATGAACGTCCTCGCCGCAGCTGACGAGGATATCACCCGCATTGTGTTCAACGGCGAGACCCAGTCCGGTAAGAGCTATGCTATGCCCGCTTCGTTCAACTCTGATGTTCCCGTACCGACCGAGCCCGAGCGTCCCACTCAGCCTCCGACCACTCCCCCCGAGACACAGCCTGTCAGCACAAAGCTGAAGGTCACGATCGTCAACCCCGATAACACCACTGTTGTCAAAGAATTCAACAAAAACGATACCTTTACCGTATATACCGTACTGAACGCGGGCGCCACGATCGCCAGCGTAGAGGGTACCCAGACCTATTCTGCCGCTTCTCTCCAGCTGACCGATTCCGTCACCGGCGAGTATAACGAGATCGTCAACAAGACCGCTATGTTCCCGATCCTCGGCGACGAGGTCGTTGCAGCCGTTCAGAACGGCAATATCAAGTTCAATGCTTCCAGAGGCGCGGTCGCCGGCGGTTATGCGTTCAATACCGCTTCATCCAAGCTGATCGTCACTAACTATAAGGTTCTCGCTGCCGGTGAAGCAACGATCAAGACCACTCTCAGAACCCTGATCAAAGACGACGCCAACGCTACCAAGATCGTCTTCGGCGGCGCTGCTCAGTCCGGTCAGAGTTATGCGATGCCCGGTTCCTTTACCGATCCGGCAAATCCCGATGTTCCCACCGAGCCCGAGCCCACTCAGCCCGAGCCTACTGTTCCCGCTAACAAGGCGGTCGTTACCATCTACGGTATCGACGGTTCCTCCAAGACCAAGACCTTCAATATCGGCGATACTTTCACGGTTTACACTACCTTTGACGCCAGCAAGAACGGCATCCACGGTATCGCTTCCATCAGCGCGACACAGACATTCAATACCGATATTCTCTCGGCTACCGATGAAATCGACGCGCAAAATGTTGTTGTAAATCCTGCGGCTATGTTCCCGATCCTCGGTGGAGGTACCATAGGCAGCATTATTGACGGCGTTATTTCTTACAACGCTTCTACTCCCCAGATCGGCAAGGGCTTTGTATTTGACAGCCCCACCTCGATGCTGATCATCTCTCATTATCAGGTCATGGCTGCCGGCGCTGCTGAAATCAGAAACAATCTGAAGACCGTAGCAGGCGACGACAGCAACCTGACCAAGCTCGTTATGAAGGGCGTTGTCCAGCCCGGTAAGGTAGTCGAAGGTATCGCTTCCTTTACCGATCCTACCCAGCCTGAGCCCACCGAGCCCGAGCCCACTGAGCCCGAGCCTACTCAGCCCGAACCCACCGAGCCTGAAAATAAAGCAATCGTAAGGATCCATGGCATCGACGGCACCATCAATGTCAAGACGTTCAGCGTCGGCGATGAGTTCACCGTATATACTACCTTCGACATGAGCAATAACGCACCTAACGGCGTCGCTTCCCTCAGTGCGACCCAGACCTTTACCAATAGCGTGCTGCAGTCCACCGATGAGCTTGAGGATGGTTATGTTAAGAACACCTCCGCTATGTTCCCGGTCATGAAAGACGGAGCGATGGCGAGGGTCGAAGACGGCATGATCACTTACAATGCTTCTACTCCGAACATCAACAACGGCTACATGTTTAACAGCGATACGGAGAGCCTGCTGATCGTGACCAACTATAAGGTCATCGCCGCAGGCATCGCAAATATCAAGAACAGCCTGATCACGGTAGCGTCTGCAGACGGCGATCTTACCCATCTGATCAAGGACGGCGTTCTCCAGCCCGGCGTTACCGTCGGCGGCAAGGCTACCTTCACCGATCCGACCAATCCCGAGCAGCCCACGCAGCCCACTGTAAGATATTTGGTCGGCGACGCCGATAATAACGGTAAAGTCGCTTCGAAGGATGTTACGATCCTTCAGCGTTATCTTATCCGTATGAACGTCAATGTCGATACTGATATCATGATCAGAAACTGCGACCTTAACAAGGACGGAAAGATCACATCGCCCGAGGTCACTTTCATCCAGCGCAAGCTTGTCCGTATGGAGGTACCTTATCCGATCGATGAATGGGTCGAGGAATGATCGTTTGATTCAAATTTGATTTCGGTTCGTTCTGCAAAGGATCTGATTTCCCAACAAGCACAGCTCCCCCTTCATTGAAGGGGGAGCTTTTGTCTTATAGGAATAAGATCTGATAACGTCTGTATGGGGTTGCCGTTCGGCGACCCCTTTTTTACTTTTATGAGGAAACTGCGGAAAAAAGACTGGTATGCCCGCTCGGTTTTCTGCAGTGCGGAAACGAGCGATGATTATACGAAACGCGCACGAAGCGCGATTTCTTGCAGTCAGACAGCTGAATGATCGACGACTCTTTTGCGAATACTATTGAAAGGATAACAGTCTTTTACAAGTGTATTACAAGGAGAAGTATCATGAAAAACTGTAACGGTAATATCTATTTTAAGCAGCCGCCGCGTATCGTCTCCTATGCCTCTGTGGTTGGCAAAAAGGAAGGAGAAGGGCCTTTGCGTGAGTATTTCGATCGTATCATTTATGACAGTTATGCCGGCAGAGACACCTTTGAGCAGGCGGAGAGTCAGATCATGAGCACGGCTGTTCAACTGGCGATGAAGAAAGGATGCTGCAAAGTAGAGGACGTCGACCTTTCCTGCTGCGGCGATCTGCTGAACCAGTGTGTTGCATCCAGCTTCGCCATGCGGCAGTTCGGCGTCCCGTATGCCGGCGTATACGGCGCTTGCTCGACCATGGCGCTGAGCATGATCATGGCGGCGATCGCGGTAGAAAGCGGAGCCGCAGAGAGGGCTGTATGTGCCGCGTCGTCCCATTACTGTACGGCGGAGCGTCAGTATCGCTTTCCGCTCGAATACGGATCCCAGCGTCCTCCGACAGCACAATGGACCGTTACCGGCGCCGGCGCCTGTATCATAGACAGAGCTGACAGCCAAGCCGCACCCCCTTGCGATCCATCATCGGATCCGCGTCAAATCGAGGATCATGATGTCCGGATCGAGCCTGCGCAGCATCGCTCGGAAACAAGATCCAAACCATTTCTGAACGCTGCCCGCCTCGGCAGGATCGTGGACTATGACGTCTGCGACCAGAACAATATGGGCGCCGCCATGGCGCCTGCTGTTGTCAAGCTGGGAACATTACTGAATCTCCCCAAAACGGCTTAAGCAAGCCTTTTTTAGAGTAAAAAATATATTATTTTCCGAGAAATATTGATAAAGATAGTCTAAATATCTTATAATCATCTCAATGAGGTGATGATATGGAAGAAAAGAAGTTGATTGTTGGAGATTATTCTAAAAATGAGCCGATATTTATTGAGGATATCATTCAACAAAACCCTACTCGTTCCCGCCAATGGATCGACCATGAGTTGAACAATATGGTAGCGAATAAGCAGCTAAAACGATATATGACCGGTGTGTACTTTATCCCCAGCGGGACAAAACTGGATCATATCAGATACCAAGCCGATCATATTATCAAGAAAAAGTACATAGAACGCAACGGCAAAGTGTTTGGTTACTACTCCGGCAACACCTGTTACGAAAACTCAAAATACCGAATGATCATTCCGATGTCATCACCATTATCACCAACAAAGAAAAATCCAGAGGCAGGAAAGTAACGATCGGCGATAGAGAGGTCTATCTGATCAAGCCGCCGACCGAAATCACAAATACAAATTTTCGTACGCTTACCTTATTGGAGGCGGTCAGGCTGATCGACTTCAGTAATCAGGAGAGATGGATCATCAATAATCTGGAGGGCTATATCCATCAATATCAGATCACACTTTCTCATGTACAGAAATACTGTGTATTCTTTCCGGACACGATATCAAAAAAGATACTTCAATGGAAGTCGATACGGCCCGTTTTATACTTTCGTTCAAAAGTAATCTTTCACGGATATTCATGCCCTTCCATTTGAACAGCTCCTCCTGCAATTTTGAGTACATCGTTTCAAAAACAATCGTTACGATTTCATCTTTGATATCAAAAAAATTACTCTCTAAAGCAATAATCACTTTATTAAAATGATACTTATTTTTTTCAGAGTTTCTTTTTTGTGTATCACAAAAACTATACATTTTATAGATATTGTGAAATAAAGATTCTTTTAGCTCCTTGTCAAAAATACAATTTGTCAATTCATATAATGTCGTATCGTTATTTCGATCATATAAATCTCTTTCATTTACAGATTTACTTATCCTTTGTATGACACCTGCAAATAAATAGTCCAAGAAAGCATATACCACATTATTTTCAAACAATAAAGATGTTTTTCTGTTCTTATAAATCGTTTTGGATTATTATTTCGCTCTATGTATCATTTGTGTGACCGCTCTCTTTCTTCCCACCAAAAAACCGTCCCCTCATTTATGACGAAAAAATGAAAAAAATTGCATATAAGTATACAACTAAAACGGATTTGTATACAATGATTTTATCTATGCATGCTCAGAGACCTTTCAGGAAAGTGAGGGCTCTTTGATTGGTGAAATCATCTTATCCCATCCTTTAAAAGACTGTTTTCATGTGAATATCATGAATAAAAGCTGATTTCTCTTGTTTTTTATACATTCCTGTTATATGATTGATTTATAATTGCAACGATCGGCAGGGTGATAAAATGAAGTGGGAAAAGATATCTGTATTTATCAGCAGTACGTTTAACGATATGCACGCCGAAAGAGATTTGCTGGTCAAGAAAGTGTTTCCCGAGCTGAGCGAATGGTGTTCCGAAAGGCGGCTGCGCTTATATGATATCGATTTGAGATGGGGCGTCACGGAGGATGAATCGCAAAACAACAATACCGTTGAGGTGTGCCTGAAGAACATCGATAACTGCCGTCCGTTTTTCCTGTGCTTTATCGGTCAGCGCCGCGGATGGATACCGGAAAGCTTCGGCAAAGGAGCGATCGATACTTACCCTCAGCTAAAGGCAAAAGCGGGCAAGCGCTCCGTGACCGAGCTGGAGATCGAACACGCTCTGTTATCCCCCATGATCCATGTCGTAAACGGGGAACGCATCACACCGAATGAAAACAAAGAAGCCGTTTTCTTCATACGGGACAGCGCCTATCTTTCTGCTCTCAGCGAAAAGCAAAAGGACGTCTACACCAATTCGGCAGCGGCGGACGAGCATGCTGAAGACGCGCTCCAGCGGGAATTCACTCAAAAGGTCAGAGAGATAAGCGACCATGTATTTGATTACAGCTGCCGCTTTGACGGCTCCCTGTCTTCCCCTGAGCTGATCTCCAAGGGAGAAGAACTCGCACAGGGAAGGCTGACCGATTTTAAGTGCGCGGGAGTCTCGCTGCATAAGGTCATATTAGATCAGCTGAAAAAGCAGATCATATCCGCATATCCCGAAAGAGCTGAGACGTCTTCCGATACATCGATTTCAGAATCCGATACGCAGCTCAGAAACCTTGAACAGACCGCTGAGGGAACCTTGGAGCGTGTAAGAGAAACAAAGCTCATAGATGATTATTGCAAGGAGCCCGGCGGTAAACCGCTGTATGTATACGGCGGCGCAGGTTCGGGGAAATCCTGCCTGCTTTCTCTCTTCTATCAGAATCATCACGAAAGCTATGTAAGCTCATTCATGCGCTTCTGCGGAATATCGCCGGGATCGCTCCGATTTGAGGATATTTGGCGTGGCGTCGATTCGCTCACGGGCGGCGACGGCATGTTTTCCGCGGATGACTGCGCCCTGCATATTGAAAAAATACTTGAACGGTTATCAAAAGAAGGGTCGTCCCTTATCGTGATCGACGGACTGGATAAATCTGAAAGCGGGATCTCGGCGTTGTCAGCTGTGCCGTCGAGCATCCCCGAAAACATCAGGCTTATCCTGTCTTTCCGATCAGACAAAAAAGACGCGTACGCCGCTGTTGAACACGCGCGCAGTACGTGCGGAGCCGTGCTTTGTCCTGTTCAGCCGCTTGATCCCGACAGCGAGATCCCCGGCATCGTCAGGCTGTTCCTCGAAAACTATCTCAAGGCGTTAAGCGACGAACAGCTTGAACTGCTCTGCTCGATACCTGCGGCGAAAAACCCGCTTTTCCTAAAAATATTACTCTGCGAGCTTAGAGTTTTCGGCACCTTTGAGGGGCTCAAAAGCAAGATCTCAAGCTACGGAGATTCTCCGAAAAGCGCCTTCACAAAACTGTTGAACGACTTATGCGCGGAGATATCCTACACGTCGTTCAGTCCCGAACGATTTGTGCCCGCGTTGTTGTCGGCTCTGTCCGTATGCAGAACCAACATCCCCGTCACAGCCCTCAAAGCTGCATTGCTTCATCTTCTCGGCGGCAAGAGCGAGGATATCGACGAGACCTGTGCCTTTTATATCAGAAAGCTCCGACCGTATCTGTATTATGACGGCGTTACGATAGGTATCGCATATCATTCGATGAAAGAGGCGGCGTCTGAACTTTGGCAGGGTATGCTGATCGGAGCGCACAAAGCGCTGGCTGCGGTTCTCGAAATCGATGATCCTCTGGAATGTCTGTATCACCTGAGAGCTGCCGGCTGCAGAGAGCGCATATCCGCCCTCACCGCTTCACCCCGGTTTTTGACCGACGCGATCCAAGTTTCGGGCGCGTATTCGCTGTCGGAAGAACTCTCGCTTTGCGCTGAATACGTCAACGGCGACGTCCTTGAATGTATCAGACGCATGGCGCCGATCGTCAACAAAAACGGTCAGACAGCCGCTGCGCTGTTCTATAAAGAGCTCCCCTCTCCCATTCGTGAAGAAGCGCTGCCTCTGCTGAAAAAGCCGTGGCTCAAGTATGAGCCTGTTGAGCTGTCTCCTCCCGAAACGGAATCCGACAACACGCTTTCAGCCGAATTCTCTGTGGAACACAGCATAACCGGATTTGCTGTCGCCGAAAAGCGCAAGCTCGCGTTCGCGTTTGAAGCGTCGGGTTCTGTCAGGATCATCGATCTGACCACAGGAAAAAGCCTGGGGCATGTACGCTTGCCCAACTCTGTCGGAGAAATAAAAAAGGCAGCGATATCTCCCGGCGGAGAAACGCTTGCTGTCGCTGATTATGACAGAAAGCTGCATCTTTTGAGCCTTGCTCTGAGCGAAGAGGGAAAGCCTCTCGGAATCACACAACGATGTACCGACAACTGTGTTTTCATACGGTTCGGCGGCGTGTGTCTCAGCAGCAGCGCGGACGGAGTGATGTGGCAGCGGGATACCGGTGAAGTCGTCGAATACAACGAACAAAGCGGAACAATCAGAACCGTTTGTTCCTCCGGCGGCAGATTGACGATGTGCTGTGACGATATTCTGGTTTTCAAAGGGACAGGCGCATATATGCTTTTTGCAGACGGATACGAACTGCGCTTCAGCGCCCGCATCAACGATTGCATCAGGCGCAATGGCAGATTATACGTTGCGTGTGAGGATAACACGGTATCGGTCATAGACGCGGGGATCATAACTGCGAAGCTTGATTTACCCGGATCGATCATCAGTCTGACGTTGATGTCCGATTCCGTTATCGGAGCCGACCGCTACGGCAGTCTGATCAAGATAACGTCAGACAACACGATCGAGGACATCGGCAGGATCGTTCAGGGCGACGATATCATCGATATGGATACCAAACTGATCGGACTCGATGACAACTCGCTTTGCTTCTTCTCGATGCAGCGTCTGGCGATACTCAGACAGTCTGCGGAAAACAAGCCCCGTCTCATGAAGGCTTCACGCGGAAGAAAAGGCGTCTCCGTCATCTGGAGCAGAAAGGATTCGTTTTTTGTACAGCTTTCGGACGGCGGCTCGTATGATATCCCTTACCCCAAAATGCTTCTCACGGGAAATAATGTCAACAAGCTGAACAATCTGAAGATCGCCTGTTCAGATTCTGCCGCGGTATATGAAAGTGATTTTCATGAATTGACCTTTATCAACAGCCGGAATAACCGCAGACTGAAGATCGACTCGTATGTATGCGACCTCAAATATTCTCCCGATACAGACGCCTTTGCGGCGGTGGTTCAGAGCGCAAAGCTGTTGGAGATCGATCCCGATGCAAACATCTTAAGCTCCGCGGATCTTCCTAAGAGCGACAGCGACGTTTATCTGCTGTGCTGCTGCAAAAAACGAAAAGCAGTATTATGCCGAAGAGTACAGATCAAAGAAAACGCCTTTACATCTTCTGTCCTTGAGGATGTGATCGTCATGATCGAGAAAGGACGAACGCTTTGGAAAAAACGCATCTCCCGCTACGGAGAAAGCGGACGCATCGGCTGCCTGACATATGACGAATCACTCAACAGCCTCTTAGTATATTATGAAAACCGTATCGAACAGCTGTCCTCAGACAGCGGTGAAACAATCGGCTCAACCGCTTTAAAACCATGCAGCCTGATCTTCATTTACGGAGGAGCGTCCATAGACGGCGTCGTTTACGGTCAGACAGGCTTTATCTCGGATAACGATTCCGGTATCGCGATTGAAACGGTTTGTATTGATGACGGGACGGTATGTTCTCTCCCGTCTCACAGAAGGATCAAAGCTGTATGCGACGGAGCAGACAGCGTGATCATACAAGAAGGAAACGAAAAAATCTATCGTGTCAAACTGATCAGATAAGGAGGAAACCATGATGTTTTTCAGAAGAAACAATTCATTCAAAGGCTCGGGAAACATGCCCGAACAATTCTGGAATCTATATCAGAGAAGTCTGCTGGAAAAAGACAGGGGCGCGCTCGCCTCTGCTCTGAGACTGCGCAAGGAAGCGTATGATATCTCAAAAACCGACAACGGCTATTTGGGCATGGCGTGTCATAACCTCGCGATCTTAGAGATGTATCATCTCGGAGACGGCAAAGCAGCTGCAAAATACGCGCGCGAAAGCCTCGACTGCGGCGAAGAGTACTACCGCTTTTCGGAAAAATGCCGCGAGATCATTATGTTCGGCGCTCATCTTGAATCCTTGCAAACAGCGGCGGTGACCTCTACCACTTACGATGAGGCGCTCGGATATATCGCAGAAGGCAAAAAGCGCTACGGCAGCATATTTGAGAATATGGAAAAAAGTGTTAACAGCATACGTAACAGCGGCGGTCGATTCTACGAATACCTCCGCGCGACTTCACTGCTCTACTACAGCCGTGTATCAGCCGAACAGGACAAGGGCGACTACGCTCCTGCCATGAGCTTACTGCAGATCATTATCGACCACGCAGAGGAAAGAGAATTTGATCTGGGCTATGAGGAATATGTGGATGTACTCGACGATTACCTCACGATCACGGTGATGTATCTGATGAAGAAAGCGAGAGTCCTCAAAGGAACGATGGCGGATTTCGGCAATGAGCTTGCCTTTATCGCCGACGAACCGCTCAAGCGACTGGCAGATTTCCTGCCCGATTGTCAGCCCTCTGATATGAAAACATTTCAATTCATCATACAGGGATACGCACAACTGCCGTATATTAAGGAGCGGTCGTCGTTCAGACCTTTTCTGTCATATATCTGAATCGGGCTTTTCATCGTTGTATGTTGTCCCAAATCGGAAAACTTGATCAGTATTTGAAAAACAAAACCATTTCTTTCGTGACATTTGAAAGGGATAATGATATAATTAATATACATTTATATTGATTATACTGAGGTGAGAAGCTTGAAAAACAACCTGATATTAGCGAACAAAACCATCCTGATCACCGGCGCGGCGGGTTTTATCGGGGCGAATCTGACCTTAGCGCTGGTACGTTCCGGCGAACCGATGACGCTGATCGGGCTTGACAACATGAACGATTACTATGACGTATCGCTCAAGGAGTATCGTCTGTCTGAAATCGATAGGCTTGTTGCGGAGGCTCCTCAGATCACATGGAAATTCATCAGAGGCGATCTCGCGGACAAGGCGCTGATCGACAGCATCTTTGACGCGTATCAGCCCGATATCGTGGTCAATCTCGCGGCGCAGGCGGGTGTGCGGTATTCGATCGAGAATCCCGACGCCTACATACAGAGCAACCTGATCGGCTTCTACAACATTCTCGAGGCATGCCGCCATTCCTATGACGGCGGCGCGAAGGGCGTAGAGCATCTGGTATATGCTTCCTCATCCTCGGTTTACGGCGGCAACAAGAAGGTGCCGTTCAGCGTGGAAGATCAGGTGGACAATCCGATTTCCCTCTATGCGGCTACCAAGAAGAGCAACGAGCTTTTGGCGCACGCTTATTCCAAGCTCTACAATATCCCGTCGACGGGACTGCGCTTCTTCACGGTGTACGGCCCCGCGGGTCGTCCCGATATGGCGTATTTCGGCTTTACGAACAAACTCCTGAAAGGCGAGACCATCCGGATCTTCAACTACGGCAACTGCAAGCGCGACTTTACCTATATCGACGATATCGTCGAGGGCGTCAGGCGCGTGATGACCGGCGCTCCCGAACGCAAGGTCGGTGAGGATGGCTTGCCCGAGCCTCCGTATGCGGTGTATAATATCGGCAACAGCGCTCCCGAGAACCTGCTCGACTTCGTCGATATCCTGCAGCAGGAGCTGGTCAGAGCGGGCGTCCTGCCCGAGGATTATCACTTTGAAGAGCACAGGAAGCTCGTTCCGATGCAGGCGGGAGACGTTCCGATCACCTATGCGGATACCTCCGCTTTAGAGCGCGACTTCGGATTCAAACCGTCGACTCCTTTGCGTGACGGGCTGCAAAAGTTCGCTCAATGGTATAAAGAGTATTACAAGGTTTAGGGTGAGCAAGATGAAAATTGCAGTTGCGGGCACCGGCTATGTCGGTCTGTCGATCGCGGTGCTGCTGGCACAGCACCACACCGTTAAGGCGGTGGATATCGTCCCCGAAAAGGTGGAACAGATCAACAACAAAAAATCGCCCATTCAGGACGAGTATATAGAAAAATATCTGGCGGAAAAGGAGCTGGATATAGAAGCGACGCTCGACCCGGAGTACGCCTATCAGGATGCAGACTTTGTTGTGATCGCCGCGCCGACCAACTACGACAGCAAGAAGAATTACTTTGATACTTCGGCTGTCGAGGAGGTCATTCGCCTTGTCATGCAGTATAATCCCGACGCGATCATGGTGATCAAGTCCACCGTCCCTGTCGGCTATACCGTGCATATCCGTGAAAAGACCGGGAGTAATAATATTATTTTCAGTCCCGAATTCCTGCGCGAGAGCAAAGCGCTGGTTGATAATCTCTATCCCTCCCGTATCATTGTCGGAACGGATAAGAACGACGCGCGTCTTGTCGAGGCTGCACAGACTTTCTCCGGGCTCCTGCAGGAAGGCGCGATCAAGGAAAACATCGAGACCCGCATTATGGGTTTTACCGAGGCGGAGGCAGTCAAGCTGTTCGCCAATACCTATCTTGCTTTGCGCGTGGCGTTTTTCAACGAGCTCGATACCTATGCCGAGATAAGAGGACTGGATGCAAAAGCGATCATCGAGGGCGTATGCCTCGATCCGCGTATCGGTTCGCATTACAACAATCCGTCCTTCGGTTACGGCGGTTACTGCCTGCCGAAGGATACCAAGCAGCTGCTCGCCAACTACGACGATGTGCCGCAGAATATGATCTCCGCGATCGTGGAATCCAACCGTACCCGCAAGGATTACATCGCCGACAAGGTGCTGGAAAAGGCGGGCTATTATACGGCGTCCAGTATGTGGAACGCCGAGAAGGAGCGCCCGATCACCATCGGCGTCTATCGGCTGACGATGAAGAGCAACAGCGATAATTTTCGGCAGAGCTCGATCCAGGGGGTCATGAAGCGCCTGAAAGCAAAGGGTGCGACGGTCATCATCTATGAACCCGCCCTGCAGGACGGCGTCACCTTCTTCGGCAGTCTGATCATCAATGATATCGACCGCTTCAAAGCGGCCTGCGACGTCATTATCGCCAATCGCTACCACTCCTGTCTTGACGATGTGCAGGATAAGGTCTATACCAGAGATTTGTTCAAGAGAGATTGATCCGGATCGGGTCGATCATACATATAACAGCCGGTTCGGTTATTTAACCGTGATGGCAGCAGTCGGTTGATGACTTGATGGCTGAAATCGTCGGTTCGTGATACCCTAAAAGGTTCTGTGACTAACCGGAAAAAACCATGATATCAAGTGTGACAGTAATGAAAAGACGAATAGCTTGTCTGACGGTAATGCTGCTGCTGTTGTTTGCGGGAATCCGTTGTTCAGCAGCAGGCGGCTTTACCTGCGAATACACGCCGAAAAGTGAAAGAGGCTCTTTGTTTTACATTGATATTTCCAGTTCTGTCGAAGTAAGCGCCGCTGTAATGGAGCTGCGGTTTGACGACAGTATCGCCGAGTATCGTGAAGTCAGCGCCGCTGAGAAAAGCTCTGACGTACGCGCGGTCTGCAGCGAGGGGTGCGTGAAGATCGCTCTTGCCGACAGCGGCGCCGTCAAGGGCAAGATATGCCGCGTCGGCTTCAAAGCGATCCGAAAAGGGAGCTGTTCCTTTGCTCTGCATATTGCGCAGGCAACGGACGCCGAACCGAAGCGAATAAGCGGACTTTCCGATTATTCGCTTGACGTGGATTTCGGCGAAGATGACATTCCCTCGTTGACTGCTTCATCGAGAACGGCGTCATCCCGCGTCGACCGTTCCGCCTCGCGCTCCACCGTCAGCGGAAGGGCGGAGGAAGCCGATGACAGCGACGGTGATGATCTTCATCTCGGCGGCGGGATCATCGACCTGCGTAAAAGCCATGCGCTGCCATACATCCTGATCGGCGCGGGGATCGTGATCCTGATCGCGGCGCTGGTGTTCGCGGGCGTCTTGTTGGGAAGAAAGATGGCAAACAAGCCGAAAGAAATCTCGCCAAAGGAGTCTTCGGATCAGGGAAACGATCATGAAGAAAGCTCGGCGGAAGAGGATACCGCCGGGGAAGATACGACTGAATAAGCTGCGCTGCAGATTTGTTGCAGGACGATGCGTTTTTGCAGCAACCCTATGATTTGAGCAGAAACACCCGTTGACGGCAACGACAGCCTTTGAAAAAGTATTATCCAAAATAATATACTGAGCCGATGGGGTAAAGCTCATCGGCTCTTTTGGAATATCGTTTAATTGGTTTGCAGAACGTATTTCTTACTTTGACCTCTTCCCCTGATAGCTACAAGACCGCTATCTCTCATCTTTTCAGTACAATTCATTTATAACTGAATATTTGTGAACACAGCAAAGAAATGATAAAATTGCTGTTATCAGGTTGTAAGGTCCTTCATTCGCAGCATATCCGATAAATGCTCGGAATTAAGTATATGAGGAAATTAAATAATTGCAAAAAGGTCGGAACAGAAGCTGATTTTTTCGAATACGGAAGGATTTTCTTTCACAAGATCGGTTTCGTATTAAAGAAAAGAGAAAGCCTGAGGGCCCCACCTTGCAATTATTCTGAAAATCGATTACAATGAAGCTATCAACAATTGATGTTATCAGGAGAAGCACATGTCGAAATTAACCCAAAAAGCGATTCAGAATTCCTTTGTCAAGCTGCTGGACAGTAAGCCGATCGACCGCATCACCATCAAGGACATCACCGACGACTGCGGCATCTCGCGCAACACCTTTTATTACCACTATGCCGATTTGCCGGCGCTGGTGGAAGAGGTCCTGATGAATAACGCAGAGGAACTGATGCAGGCGTATCCGTCGATCGAGTCCTTGGAGGAGTGCCTGAATGTCGGCGCAAGGTATGTATTAGGCTTTCGCCGGGCGGCGACGCATATCTATGATTCCAAACATCGTGAGGTTTATGACCGCTGCCTGATGAATGTGCTGCGCAAAATCGTCACCGCTTATTTTGACATGGCGCTGCCCGATGATAAATTCAGCACAGAAGAGCGCGATATCCTTATCGATTATTATAAATGCGTATGCTACGGTATTATCGCCGACTGGTGCAACAACGGCATGCGCGAGGATTATGCCGAGTCGTTCCATAAGCTGCTGATGATCCGCAGCCGTATGCTTGGTGTGGAATTCGGTTTGTAAATCAAATCAATTATACAGGGAGAACTGTCGGAAAAGCGGCAGTTCTTTTTTGTGCGAATAACTATAAGAAAGGAAGGCTTTATCATACAGCTTTACAAAATCGGGATCGAGTGCAGCGTCACGCTGCTTTTTTTGTGCATCATTCGTGATTTGCCCAATTTTTGTACACGTGCAAATCAATGTGAATGGTAAAACAGCACAAAGAAGAGTATTCTGTATTAGTAAAAACGACAAATCGAAGGTGAAACCATGAAGCTTTCCAAAGCGATCGTCAAGCTGCGCGTCCCGATCCTGATCCTCGCGCTCATCTTGATGATCCCCGCCGTGTTCGGCGTGATGAACACGCGCATCAACTACGATATGCTGACCTACCTGCCCGACAGCATGGATACCGTCAAGGGACAAAACATCCTGCTCGACGAGTTCGGCAAGGGCGCTTTCTCGTTCATCATCCTCGAGGATATGCCCGATAAAGACGTCGCCGAGCTGAAAACGCAGGTCGAACAGGTGGAACAGGTCGACAGCGTGCTGTGGTACAATACGCTCGCCGATATCTCTGTCCCGAAGGAATTTCTGCCCGAAAAGGTGTATAACGCCTTCAACACCGACCACAGCACCATCATGGCGGTGTTCTTCAATAC
>JAFRBD010000015.1 GCA_017405065.1 Ruminococcus sp. | reverse complement strand
TGTCATCTTTTGTTTTTTCCTTTCTTTTTTCGTGTATGCAAGCAGAATGCGCTATGCAGGTCAGCCCTGCATAGCGCTTCCATACACCAAAGAAAGGGACTATCCCCTTTCTGGACGCAAGAAACTCTTGCGCCACAGCCGAAAAAAGGGTATAGTATCGCTGTAGTGTAGCGTAAGCTACTGTGCCGGTGCCTACTTCACCTGCGCAGGCACGTGGGAGCTGCCACTCTCACGTGCTGCTACTTTATTGCTTGCATCATTATTGTACCTATTTCGTTCTAAAAAGTCAAGTTTTCCGCTTTTTGTGTGTTTTTCGCTTCAAGCAGATATCCAAAGCTCTGCTAAAAACACGGTATCCTTCGAGCACCTCTGCCGGTTATCCGGCGGGAGGTGCTTTTTTTACCAGTACGACGGCGCGGGAAGCTTTTTGCCAAGCAAAACCTTGCCGAAGAACACAACGTTCTGCCCGCTGTCCGCCGCGATATGAAGGCTTGCGTCCTCTCTCTCCGGGTTGGCCGAGAGCAGATGCGTCGTTCCCTCGCTGTCGCGGTGCCACTGCTTGCAGTAGACGTCTCCGTCTACAAAGAAGATCCCGGCGTCAAAATCCTTCAGCGACTCATCCCGCGCGACATACACACGCTGTCCGCTGCGGATATAGGGCTCCATGCTGTCGCCGTCGATGTCAATGCAGTAATCGGCTCCGTCCGGCACGTCGTCCCCGCACGGAAGGAGCTCGTAGTCCTCCCCCTCGATCGGCGCGGCATAGCCGGCCGCGGCCGCCGTCGTATAATGCCGGATATAGCGCAGCGCATGCCGCGAAAACGCCTCGTTGCGGGAAAGCTTCTGCCCATAGCGGACAAGCTCGCTCCGTCCCTCCGCATTCAGCGCGTCATACAGCAGATCGATCTCTCTCTGCGCCTCCGCTGTGCCGAGCCCCAGCAGCTCCGAAAGCGGAAGCTCGAACTGCTCCGCGAACGCGCGGATCTTCGAGAGCGGAAGGTCGACGTCTCCCCGCTCGATCTTTGCGATCGAGGAGCGCTCATATCCCATCCGTTCCGCCAGCTCCTGCTGCGTCAGATGAAGGCTCTTTCTGTTGACGCGAATATTGCCGTACAGCTTTTCCATTTTCATCACCGCCCTTATCGTAGCACAAACGTGAATTAAATTCAACATCTGATTGACAATTCCTGTGTTTTGGTGTTATAGTGTAGTTGTGAATTTTGTTCACATTTGTGAAAAAGAGGAGGAATCCCCCTGTGGCAGCGCAGCCGCGCTTCTATATCGCCATTGATATGAAAAGCTTTTATGCCTCGGTCGAATGTGTTGCGCGGGGCTACGATCCGCTCACGATGAATCTCCTGGTCGCGGACGAGAGCCGCAGCGACCAGACGATCTGTCTCGCGGTCTCTCCCTCGCTCAAGGCCATCGGCGTGCCGAGCCGTCCGCGTCTGTTCGAGGCAAAGCAGGCGATCCGCAAATACGAGCTTGCCCATCACACAACGG
>JAFRBD010000014.1 GCA_017405065.1 Ruminococcus sp. | reverse complement strand
TTCCGCCTCTTCATAGGCGATGTATGTCGCGTTGTTGCGCGAATACATTGTGCCCTCGGTCAGGATCTCCATCGAGTCCTCAAGCTCGAGCTCGCGGCGGAATGCCTCTCCGCTCGGCTTCAGGTTCTCTATGTATTGAGTACTTTTGATCTTAAGATTGACGTTCTTTTTCATAACAGACTAATTATATAAAAATGACAGAAATGACACAATAACGTCATATTTGAAAATTACAATATTTCGTGTACAATTAAGAATCAATTGGTATATATAGCCGCTTTGACGGTTTTATAAAGGGGAAAGGCAATAGCAAAATGGATGAATTTGAAAAGAATGTAGTCAGCTTTGACAACTTCGAGGAGGAGCCGGAAGCAGGGAAGACTGTGGAGATCGAAACTCCGAAATCGTCCGCGCCGGCGCCGGAAGTCAGTACGGTGATCGAACCGGACACCTCATACAGGGAGCCTTCTCACGCGGCTCCGACAGGGCCGGCTCACAGTAAGCCGAAAGAGAAGAAATATGTCACCAAGGGAGCTCTTGTGGCGTGCATGATAATAACCATGTTAGTCAGTTCCGTACTTGGTGCTCTTATAGGCGGAGTTCTCGGCAGGACCGGAACTGCAGACAGCAGACAATCAAGGAATGATTCCGAGCTTTCACAGCTTGATCTCGGCGATGCCACAGGAAGCGAGCTGACCGTAGCACAGATAGTAGACAAGAATGAGAATGCGGTAGTTGAGATCGTGGTATCCGGCACCGCACAGAACATGTGGGGACAGATGCAGCTGGTTCAGGGCGCGGGTTCCGGTGTCATCGTTAAGGACGACGGCTACATTGCGACTAATTATCACGTTATTCAAGGCGCCAACAAAGTGGAAGTCACGCTGCACAATGGCGAGACCTATCCGGCGCGTATAATCGGCAGCGACCGCGCAAACGATATCGCAGTCATCAAGATCGACGCCAAAGATCTCGAGACTGTCACTATCGGTGACAGCAGCACAGTGGACGTCGGCGATCTGGCAGTAGCCATCGGCAACCCTCTCGGACAGCTGGGAGGCACCGCTACGACAGGTATCATCAGCGCTCTTGACAGGACGCTCGATGTGGAGGGAACCACTCTCACACTGCTTCAGACCGACGCGGCCATCAACGGCGGAAACTCCGGCGGAGGCCTCTTCAACAGCAAGGGTGAGCTCATCGGTATCGTTGAGTCCAAGGCATCCGCGGTAGGCGTCGAAGGCCTCGCGTTCGCCCTTCCTATAAACAACGTGTCCGGTATCATCAACGATCTGATCGAAAACGGCGGAACTGCTCAGGCAGCAGCCGGTACACCTGCTGTAGGCGTGGTTATCAGCGAAGTGTCGGAAGACAACGCGCGTTACTATGGCCTTGAGTCTGCCGGTGTATATATCGCACAGGTCACAGGCGAGAACGCCAGTAAGGCAGGCTTCCAGGAAATGGACCGCATCGTATCGTTCAACGGTACTAAGATCAGCAGCAGCAACGAGTTCATCACGCTTGTCCGCAAGTGCAAGGTAGGCGACACCGTAACTGTCGTGGTAAGCCGTAACGGCCAGGAGATCGAG
>JAFRBD010000156.1 GCA_017405065.1 Ruminococcus sp. | reverse complement strand
TGGGCATCCGCTCAAAGGCGCTGCAGCACGGCAACAGCTTCATCATCGTCGGCTGGGTGCCCTCGGAGAACGCGGGTGAGATCAAGAAGCGCCTGACAAAGATCAGGAGCGTTGAGCTGGATTTCTCCGACGCGAAGGAGGAGCTCGATAAGCGGCCGACTGTCAAGCTGAAAAACGCGTTCTTCGCAAAGCCGTTCGAGTTTTTTACCGAGATGTACGGCGTGCCGAAGTATAACGAGATCGACCCGACGACCTTTGTCGCGATCACTTACATCATCATTTTCGGCATCATGTTCGCCGACCTCGGACAGGGCTTTGTCCTGATGATCGCCGGCTGGCTGATGTGGAAGCTCAAAAAGATGAAGATCGGCAAGATATTAGCGCCGTGCGGCGTATCCTCGATGGTATTCGGTACTCTGTTCGGCAGCTTCTTCGGCTTTGAACACTCGCTTGATCCGATGTACCGCTCGATGGGCTATAAGACGAAGCCGTTTGAGGTCATGGCGTCCGAAAACACCAATCTGATCATCTTCGCCGCCATCGGTATCGGTGTGTTTCTGCTGATCGTCGCGATGCTGCTCAACGTATACAGCTCGCTCAAGCAGAAGGATTACGGCAGAGCGCTGTTCAGCACCAGCGGCGTGGCGGGGATCACGTTTTACAGTTCGATAGTACTCGGTCTGTATTTTGAGATCTTCCTCGATAAGCATGTGATGACGACGGCGTATATCCTCGGCTTGATCGTGTTTCCTTTCCTGCTGATCTTCTTCAGCGAACCGCTGTCGGAACTCGTCAACGGGGAAAAGGACTGGCAGCCCGAAAGCTGGGGCGGATATATCGTGGAAAAGCTCTTTGAATCCATCGAAGTCCTGCTGAGCTATGTGACCAATACCATGAGCTTTTTGCGTGTCGGCGCGTTTGTGCTGGTGCACGCGGGGATGATGCTGGTCGTGTTTGTGCTTGCCGAAACCGTAGGCGGCTTCGGTTACTGGGCGATCATCGTACTCGGCAACGCACTGGTCATGGTGCTGGAGGCGCTGCTGGTAGCGATACAGGTACTCAGGCTCGAATACTATGAGATGTTCAGCCGCTTCTACTCGGGGGAAGGCAGACCGTTTGAGCCTGTGAGATTCTCTGCGGAGAACGATTGACGGGTACGATATTACGGGAGGAGCAAGCCCCTCTCAATGACTTATTTGATACATGACTGACCGCCTATCACGAAACGTCGGTCACTAAAATGGAGGTACTTATTATGTCAGTGTTTGATTTTGTTTTAATGGCTTTGCCTGTTGTATTTCTGGTCGCGTCCGTTGTGATCGCCGTCAAGGCGGTATCCCGCGGAAAGAGCAGAAAAACGGCTGTTTTGCTGCAGCTCGCGTCATTTGCATTTGTGTTTGCGGTATGCATGGTCTGTCCCTTTGCCGCTCACGCGGAAGGCGGCGAGGCGCTGGTGACAGCCGCCGGCAACGCGAGCGGTATGGCGTTTATCGGCGCCGCAGCGGCGACAGGTCTGTCCTGCATCGGCGGCGGTATCGCGGTCGGCAACGCGGCTCCCGCGGCGATCGGCGCTACCAGCGAGGATCCCAAGGCGTTCGGTAAGGCGATCATCTTCGTCGCGCTGGGCGAAGGTATCGCGCTGTACGGCATGCTGATCTCCATCATGATCCTTTCCAAGATCGGTTAAGTGATAACCATGAAGTTTTATTTGATCAGTGATAACGTCGATACCCTGACAGGCATGCGCTTTGCGGGGATCGAGGGCGTTGTCGTACACGAGGAGGAAGAGGTCAGAAACGAGCTGACGAGCGCGATGGAGCGCGAGGATATCGCCGTCATCCTGATGACGGAAAAGCTCGTGTCCCTTTGCCCCGATATCGTGTATGACTTAAAACTCAACCGCAAACAGCCGCTGATCGTCGAGATCCCCGACCGCCACGGCAACGGAAGAACCAAGGACAGTATCACCGGATACGTTCAGGATGCGATCGGCGTAAAGATATAGAAAGAGAAGGAAACCTATGCCAAAGGATAAAACAGATAATTTCCTCAAGGCGATTAAGCGATACGCGAAAGAGCAAAAAGACGCGATGCACGGCGAGGTCAGGCAGCTCAAGAGCGAACGGCTCAAGGAAGCGGAGGAAGAGGCAAAGCGTGAGAGCCAGCGCAGGATCAAAGAGAATCTGCGTGAATCCCGCAGCCGCAAAACCGCTCAGTTCGCCAAGCTGGTCCGCGAGGGCAGAAGCAAGCTGTTCCTCGAGCGCACCGCGATGGTCGACGAGATCTTTGAAGAGGCAAAGCAAAGGCTCATCGCGTATTCCGCTTCCGATGAATACCAAGAGAAGCTCAAAGAAGGAGCGAAAGCGATCGCTCAGCTGTTTGAAGACAGCGACTGCGTCATCATGCTGGCTGAGAAGGATCTCGGCGCGGCGGAGCAGATCAAGTCCTTCTTCGGCGGCGCCGTACAGGTACAGGCGGATCCGTCTATCCTGATCGGCGGCGTCAGAGGCCGGTGCGGGAGCAAAAGGATCATCGCCGACGAAACGCTCGATACCAAGCTGGAAGCCCAGCGGGAGTGGTTTGTAGAGAATTCTGCTCTCCAAGTGATGTAACGGCGACCATTTGACCGAAAGAGAAGAATGTATATGGATAAGAATGTGATCTACGGTATCAACGGGCCTGTTGTTACCGTAAAGGATACCGACAGCTTTGAAATGATGGAAATGGTTTATGTCGGTGAACAAAAGCTGGTCGGCGAGGTGATCGGCATCACCGACTGCCTGACCACGATACAGGTATATGAGGAGACGACCGGTCTCAAGCCCGGCGACCCCGTTTCCGGCACCGGCGCGCCGATGAACGTGCTGCTCGGCCCCGGTATCATCGACAATATCTTTGACGGGATCGAACGCCCGCTGAAGGCGATCGAAAAACAGGCGGGCGCTTTTATCAGCAGAGGCGCGTCGGTCTCTTCGCTGGATACCGAAAGGAACTGGTCGGTCACCGTGAAGGTGAAGGTCGGCGATGAACTTGAGGGCGGTCAGATCTACGCGACCGTTCCGGAAACGCCGATCATCGAGCACCGTCTGATGGTTCCGCCCGCGTTATCGGGAACGGTCGTCGAGGCGCGTCCCGACGGCAATTACCGGCTGTTTGACGTCGTAGCGGTCATCGAGGATAAGGCGGGGAAGAGGCATGAGCTGACACTGTGCCAGAAATGGCCGATCCGTACCGCGCGCCCCGTAAAGGACAGGCTGGCGCCGACGATCCCGCTGATCACGGGTCAGCGCGTCATGGATACGCTGTTTCCGATCGCAAAAGGCGGTACGGCGGCGATCCCCGGCGGCTTCGGTACCGGCAAGACGATGAACCAGCATCAGCTCGCGAAGTGGTGCGACGCGGATATCATCATCTACGTCGGCTGCGGCGAGCGCGGCAATGAGATGAGTCAGGTGCTGGACGAATTCTCCGAACTGATCGACCCCAAGTCCAACCGTCCGATGACGGACAGAACGGTGCTGATCGCCAACACCTCCAATATGCCCGTCGCGGCGCGTGAGGCGTCGATCTATACGGGTATCACCCTCGCGGAATACTACCGCGATATGGGCTATCATGTCGCGATGATGGCGGATTCCACCTCCCGCTGGGCGGAAGCGCTCAGAGAGATCTCGGGACGTTTGGAGGAGATGCCTGCGGAGGAAGGCTTTCCGGCATATCTGCCCTCGCGGCTCGCGGAGTTTTATGAGAGAGGCGGACGCGCACAGGCGCTGTGCGGGGCGGAAGGCTCCGTCACCCTGATCGGCGCGGTCTCGCCGCAGGGCTCCGATTTCTCTGAGCCAGTCACACAGAACACCAAGCGCTTTACCCGCGTGTTCTGGGCGCTGGATAAATCCCTCGCCTATGCCAGACATTATCCCGCGATCAACTGGATCGACAGTTACAGCGAATACTTCAACGACCTCGACCCGTGGTACAGAGAGAACCTCGGCGAGGAGTTCATCGAATACAGAAATCAGATCAGCGCCCTGCTCCAGGAGGAAAGCTCTTTGATGGAGATCGTCAAGCTGATCGGCTCCGACGTACTGCCCGACGACCAGAAGCTGGTCATCGAGACCGCGCGCGTCATCCGCGTCGGCTTCCTGCAGCAGAACGCCTTCCATCCCGAGGATACTTATGTTCCGCTCGAAAAGCAGAAAAAGATGATGGAGGTCATCCTGCATCTTCACGCGAAAGCGAAGGAGGTCGTCGCGCGCGAGATCCCGCTTTCACGCGTCACGGAGCTGGGTCTTTTCGACAGGCTCGCCAAAATGAAATACGACATCCCCAACAACCGTTTGGAGATGTTTGACGCGTATCATCAGGATATCGACGAGCAGCTCGGCATTTTATTGATGTAAGGGAGGAAACGCAGTTGATCATTGATTATGTAGGCGTAAAGGAAATCAACGGCTCGCTGGTCGTCATGGACGGCGTCAAAGGCGTTTTCAACGAGGAGATCGTCGACATCAAGCTCGACGACGGCTCAGTGCGTCAGGGACGCGTGGTGCAGATCGACGGCGAGCGTATCGTGGTACAGGTTTTTGAGGGCACAAAAAGGATCAGCCTGAAGAATACCCGTACCCGCCTGACCGGTCACCCGATGGAGATGCCGCTGTCCCCTGAGATCATCGGCAGAGTCCTTGACGGCGCCGGCAGACCGATCGACGGGCTGGGCGAGATATTCCCCGTCAAAAAAGCCAATATCAACGGAACGCCGATCAATCCGGTGTCCCGTGTATATCCGAAAAACTATATCAATACCGGTATCTCGACCATCGATACGCTGATGACCCTGATCCGCGGTCAGAAGCTGCCGATCTTCTCGGGATCCGGTATGACGCATAACGACCTTGCGGTACAGATCGTTCGTCAGGCGAAGATCAGCGGCGCCGACAGCAGCAATTTCGGCGTTGTCTTTGCTGCGATGGGCGTGCAGAAGGACGTTGCGGAATACTTCCGCAAGAGCTTTGAAGAGAGCGGCGTGCTGTCGCGCGTCGTGATGCTTTTGAACCTTTCCAACGACCCGATCATCGAGCGTACGCTGACGCCGCGATGCGCGCTGACGGTCGCCGAGTACCTCGCCTTTGAGCTCGACATGCATATCCTCGTCATCATGACGGATATGACGTCTTATGCCGAGGCGCTGCGCGAGTTCTCGTCCTCCAAGGGCGAGATCCCCGGCAGAAAAGGCTATCCCGGCTATCTTTATTCCGACCTCGCGTCGCTGTATGAAAGAGCGGGAATGATACGGGATCACTCCGGTTCCGTGACGCAGATCCCCATTCTGACCATGCCCAACGACGACATCACCCACCCGATCCCCGACCTGACGGGCTACATCACCGAGGGTCAGATCGTGCTTGACCGCGTGCTGCAGGGACAGGGGATCTATCCTCCTGTCAGCGTGCTGCCGTCGCTGTCCCGATTGATGAAGGACGGTATCGGCGAGGGCTATACCCGCATCGACCACCAGGCGCTCGCCAATCAGCTTTTTGCGTCCTATGCGAAGGTCGTCGACGCGAGAGCGCTGGCGTCGGTCATCGGCGAGGAAGAACTGTCGCCGATCGATAAGAAGTATATTGCGTTCGGCAGGCTGTTTGAGTCGCGCTTTGTCAACCAGAGCTTTGTCGAGAACAGAAGCATCGAACAGAGTCTTGACCTCGGATGGGAGCTGCTGTCAACACTCCCGAGAGCGGAGCTCGACCGTGTGGACGACGCGCTGCTGGACGTGTATTATAAGGGGCAATAAGGAATAAAGTATCTCGCTGACGCTCGTTCAATCGATACAATTCCTCAGTCGCCGTTCGGCGACAGCTCCTTTTTCCAAAAGGAGCCTTCCTTTATTTAATGACATTGGAATGTTTGCTGCATTTTTCCTGAGTACCGTTGGCAAAGAGGTGAAAACATGGCTGTACAGACTGTGCCTACCAAGGGCAATCTGATCAATACAAAAAAGTCGCTTGCGCTCGCTAAGAACGGCTATGAGCTGCTCGACCGCAAGCGCAATATCCTGATCCGCGAGATGATGACGCTGATCGATCATGCCAACGCGATCCAGGAGGAGATCGACAACGCGTATGACGACGCGTATCTCGCGCTGCAGCGCGCCAATATCACCAACGGCTTTTGTGAGGATATCGCGCAGGCGATACCGGTGGAGGACGGCTTGAAGCTGGATTTTCGCAGTGTAATGGGCGTGGAGATCCCCGTGCTTACGCTGGATGAAAGCGATGACCGCATCCGGCTCTACTACGGTACGGAGATGGCGAACTCCGCCGTCGATAATGTATATATCCATTTCACAAGGGTGAAGGAGCTTACGGTGGAACTGGCGGAGATCGAAAACAGCGTTTACCGTCTCGCCGACGCGATCAAAAAGACGCAGAAGCGCGCCAATGCGCTCAAGAATATCATGATCCCGCGCTTTGAAGAGACCGTCAAATTCATCAGCGACGCACTGGATGAAAAGGACAGGGAGGAATTCAGCCGCCTGAAGGTCATCAAGCGGAAGAAGCTAAGGGAAAGCGCGGAACAATAACCAACCAAAGGCGGCTTATGCCGTCTTTTTTTCTGCCGAAAAAGGTTCATTTATCGTGGCGCTGTTTTACGGCACGGGGATTTAGTATAAGGTCGTCAAACGGCTAAAAAAAATTGCGACATGCGGTTTATCTATTGCATTTCTCTTTGATGTTTATTATAATAAATCCATAAAATATCCATGAAATCGAGGTGCTTTTTATGAAAAGATTATCAGTACGATTGATCAGTGTGATTTGCGCGATGGTTTTATGCCTGACCGTCGTGTTTGCGACCGCGCCGATGATTTCCGCCGCGACGGTTTATCTGCGCGGCACGTTCAACGGATGGGAGACTCCCGCCGATTACGCGATGACCTATGAGAACGGCCGCTACATGATCACGGTCCATCTGGATAAAGGCACTTACGAATATAAGGCGGCTACGCAGGACTGGAGTACTTTTCAGGCGCCGGTCGAGGGCAACGAGAGCCTTGCGCTCGATTATGACTGCGACGTGACGTTTATCGCGTACACGGACAGCCGTATCATACAGGCGTTCCCTCATTCATCGCTGGAAGCAGACGTCCGTAAGACGGTGCTGCGCTCCAAGTGGCAGGAACACAGCGATCTGGTGCTCACGGAGAAGAACAGCGCGGTTTCCTATCAGAGCGTCGGCTCGACCTATCCCGCCTCGGCGTACTGGAACATCATCTCGGACGGTAACGGCGCGTATTATCTGCAAAACGATTCGACCGGACATTATGCCGCTCTGAGCGGGAGCGCGGTCGTCTGTGCCGCGTCCGAAACCGACGGCGATACAAGCTGGAAGGTCGATACGACTATGGGCGTACGGTTCATCAGCACCGCCGATGAAAACGCGGTCATCAACATCGAAAACCTCGGCGGCAGCGCGCAGGCGTCGGCTGTTCCGATGTATTACACCAGCTCGCAGTGGGACTTTGAATACAGCTCCTATGACTATCGGCTGACGCCCGATAAGGTCGTCGATACGGGCTACAACGCCTACGCGGATTCTCCGACGTCGATCACTTCCTATATGAACGGATCCCGTCAAACATGGACGCAGTCAAAGGATCTTTCCGCTTATCCGCGCTTTACGGCACAGAATTCTCCTCTCGCGGCGGCGGTCTATAACCTCTCTCTCGAGGAGGCGGTCAAGAGCATACATACCGACTCCTACGGTCAGGTCTTCTACACCGGTACGGCATGGCAGAAGGTCTGGACGCGCGATACGGCGCTGTCCAACCTCTATTCGCTCGCGTGGGTATTCCCCGAGATCAGCTACAACTGTGAGCGCGAAAAGATCAAGACCTCGGGCGGCGTTTCCGTTTTTGAACAGGATACGGGTACAGGCGGCTCCTATCCCGTTTCCACCGATAAGATCATCACGATGCTTTCCGTATGGGAGACCTACCTTACGGACGGCAACACGGATCATCTGAGCTACTTCTATGATATCTGCAGCAATACGATCATGCAGGATATGAACGTCGCTTATGACGCCGACGCAGGGCTGTTCCGCGGCGAGACCTGCGGGCTCGACTGGCGCGATCAGACCTATCCCGACTGGACGAGCGAGACCTACGACAGCGGACTGTCCGCGATCGCCGAGAGCAAGACCGCCTCTGTCAACGCGATCTACTGCCGCGTGCTGGAGATCATGAGCAAGGCGGCGAGGGTGCTGAATAAAGGCGAGGAAGCCGAGCAGGCATGGGCAAAGGCGGCGCAGGACTTAGAGGCGAAGATCAGCGAAAGGCTGTGGAACGAGAAGATGGGACTCTACTCCTCGTGGGAGTATCCCGAATACATGGGCAGCGTCCTTGCCGAAAAGACAGACGTACTCGGCAACGGCTTTGCGCTGTGGTTCGACGTCGGTACCGATTCGCAGATGACGCAGATCTGTGAGAATTCTCCGCTGGTTCCCTACGGCGCAGATACGGTCTATCCGCAAAAGCAGGGCAAGCTGGCTAACGCCGACAAGTATTATCACAACCGCGGCATCTGGCCGGGGTGGGATTCTACCCTGATGGTAGGCGCGTCCTATCACGGCAACAAGGCGCTTGCCGAAGAGATCTTCAATTCGAACGTGCGCGGCGCGGCGGTGTCGCTGACCAATAAGGAAGTCATCAACTACCGCACCGGCGAGGGCATCGAATCCGATCAGCAGCTCTGGTCGATCGCCGGCACCTTAGCAGGGTATTACCGCGTCATGTTCGGCATGAACTATGATGAGGACGGTATCTCCTTCGATCCTTATATCCCCGACTGGATGGAGGGCCCGTTCGAGCTTTCCAACTTCAAATACAGAGCTTCTACCCTCACCATCAAGCTCTCCGGCGAGGGCGACAGGGTCAGGTCTTTCAAGGTCGACGGTACGGCAGAAGACGCCGACAGCTATGTGTTCCCCGTGAACAGCACCGGCAGCCATATCATTGAGATCGAGATGGAGCAGAGCGGCAGAGAGTATACGATCAACAAGTCCGAGGATAATCTGGTCGTTTGTCCCGAAATGCCGACGATGAACTACGTGAACGGTAAGCTGCGCTGGACGGAAAAGAGCGGCTTGACCTACAAGATGTGGACAGGCAAAGAGTACGTCGACGTCAGCGGCGGCGTCTATACGCCGGACACGACCGTTTACGGCTGTTACAGCCTGATGGCGGTCTCCGCCGACGGCGTATGCTCTGAGCTGAGCAAGCCGATCGTGATCAGCCCCGACAGGATCAGGATCGAAGCGGAGAGCGGAAGCGTTTCGAGCAGCAGCCTGATCTCCAACGGATATGTCACCGACAACCGCTCGCGCAGCGCTAATCTGACGCTGAGCGTCACGATCCCTAAAGCGGGAAGATACGAACTCATCGGTATCTACAACAACCCGGGCGACGCCACCTCCGGCGTCAGCTGCGCGATCCGTTCCGTCTATGTCGACGGAGAGGATAAGGGCTCGCTCGTATTCCCGGAGGTCTACAGCGATAAGAGCAACCAGACAAGCACCCACCTCACGCTCGATCTCGACGAGGGGACGCACACGATCAAGGTCTTCTATGATACCGCCAACTGGTACGACCGCAACATGAGCGTCACCAGCAACAATGTAAAGTATAATTATTTTAACTTTGATTATGTCGGAAGCGGCGAGCCTTCTCCTACCCAACCCCCTGAGCCGACACAACTGCCGACCGAGCCGGATATTCCGACTGAGGCGGCACCGACACAACCGCCTACCGAACCGGTTGCTCCTACCGAGCCTCCCACCGAGCCTGCAGAACGCATCCTCGGCGATGTTGACGGGGACGGAGACGTCACGATCCTTGACGTCACCTATATCCAAAGACATTTAGCCGGTATCTTTATTCCGTTTGAATTTGACGATACGGTTGCGAACGTCGATAAAGACGACTCCGTAACGATCATCGACGTTACGCTCATCCAGCGCTGGCTGGTAGGAATCTATCCGGACGATCAAATCGGACAGCCCATCTTATAAATGGATCACAGCGGCTCCACCGCCGACGCGGTGGAGCTTTTGTTTACGGAAATATATTAGTAATCGGCGGCTGCTCTTCACTTTTGCACAGCGACAGGCCGCAGCAGCGCAGCAAGCGAAGCAAAGCTGATGTTTCCGTAGGGATGGTCATTGACCATCCGCAGAAAGACGGGCGTTTCATTAGTCGAAAACGTGAGATAGGAGAGAAACATTTCTGCTAAGCGGACGAGCAATGGGATCTCCCCGGGTGGGGAGGCGTCCGCAAAGCGGACAGAAGGGTGCCGTCTCCGGCTGAGGAACGTCCCTGCGACGGCGTAGTGCCCCTATCAAATGATGAACTGTTACAAGTTCCTGCTCAACGAATCTTTCATTCATCGCGGCGCTCTTTTACGGTATGGAGATTCAGAATAAAAGGCTTTTTATATGTATAATTCATTATTATAATTAATATTATTCTATTATCGAAAAATACGCGTTAGGCAATATGATAAAACATGAAAGAATATATACAAAAATGTTGATTTTTGCAAAAGAATCAATTATTCAACCGAATCGTTATAGATTGTCTTGATTCAACAAAGGAGTTTTCGTGAAAAAAAGTGTTGTTTTGATTGGTGGAATACTGCTGCTTATTTCGGGCACGTTTGTTTTTGTTTCACCTGATTATTTATCTCTCGGCGTCGTCGCCGCTATGACGCTGATCATTGCTGCCGGATTCATCTTCGGCATTACCCCCAATTTAATGTTCCTGAGCGGTTTTAAGCAGGGCGTTCGGAGTCTTGATGGTTTTAAAAAAGTGAATTCCACCAACCCGTGGATTTTGCTTTCTGAAAACAAGCAGGTGTTTTCGCAGAATACCCTTGACAAGATGATGAACGATTATGTTGAAAGCGCGATGCAGCAGCGCGAGAAAGGCGTCATCATCAGCGACATCGAAAATGTGTTCAACGAGGACGCGTTATCGATCCGCAGCTGGAGAGGCGTTGTGCTTCAGATAGCCGGAACCTTGACGGCTCTGGGTCTTTTGGGTACGTTTCTGGGACTGGTCACCGGTATCAGCGGCATCACGTTTTCGAATATTGAAGAGACGGTCAACGGTATCGAAAGTCTGATCGCCGGTATCACGACGGCATTCTACACATCTATTGTCGGCGTTATCCTTTCTATCGCGTTTAATGCCGTTTACAGGATCGTCTGGAACATGACGATCCGCAGCATGGATCTTTTTATTGAAAAATTCCATTCTCAGATCCAGCCCCGTACCGATGAAGTGATCAGGGCAAAAGAGTACCTGAACACCGAGAAAATGCTTGGCTATTTAGCGGGGATCCAGGATCTGGGCACGAAGTATTTCGGCGCTTCAGACGCTTCAAGAGAGCAGGAGCAGAGAGTGATGCTCGAGCTGATGGCAGGAGAGAAAAACGGCGAGATCACATATTCGTTCGTACCTGTCTGCGATCTGTCGAATCGTAATGTCGTCAAAGCCGAAGTCAACCTGAGGTGGAACCATGAACAGCTCGGCACCATCAGCCCCTCAGTCTATATGCCCGTCGTCTTATCAAATGGGTATATCGTCAAACTGGATGAAAAAATGTGGGATAAGGCATGCGGCGCGCTGGCTCAATGGTACGACAAAGAGATCCATCCCGTACCGCTCGTGTTTAAGGTATCCAAACAGGAGATACTGTCCGTAGATATTTCCGGATATATGACGAGCCTCCTCGAAAAGCACGGTCTTGCCCCGAGGGATATCGAGATCTCCCTTGACGCGGACGCGTACATCCTTTGCAGAGCAGAGGCGCTGGAGCTGGAACAGGAGCTTTTGAAAAAAGGCTTTAAGGTATCTGTTTTCGGCTTTGACGGAGATTTTATCAAGCTCCAGAAAGTGATGGCTGACGAGATCGATCTCGATCTGTCGATCGTCAGCAGCGATATGAAGCTGGATGAGATCTTTGATCAGGCGATCAATAACGGCATCAATCTGACGGCAAGCAGGATCGACTCTGCAAAGCAGCTCGCCGATATCAAGCGGTATGGGTGCAGTATCGGCAAGGGCGATCATATCTACAGAATGATGACCAAAAAAGAATTTGAAGAGCTGATGTATTATTAATACAGAAAATGCAGGAGAAACAGTATGATTCCTAAGAAAAAGCGCGGCGAAAACGGGGATAGCTTCTGGATATCGGCGACCGATATGATGGCCGGTATACTTGCTGTTGTTTTGTTGTTGTTGATGCTTTTGGTTTTGTATATTATCCTGTCAAATCACGGCGAGTTCACCTCCGATCATCATGTTGAAGCTGTGTATGACAGGGCAACGCCGGATGAAACCGACAACGATCATGATGACGATGACGATAACGACGACTATCATCGAAACGAAAACGGCGGAGGCGGAGGAGGTCATACCGAGCCGACTCAGACGGAAACAACGGTCTCTTCTGACGACGGGGAGGAACACGGCCGCGATAAAACTGCCGTGTTTGTAACGGTCGTCGACGCCGATACCGGCAATACGATCAAGAAAGCCGGAACGGAATTTGAGCTTTATGCCGACAAGAACGGTATCGGGGGATTGCAGACGCTGCATACCTATTATCCCCAAAAAATAGAATATAAACAATATGAAACGACCTCTCAGGGAACCTTTTATCTTCCCGAAAAAATAACCAGAGGATGGTACTCGCTCCATAATATCGTGCCTCCGGAGGGGTATTATATCGACGAGAATACGGATTTTGAGATCGACGATTACTGGGATTGGCCCGAGCCGTACATGGTCGAGGTGCAGATGAAACCGATCAAGAGCGTTATCCGTGTTCAGGTCAACGACGGGGAAACAACGGGACCCGTCGAAAATGTCGTATATAACGTGATCGCATCGGAGGATATCGTCACCGTCGACGGGACGGTACGCTTCAAAAAGGACGAGATAGTCGACGAGATCACCACGAATGAAAAAGGCTATGCAGAAAGCAAGGAGCTTTATATCGGCAATTATACCATCAAACAGATAAAGGCTCCCGAATACTATGCGCTGAACAGGGATAACTACTCGGCGACCATCTATAATGAAATGGAGAAAAATACCGGGATCGTCAGCGTGACCTGCAACAAGACGAAGTTCATACTGAATCTGACAGACGAAAGAACGGAACAGCCGATCGAGGGCGTTGTGTACTCGATGGAGGGCCGCGATGATCTGACGACGGATGAAAACGGCGAATTCGAGGTGATCGACCTTGAGAAGGAAGTGAAATATACCCTTACGGTTTCTTCCCTGCCTGAGGGATACATCAAGAAGGATACAGAAATCGTATTCACGGTAGATAATTCAGGCTTGATAGACAACAGCGCTGCGTATGTCTGTTACGATACCGCTTATATGATTTGCCTGTCGGTGCGGATCGAAGACCTTGTCTTCGGACGGGGAGCATCGGGGAAAGATATGATCCTTGTCGACGAGGACGGCAATACCGTAGACGAATGGACGTCGGGCGACGACGGACATATCATCTCGGGACTGAAGCAGGGCGTCTACTTTGTCAGGAAGCCGAACAGTGAGGAAAATCTGGCGTCTGTCGATCTTAAGGATACGGCAAAGCTTCAGAATGTAACGGTTAAGCAATGGGATACGATCGACCTGTTCGCGATACTGATCGGCGCAGGAATAGTAGCTTTGGCGGTGATCGCTGTCGGAATCCTGAGAAGAAAGAAAGCTGGGAAGAAACGTGAAAGAGAATCATGAAAAGAATAAAATATTAAGACTCGGCGATGTATTCTATTACATCATTCGCGGAAGAAGGCTGATCGCCCTACTTGCTCTGGTCGGTCTGATCGCGGGGATCATCATCTCGGGTATCGGTTTTGTGCAGGGCAATATCTCCAAGGAATACAGGATAAGATCCTCGATCGCGATCATTGCGCAAACAAGCAGCGGAAACTACGCGTCGAAGAACACGAATCCCGATAAGGCGGACGTAGAGCTTGCTCAGGAAATAACCGATTCCGCTATCTATATTCTCAAGAGCGAGAGGATGATCAAAGAAGCTCTTGAAAAAGCAGAACTGACAGGGATATCTGTAGCGGATATACAGAAGAACATCGCCTTCAACCAGTATAAGGAAACCCAGATCATCGAAATGACACTGTATTGGAGAAGCGAAGCGGAGGGCGTCAGGATCCTTAACGCGATCAACGATGTGTCCGGTAAGGTGCTGCTTGAAACACTGAAAATCGGTAATGTTTCTATCGTTAATTCTCCCAAAGCCGACTTTATCGTCGGCGGCAGCGTGAGCTTATCGACATGGCTGATATCCGCTTTGATCGGCGCGGGCGCGGGCGTGCTCATTTGCCTGTTGAAGCTGCTGATCTCACCGCTGCTGACGAATGTGAAGGATATGGACGGTCTGAATTCGATCGAGGTCCTCGGGAGTATTCCCTATGATAAAGAATTTGCCGAGGATTATCCCTTCGGAACGGAGAGCTCGCTTGCGAAAAGGGATATGGTTTCTTTGGCGTACATCCTCGAAAACAGGATGAACAATCATCATTTCAGAAGGTTATTGGTAACATCCACGATCAGAGGAGAGGGAAAAACCGGTCTGGTCGTCAATATTGCGCAGCAGCTTGCCGCTTCGGGCATCAGAACCTTGATGATCGACGCGGATTTTAAAGAACCGAATCTGAGCGCGATGTTCAGCGAGAAGATCTCTTATGAGGAATCTTTGAATGCCGTCTATTACGGAGACGCCGATAATACCGACGCGATCTGTCACATCACCGGATGCCTCGACCTGCTGCCGTGCGTACTCGGCGAAAAACCCATATCCGTCAACGAGCCTTTGCTGGCGCTGATCGACGGGATAGCGAAAAACTATGATATGGTGATATTTGACTGCGCGCCTGTGGGCATTGACGCGGAGGTCATCAATTTTAAATCGATCATCGACGTCGCTCTTTTTGTCGCCAGATATGACTATGCTGATTTTGACGATATCAAGAAAGCGATCGACAGGCTCGACGGCGCAGGGGTAAGTATTATCGGTTACGCGGTCAATTCCGTGAAAACCATTAAGGATATCTTAAAGGAAGCGCAGAAATTCTCTCTGTTCTCCGGTCGATTCAGGATCAAAACGCTGAAGAAGAGAGAGGCGCAAAAAAACAAGAGCGCCAAAAAGGATGCGGCAGATAAAAAGAAAAAGAAGCGCATGAAACGCCACGAGAAAAAAGAGGATGCGGAATAATATTCATTCAATTCGCAGCTTGTTCCTGCATGCCGCGCGGATGAAGCGCGCTTAATCAAAGATTCAGAAGGTGAATTGTATGTCCTCGGGCAACAACAAGAACGATCGAATGAGAAAACTGTGGGTCGAATTGGCTTTGATCCTGAACATACTCCTTGTAGCGGCATGCTTTACGGCAGGATGGATGTACTATTATCACAAGAAGCTTGCGGTGTCCTATCTGCAAAAGGGAGTAATCGTTATCGCTTTGCTTTATATCACGCTTTACTACCTTTTGGGAAGAGAATATTTAGCGTTCAATATCAATACTCCGCATAAGCTGGGAATCATATACGGACAGTTCCTCACGGCGTTATCTACCGACTTTATCATGTACATCGCAACTTTCCTATTAATGGAGAAGTTTCCGTCCGTTCTGCCGATGCTCCTGATTCTCGCCGGTCAGCTGATGACATCCATTATCTGGACGCTCATTGTACACACGGCCTATCTCAAGACCGCTAAGCCGATGAAAACGATGATTATCTGGGATAATAAAGGCAGTTTTGATGAGATGTACGAAACATATGCTTCGGATAAGAGATTCGATATTATAGGCGCATGCCATGTTTCGGATTGTCTGGACAATTATGAGCCGATCCTGAACGGGATCGAGGTCGTTATCATCGTGGGCGTTCACAGCCATCCCCGCAATAAGATACTCAAATACTGCATCACGAACGGCATCAAAATGTTTATCATGCCGCGTGTCGGCGACATCGTTATGAGCGGAGCGAAACCCATCCATATTCTGAACTTCCCTATGTCGTTTATTGAATGGTACAATCCGTCGCCGATCTATGCCATCATCAAACGGTTATTTGATATCGTCTCTTCTTTACTGATGCTTATTATCGTTTCCCCTTTGATGCTGGTGACGGCATTGCTGATCAAGCGCGACGGCGGAACAGTGCTGTATAAGCAGACGCGACTGACGAGAAACGGAAAAGAGTTTCAGCTTTTAAAATTCAGGAGCATGAAAATGGACGCCGAAAGCGACGGCGTCGCAAGACTGTCGTCGGGTGAGAATGATGATAGGATCACGCCGATCGGCAGATTTATCAGAAAACACAGGATCGATGAACTGCCTCAGCTCATCAATATTTTAAAGGGAGATATGTCCGTCGTCGGTCCGAGACCGGAGCGGCCTGAGATCTCGGCACAATATGAAAAAGAATTACCGGAGTTTTCTTTCCGTTTGCAGACGAAAGCCGGATTGACCGGATTGGCTCAGGTCTACGGTAAGTATAATACCAGTCCGCAGGCGAAATTGATCATGGATCTGCAGTATATCGCGAAAGCCAATGTGATCGAGGATCTGAGCATCATTCTTGCGACGATCAAGGTTTTGTTCCAGAAAGAAAGCACAAAGGGAATCAAAAAGGGACAGACCACAGCGTTGAGATGATGATTATTTTGAGAATCCGGAACAGTCAGTATGAATCAGTTGATCGTTTTTTCGGCAATCGGTTATCGTCTTGCCGGTTATGACAGGGAGTTGGCAGCGTGAGCAGGAACAAAACCATTTGGATCATCAATCTATATGCCTCTCATTTGGAAACAAGGCACCGGGAGCTGGCAAAGTCCTTTGCCCAATCCGGCTATACGGTCGCCGTGATCACCACGTCGTTCCATCACGGGAGAAAAGAATATCTTTATGACGAAACGATCAGGATCACAGAACGCGCCGAAAACGTATACTATGCGTATTTACATTCCGGACCGAGTTATCAGTCGAACGGTTCAGGCAGGATACTGAATATGCTCGATTTTTGCAGATTGGTTCGGAAGCATCATAAAAAGATCGCCGAAAAAACCGGCGCTCCGGGATATATCATCGCGTCCTCCGCACCGCCGTTTGTATGGGAACCGGGATATTCGCTCGCAAAAAAATACAACGCAAAGTTTGTTGTGGAGATCAAAGATATCTGGCCGCTGGCTCTTGTTAAGATTCAAGGGGTCAGCCCCGTTCATCCTTTGGTGATACTGCTCAGAATCATCGAGAAAAGAGCTTATAAGCACGCTGATATCATTGTTACAACGATGCAGTATGCGTGGAAGCACATTTGCAAGATCAATAAAGACTATAAAGACAAAGTCTTTTGGATGCCCAACGGCATCAATACCAAGCAGGCAGACGAATGGTTTGAGGAAAACAAAACGCTTCCTCCTGAGTTGGAGCAGTATCTGTCAGAGAATTGGTGCTGTATCTACATAGGCAGCTTTGCGCGCAGCGAGCATGTGGACTTACTGATCGACGCCGTCAGCGGTCTTGCCGACGAGGACGTTTGTTTTGCCGTGATAGGAGAGGGACAGGAAAGAGAGAAGCTTCAAGCGCTTATTGACAGCAAGCATATCACAAATGTGAAAATCTTTCCTTTTCTGGAAAGGAAGTATATCCTCACCGCGTTATATAAAGCAAAATGCTGTCTTGCAGCCTGTAAGAACGTCGGCATGCAGCAGTATGGGCTAAGCATGTATAAGCTGAGCGAGTATCTGTATTCGGGTACGCCGACGGTTTTTGCGTTTGATCTGGAAAGCGTCGTATCCGACGCCGGACATTATACGGTTCCTTACGATGACGCCGAGAAGCTGAGAAGTACGATCATCTCGGTCAAGAATCTGGATCAGGAAGCGTTGGACGAATTATCCCGAAAAGGGAAAGAAGAGATTATAAAGCATTATGATCTGCAGAATGTAGGCAAAGATTATCTGAAGGTTTTGGAAAGCAAGTAAAGGGAATGATTATGAACAAGAAAACAGTATTGGTTTTAGCGCCCCACACAGACGACGGGGAGCTTGCCTGCGGAGCTACTATTTCAAAATTGCTGCGATTCGGTATCGATATCCATTATGTCGCCTTTTCTTCGTGCGGAGACTCCTTATCTCCCGGCTCCGATCCGGATCGTTTGATCAAGGAACTGCATGCCGCGACAAAGGTACTCGGTATCCCGCAGGAAAATGTTTATTGTCTGGATTATCGTGTAAGGCGTTTTGAAGAGAATCGCCAGCAGATACTGGACAGTATGATCACACTGAATAGGAAGATCAAGCCGGATATCGTTTTTTCACCCTCGGTACACGATATCCATCAGGATCACATTACCATCGCGAAAGAGTGCCTGCGCGCGTTTAAGAAGAATACGATATTGCAGTACGAAGTACCGTGGAACAATTATACCTACGATAATCAGTTGTTTTCATGTGTGGATGAGGTCGACGTCGAGAAAAAGATCGAAGCAGTCAAATGCTATGTTTCTCAAAAAGACCGCGACTATGTAAAAGAAGAGTTTATCAGGGGCTTATTGATCACTCACGGCGTTCAGGTGGGGCATAGATACGCCGAGGTGTTTGAGATCCCCAGAATGATCGCGGATGAAAATACGGTTGTATAACAAGTGCGTCTGTTTTGCGGAAAAGGTAGTGTTTATATGAGAGTTTGTCATTTTTCCAGTGCCCATTCGAGTAATGATACCAGAATATTCGTCAAAGAATGTTCTTCTTTGGCAGCGAACGGATATGATACTTATTTGGTCGCACGGGGCGAGAGCAGAGAAGAAAACGGCGTTCATGTGGTGGGCGCAGGTGAAATGCCGAAAGGCAGAAAAGGCCGGATGACAAAGTTTGCCAAGGTCGTTTTTTTAAAGGCAAAGGAACTGGACTGCGACGTTTATCACTTTCATGACCCCGAACTCCTGCGATATGCGATAAAACTGAAAAAAGCGGGAAAAACAGTGATTTTTGACAGCCACGAGGATGTGCCGGGGCATATCACGGCAAAAAAATGGATCCCTGCTCCGTTCAGAAATCCGGTATCAAAGCTGTATCAGGCGTATGAAACGCATGTTGTCAAACGGATCGACGCTGTTGTCGCGGCGACGCCGCATATAGCGGATAAATTCAAAAACAGAGCTAAGGCTGTCGCGACAGTCAATAATTTTCCGAAGCTGGAAGATATCGTATTTCACGAGACCCCGTTTACCGAGAGAGAGCCGATTGTCTGTTATGTAGGCGGACTGTCCGAGGACCGAGGAGAACAATCGATCTTAGGCGCGATGAAATATGTCGACGGCACCCTGCTTATCGCGACGGATCAGGTCAGAGAGACCGACGATAATGTCAAAATCATCGGTTATCAGGATCGGCAAGGAGTGAATGAGCTTTACGGCAAGTCGATCGTGGGATTGACTCTCGGCAAACCGTCCGAAAACAATTATTATTCACAGCCGACCAAGATATACGAATATATGGCTGCCGGAATACCCTTTGTGCTTTCTGATTATCCCATATGGCGCAAGGCAGCCGAAGACAGCGGGTGCGGCATACCCGTTGAGCAGAGCGACGTCAAAGCGATCGCCGACGCGATCAATTATTTGCTTACGCACAGGAGCGAGGCGCAGGAAATGGGACGAAAAGGGCACGATTACGTCGTCGAACACTGCAACTGGAAGAGCGAGGAAAAAGCGCTGCTGGACTTATATGCAGCGCTGACCTGATCTGTTTCGGAAAGGGCAGGGGCAGGAGTTATTTGACGAAGGAAACGATTTGATGGAAAGACTTGTCATTTTTACGAATCATTACCCCTACGGTAACGGAGAACCGTTTTTGGAAGAAGAGATCAAGATCGCCGAGTCGCGATTTGATGAGATCATGATCGTGTCCTATGCCAAGCAGCAGGAAGCCTTAAAAAGATATATACCGGCGAAAGCCGAAGTCATCGGCTTACGCAGAGACGGCAACAGAAAAAGCAAGCTCGCCGAGACGTCAGCGATCATCGGGAGTTTGTTCACACGCAGAACATGGAGGGAGATCAGAAGCGGTCTTCGGGAACGTGGGTTCAGGAAGCTGCCGACGGTTATCAAAACGATCCTTCTCGATAACAGACATCTGTATTATCTCAGGAGCTGCGAGGGGTATCGGACAGACGGGGAGCAGCCAAAAACGGTCTTTTATTCCTATTGGACGAATGCCGCGGCAGTCTGTTTATCACAAAGGAAAGAGCGGCTCAACGGTGTTTGCATTTGCCGCGCGCACGGGGGAGATCTGTTTTTTGACCGCGGATATGTGCCGTGGCGCAAAGAGGTTTTCAAAAAGATGGATCGGTTGTTTCCGATCTGCGCCGGCGGAAAAGAAGATATGATCCTCCATTACGGAACCGATGTTGAGGATTTAGAAAAGAAGATAACGGTCGCCCGGCTCGGAGTCGATATCCCTGCCGCGGTCAAAGAAGCCCCCGATGCTGTTTTGGGAGAATATCTCATTGTTTCATGCTCGAATGTCATTCCCTTGAAGCGTTTGGATCTGCTGATCCGCGCGCTTGCGGATAAAAGGATCCGTCATCCTGTCAGGTGGGTGCATTTCGGAGACGGCTTGCAGTTTGAGGAAATCTCGGAGCTTGCCGAAAAGTGCCTCGGCGATTCCGAATACGTGACCTATGAATTCAAGGGGCGAAAAGAACAAAAGGAGATCTTTGAATTTTACAGGGAAAACTATGTTTCGTTATTTGTCAATTGCAGCGACGTCGAAGGGGTTCCCGTTTCGATCATGGAAGCGATGTCATACGGGATACCGGTTATCGCGAGAGACGTCGGAAGCATCGGTGAACTTGTCAGCGATACCTGCGGCGTTCTGCTGCCGGGAATGATCTCTTCTGAAGATCTGGCGCTGTCTATCAACGGTCTTCTCGAAGAGAGTGAAGAAGAATTCGCGAAAAAAAGAAAAGCGGCAAGGGAAATGGTAAGAAATCATTATCATTCCGAAAAGAATTATAATTTGTTTTTTGATGAGATCGAAAAAACGATACGGGAGAAAGCAGATGAGTAAACCGGTAATATCGGTATTTCATAAATCAATCAGTTTACACGCGCTTCTTTATATGCTGTATTTTTTCCTTGCGCCGATGGAAGATATTCTGAATAATTCTGCCGGAACATTAGGAAAGTATCTTGCGCTCGTCATTGTCGGCGTTGCTTTGATTGAGAATCATGGTGAAATAAACATCAATAACAATACAGCGAACAGATGTATCGTCTGGTTGATGCTGGTAACCGTAGCCAGTCTGCTTTGGACGATTGACAGACAGACCACTGTTAACAGAATGGTCGCTTATTTGCTCGTTCCGGGATTCTGCCTGTATACGAGCACCCTGACGTTTACGAAAGATGAATTTGACCTTATTGTGATCTCGGCGATTTTAGGCGGTCTTGTTACAGCCGGCATAGCGTATGTGTCCGGAGGCATGTTAGACGAGCAATTAGCCGACCGCATGATCCTTACGGAGGACAATGATCCCAATAATTTTGCGGCGCTTTTATTGCTGCCTTTTGCTTTGTCGTGGTGGAAAATCCAAGAAAGCAGGAAGTTCAAATATAAGCTTCTTTTTGCCGCTGTGATGGTTATTATCCTGTTTTATATTTTTATGACCGGTTCACGCGGCGGTCTGTTATCTGTACTTGTCATACTGGTCTCGTTTTACTTCGTAAGCGGGATGTTTAAGAGAGCTTCGGCGATATTGGGAACTGCCGTCCTGCTTGTGCTTTTGTTTTTTGTCTTAAAAACCTTTTTACCGACGGATTTGTTTAGCAGGCTGTTCAGTTCGGAAAATTATACCTCCAGCGGCGCCGGACGTACGGATGTGTGGGAGATCCTGTTCCGTGATATTTATCCCAATATGGGGATCTTCGGATTAGGCGCGGGTTGTGTAAGCGTTAAAATGACAGCCTATTACGGATTTGCCAAGGGAATCCATAATACCTATCTGAATATGATAGGCGAATTTGGTATCTTTGGATTGCCGGCTTTCCTTTTGATGATCGTTTCGATCATTAAACGAAATTATAAACATAAGTTTTATATAGGCGTAGCGCTGCTGTTAGGCATATGCACTACGATCTTATTCCTTGACGCTTATCAGAAAAAGTTTTTCTGGAATATCATTATGCTGATTTTTATTCATGAAGGAACGGTAGAAGAAAGCGGCGCGCAGCTACAACTTTCTGATAAGTAATACGAATCCGAAATAGAAACTGCAACTATCTATCGCGTAAAAATCCACATAGTCGTGTTGGACTTTAGCAGAAGGGTATTAAAATTTTTAATTGACAGTCGGGTAAACGATCATGATTAAAAAGCTGATTGATAAATATAAGAATATGCCGCTTCCGGTGAAGATGGCGTTCTGGTTCCTTGTCTGCAGCTTTACGCAAAAAGGGATCGGTATGATCACGACGCCGATTTTTACCAGGATCATGTCCGAGGGCGAGTACGGAAGGTATGGCATTTATACATCATGGTATTCGATCATCGGCGTTTTTGTCACGCTGAGTATCTCCGGAAACTGTTTTACGCGCGGCTTAGTCGTTTTAGATGATGAAAAAAAGAAGAAAGAGCTGACTTCATCCTTATACGGGTTATCGATCACCCTGTTGCTTGGGTGGACCGTTGTGTATTTGATTTTCAGAAATCAAATCAAAGAGTGGACAACGCTGACGGATTATCAATTCCTGATGATGGGGATCGATACCCTGATGGTGACAGCCTGTCATTTCTGGATCAACACAAAGCGCGTCAGATACGAGTATAAAGGCATCGCAGCGATATCTATTGCATATACGGTGCTGCGCCCCGCGCTGGCGATCTTAGCCGTTTTGAACGTGCCTTCCGATTTGCAGGTAGAAGGACGTATCACAGGCGGTTCCGCAGCGGCAACGCTTTTGTATTCGTGGATCATCTTCTATATTTTTATCAGGGGAAAAAAGTTCTTTGATAAGCACAACTGGAAGTATGCGTTAGGCTTTTGCCTGCCGCTGATCCCGCACTATTTATCGAAAAGCATATTGAATGAGTCCGACCGCATTATGATCGGGCATTTTGTGGGTAACGCAGAGGTAGGATACTACAGCGTCGCCTATACGATCGCGGGGATCATGATGATCTTCAACAGCTCGGTCGCGCAGTCGCTTGACCCGTGGATCTACAGCTCCATCAAAAAGAGAAACCTTGAAAGGATCGGAACGGTATCGTATAAGATCACGGCGATCATCGCGCTGCTGAATTTTATGGTAATGGCTATCGCGCCCGAGGTCTTGATCATCCTTGCTCCGGCTAATTACGCGAACGCGATCTGGGTCATCCCTCCGGTAACGGCAAGCGTATTCTTCATCTTTATGTACGACCTATTCGCGTCGTTCCAGTTTTATTTCAAAAAGACCAAATGGATCGCGATCGGCTCCTGCGCGGGAGCTGCTTTGAATGTCATCCTGAACTGGATCTTCATTCCGATGTTCGGATATATCGCTGCCGGATATACGACCTTGGTGTGCTATATTCTGTACGGCGTCCTGCATTATTTCTTTATGAGAAAGGTTTGTAAGGGTTATCTGGATGGGTATAAGGTGTATGACTGGAGGATCATCTTCGGTATCGGCGCTTTGCTGGTATTACTGTCCTTTGTCATGCTCGTGCTATATAATTATCCGATCATCCGATATATTGTTTTGGGAGTACTGGCGATCGTTGTCTTCTGCCTGAGAAAGACGATCATCGGACTGGTAAAAAGAATTCGGGAAAAAGATTAAGGATACGGTTTACAGATAAAGAGTAAATGTATGTTTGCACGCTCAATTATTACGGCGTGTATTATGGCTTGGTTTTGTGAGGATATAAATGGATCATACAATTGTCAGTTCACATCAGCCGCATTTCTTTCCGTGGGTGGGTTACCTGGATAAGATGGCAAAAAGCGACTTGTTTATCATCAATGATATCGCACAGCTGGAAACAAAATCTCCGATGACGCGAAACAAGATCATTAATGAGCATGGCGCTGTTCGATATATCAGTATTCCCGTTCAAAAAACGGGACACACCGTTCTGCCGAATCGTAAAATCAAGTTGTCGGATTGGAACGCATCAAGAGAAACAATCTTTGGGATCCTGCTGAATTCTTATCGGAAAGCCCCGTTTTTCGACGAGATCATCCCGCTCATCAGGCGGATATTTGAAAAGGAATATGAGTATTTGTATCAAATCGATCTGGCTGCGATCGATATGTTCAGAGAGTGTTTGGATATCACGACGCCGATCGTCATCAACAGCACCCTTGACGTTGAAAAAGGTGAAACAAAAAGCATCTCGATCTGCAATAAGATCAAAGCAGTCGGCGGCACCGTCTATTTATCCGGCGTCGGCGGCAAAAAGTATATGGATGAAAGCGTATTTACCGAAAACGGCGTAAGGGTCGTTTACCAGGATTATAAAAGCATCGTCTATCATCAGCATAATACTGCTGAGTTTGTACCGAATCTTTCAGCATTGGACTTGTTGTTCAACTGCGGCGTCGGCGAATCAAAACGATTGTTTTGGGATAATGTCAAACGGGGCGGGGAGCTTTTTTGACCGTCTTATGATATCGCCTATCCGGCAGGATGAGGCTTTGACGGTTATGTTATGATATCGCCCGCAAAAGAAGTCGGAAATGTAAGAAACAAGGTGTGTTATGGACAGAAAAAAAGTGAAAGAATTACAGGATGCTCAGCTTGATATCCTGATGTATGTGCATGGGATATGCGATCGTTTGGGATTATCTTATTTTCTCATATTCGGATCATTGCTGGGAGCGATCAGGCACAAAGGTCATATCCCGTGGGACGCGGATATCGATATCGCCATGCTGCGCGACGATTATGAGAAGCTGAAACAATATCTGATCGAAAACGGAGATCAACGGTATTTTTACTCCGATTATTCGACATACAAGCATCATGTGGCACCTCATGCGGTATTGTTCGATCAAAAAAGCCATATTGAGTATTCCGGTCATACAACCAAAAAATACGCTCCTGCTTATGACGGCGTATATATCGACATTTTTCCTATTGATCGGACGACCTCCGATCGCAAGCTGCAGCTGAAGCAGGCGAAATCGCTGATGTTTGTCAGGAAAATCATTTACTATAAGCTGGCGTCTGTTTTTTCAGGAAAAACGACTGCCCCGGAAAAAGCGGCAAAACAAGTTTTTGCTTTTTTCCTCAAGCCGTTAACGCTGCGCTTTTTGGGGAAACGAATCAGTAAGATCCAGCAGAAATATGAAAGCTGCGATGCGGACTGTTACGTCATCCCGACAGATAATACTTGTTTCGATCGGATCGTTCCGCTCGATTATTACGCTCCCCCCGCAACGGTTTTGTTCGACGGAAAACCGGTATATATCCCGGCAAAAACGGAAGAGATCCTCAGGCAGAGGTACGGCGATTATAGGGAGCTGCCGCCTGAAGACGAACGATGGAATTATCTGGATAATCTGATCAGCGACGTCAGGTTTGACTCATAACGGACAGGCTTGCATATGGGAACATCATACATATCAAGAGGTGAAAAGAATGAAATACGCTCTTATCGGATGCGGAAGGATCTCGCCCAATCATATCGAGGCGGCAAAAAACAACGGTCTGGATATTGTCGCCTTGTGTGATATCGTTCCGTCCTTAATGGATGAAAAAGCAAAAAGATTCGGACTGGAGCATGTACATCAATATACGGATTATCAAGAACTGTTAAAAAACGAAAAACCGGATCTGGCTGCGATCGCTACCGAATCCGGAAACCATGCCGCGATCGCCTTGGACTGCATCGATCATGGATGTCACGTCATCATCGAGAAGCCGATCGCGTTATCGATCAAAGACGCGGACGCCATCATCAAAGCCGGACATGAAAAGGGCGTGGTCGTTTGTGCCAATCATCAGAATCGCTTCAATAAATCCGTGCAGTACATCCGAAAGGCGCTGGATGACGGACGATTCGGCAAGCTGTCGCACGGCGCGGCGCATGTTCGCTGGAATCGCGGAAAAGGGTATTATGAGCAGGCGCCGTGGAGAGGAACCTGGGCGCAGGACGGCGGATGCCTGATGAATCAGTGTATTCATAATATCGATCTGCTCCGCTGGATGATGGGGGATGAGATCGTTGAGGTAATGGCATATACCGATCAGGTAGAGCATCCCTATCTTGAAGCCGAGGATCTGGGACTGGCGATCATCAAATTCGCGAACGGGTCTTACGGTTTGGTGGAGGGAACGACCAATGTCTATCCCAAAAATCTGGAAGAAACGCTGTATATCTTCGGACAGAACGGTACGGTCAAGGTCGGCGGAACCAGCGATAATATCATCGAGGTGTGGTCGTTTGCGGATGGGAAAGACGATCCGGATGACGTGATGCGGACTTACAGCGATAATCCGCCTAATGTATACGGATTCGGACATACGCCGTTATATGCCGATGTGATCGACGCGATACAAAACAACAGAGAGCCGTATGTGACCGGTGAGGCAGGAAAAAGCGCACTCGAATTAGTGCTCGCGATCTATCAATCCGCCGCCGAACACAGACCGGTCAGTCTGCCCCTTAAGGAGTGTTCCACGATGGATTTCGCGGGCAGGTTTGATGAGAAAAAGGATGGAAAGCATGAGTGATTATTTCGTACATCCTACCAGCATTATCGACGACAATGTTGAGATAGGCGCCGGGACAAAGATCTGGTACTTTTGTCACATCCAGTCGGGTGCAAAAATAGGAAAAAACTGTTCCCTGGGGCAGAACGTCAACATCAGCAACAACGTGATCATCGGCAACGGGTGCAAGATACAGAATAATGTTTCTTTGTATGAGGGACTTGTCGCGGAGGACTATGTTTTTTTCGGCCCTTCCTGTGTGTTTACGAATGATTTGATCCCCAGAGCGAAGTATCCTAAAGGAAGAGCTTCATATCATAAAACGATCATCTGCGAGGGAGCCAGTATCGGAGCCAATGCGACGATCGTCTGCGGACACACGATCGGAAAATGGGCGATGATAGGCGCGGGAGCCGTCGTGGTGACGGATGTTCCCGATCACGCTTTGATGCTGGGAGTTCCCGCAAGACGAGCCGGATGGGCGTGCGAGTGCGGGAAGATCCTCGACAAAAAAACGGTGTGCGGCGTGTGCGGCAGACAGTATCGTCAGACGGAGAAAGGATTGGAAGAGATATAATGCAATTCAGAGATTTACAAAGACAGTATCAGGCGCTGAAGCCTCAGATCGATGCGGCTGTCGCCGGTGTTCTGAGCGCTTCGCGGTTTATTGCGGGTCCCGAAGTGAAGGAATTGGAAAAAGCGCTGGCGGAGTATGTCGGCGCAAAGCACTGTGTGACATGCGCCAACGGCACGGACGCTATTTCGATCGCTCTGCGAGCATGGGGAATAGGGAAGGGCGACGCGGTTTTTGTGCCCGATTTCACCTTTTTTTCTACCGGTGAATGTCCTGCCGACGAAGGAGCCGTGCCGATTTTTGTCGACGTAGATCAATACACCTACAATATGGATCCGGTCAAGCTGGAACAGGCTGTCAAAAAAGTGATCGGCGAAGGCAAATACAGGGCAAGGGCGGTCATAGCGGTCGATCTTTTCGGATTGCCGGCAGATTATGAGGCGATCAAAGCAGTATGCGAAAAATACGGTCTGCTCCTGCTGGAGGACGCCGCTCAGGGCTTTGGCGGAAGCATCAACGGAAAACCGGCATGCAGCTTCGGAGATATTGCGACGACTTCGTTTTTTCCCGCTAAGCCGCTGGGGTGTTTCGGCGACGGCGGCGCGATATTCACCGACAATGACGAATGGGCGGATTTGATAAGATCCATCTGTGTGCATGGAAAAGACACCGGGAATCCGAACGATCCGAACGCCAAATACAATAATATCCGTATCGGTAAAAACAGTCGGCTGGATACGCTTCAGGCAGCGATCCTTTTGCCGAAGCTGAAAGCGTTTGCGGATTATGAATTAGAAAAGATCAATACGGCAGCGTCGTGGTATACCGCCGGGTTAAAAGACGTCGGGATCACCGTTCCGGTTGTCAGGGACGGCTATTACAGCTCCTGGGCGCAGTATACGATTCAGCTGCCCGCACAGATCGACCGCAACCGATTTCAGAGCGAAATGAAAAGCAAAGGGATCCCGACGATGGTTTACTACGCGAAGCCTATGCATTTACAGATCGCCTTTGAGGGAACAGACAGCGCCTCAGCCGATTGTCCGGTAACGACCGATCTCTGCCGGACCGTACTGAGCCTGCCTTTGGATCCGTACAAAACAAAGGAAGAAATCAATTATATTGTTGCCGCAATAAAGGAAACGCTTATTTTGCTTTCTGAGAATTAAGCGTTTGATCAACAGGAGGGGTTATTATGCGATACAATACGATATATCAGAGCTTGATTTCCGGCAAAGGAAAAATCGCGCTCGTCGGACTCGGCTATGTCGGCATGCCGATCGCCGTGGAGTTCGCAAAGCATGTCAACGTGATCGGCTTTGATATCAACGAAAAGCGCGTCAACGAATATGCGAACGGTATCGACGCCACAAATGAGGTAGGAGAGGCGATAAAAAACACAGCCGTAGAATTCACAACCGATCCTTCGCGGTTATCGGAAGCGAGATTTATCATTGTGGCTGTTCCTACGCCGATCAATCCCGATACGACGCCGAACCTGAATCCGGTGAAGAGCGCGTCGAAAACCGTCGGACAGCATATCGCCCCCGGAACGATCGTGGTCTTTGAATCAACCGTTTATCCTGGAGTCACAGAAGATATCTGCATACCGATCATCGAAAAAGAAAGCGGACTGAAGTGCGGGGTGGATTGGAAGATCGGCTACAGCCCGGAGCGCATCAATCCCGGAGACCGCGTCCACACGCTGACAAGCATCAAAAAAATCGTTTCGGGCATGGATGAGGAATCCGCCGCTGAGATCAAAAAGGTATATGACATCGTGATCAAAGCCGGCACGGTGATGGTTTCCGATATCAAAACGGCGGAAGCGGTCAAGGTGATCGAAAACAGTCAGAGAGATATCAATATCGCTTTTATGAATGAAGTCGCGATGATCTGCGATCGTCTGGGGATCGATACGGATGAAGTCCTGTATGGCATGAATTCAAAATGGAACGCTCTCGGCTTCAAGCCGGGTCTGGTAGGCGGTCACTGCATCGGCGTGGATCCCTACTATCTCACAAACGCGGCTGAGATGTTAGGATATCACAGCAAGATCATTCTGAACGGCCGTATGGTCAACGACAGTATGGGCGCTTATGTCGCCGACGCGGCTATCAAAGAGATGATCGCCGCGGGCAAAGCTCCGAAAAAAGCCTCGGTAGTGGTATTGGGACTGACATTCAAGGAGAATTGTCCGGATACCAGAAACAGTAAAGTGGCGGATATCGTTGATCGATTAAAGGAATTTGAGATCGATCCGATCGTCTGTGATCCGTGGGCAGATGCTGAGATCGCCAAGGAGGAGTATGGGATCGATCTGGTTCCGTTTGAGGAAATACCCAAAGCGGATTGTGTGATCGTTGCCGTGGGTCATAATGAATTCCGTTCGCTGTCGACGATGCAGTTGAAGAACCTGTTTAAGAAAGACACTTGTGAAGATGAAATGGTTCTTGTCGACGTCAAGAGCCTCTATCGTTTGGACGAATTGAAAGCATCCGGAATGAGATTCTGGAGATTGTGATCGATCTCACGGCGCCTGTACGGTCAGTGCGGATAAAGAAAAACCGAAAACGGCAGAAAATGACAAGGGGGGAGCTTAAGGCTCCCCTGTTTTTTCATCCATAAAACAAAAAAGACCGGCTGTCGGAGCGCTGCCGACCGTCGGTCTTTTGTATGCTGTTATGAGCCCAGCGCCGCCTTGATAAACGCAGAGAAGAGCGGATGGGGCTTGTTGGGTCGGCTCTTGAACTCGGGATGATACTGCACGCCGACATAGAAGGGTCGGTCGCTGAGCTCTACCGTTTCGACCAGCCTGCCGTCGGGCGAGAGTCCCGAAAGGGTCAGACCCGCCTCTTGAAGCCGCTCGCGGTAATCGTTATTGAACTCATAACGATGGCGGTGGCGTTCGCTGATTTCACGGGCGCCGTATGCCCTGTACATCGCGGTATTCTCCTGCACGATACAGGGATAGGCGCCCAGACGCAGGGTGCCGCCCTTATCGATCTCGTCGTTCTGACCGGGCATGTAGTCGATCACCTTGGGAACATTCTGTGCGAACTCGCCGGAGTTGGCGTTTTCGATACCGGCGACATTTCTCGCGAATTCGATCACGGCGATCTGCATACCCAGACAGATGCCGAAGTACGGCAGGTCGTTTTCACGCGCGTACCGCGCCGCGAGGATCATACCCTCGATACCGCGCCTGCCGAAACCGCCGGGAACGATGATCCCGTCGATTCCTTTCAAAACGTCATCGACGTTATCGGCAGTGATCCCTTCGGAGTCGATCCATTCGATCTCTACCGACGCTCCCTGATAGGTGCCCGCGTGACGCAGCGCCTCGGCGACGCTGAGATACGCGTCGTGCAGCTCTACATACTTGCCGACCAAGCCGATCTTCACCAGCTTTTCACGCGTCTTGATGCGCTCGATCATATGCTCCCATTCCGCTAAATCGGGCTTGTGGGACTTCAGATTCAGATCGCGGCATACGATGTCGGAGAGGTGCGCTTTTTCAAGCATCAGCGGCGCCTCGTACAGCACGGGCAGGGTGAGATTCTCGATCACGCAGTCCGGCCATACGTTGCAGAAGCCCGCGATCTTATCAAAGATGCCTTTATCGGTGATCGGCTCGTCGGTGCGCAGGATGATGACGTCGGGCGATACGCCGAGTCCCTGCAGTTCCTTGACGGAATGCTGGGTAGGCTTAGACTTATGCTCGCCGGATGCCTTGAGATACGGCACCAGCGTGACATGGATATACAGGCGGTTGTCTTTGCCGACCTCGTGACCGACCTGACGGATCGCCTCGATGAAGGGCTGGCTCTCGATATCGCCGATGGTGCCGCCGATCTCGGTGATGACGACGTCTGCGTCGGTTTTTTTGCCGACGCTGTAGATAAACCGCTTGATCTCGTCCGTGATATGCGGGATGACCTGTACCGTCTTGCCGAGGTACTCGCCCCGGCGCTCCTTGTTGAGTACGTTGGAGTAGACCTTGCCTGTCGTGAGGTTGCTGTACTTGTTCAGATCCTCGTCGATGAACCGCTCATAGTGACCGAGATCGAGATCGGTCTCGGCGCCGTCCTCGGTGACATAGACCTCGCCGTGCTGATACGGGCTCATGGTGCCGGGATCCACGTTGATGTAGGGGTCGAGCTTCTGTGCCGCTACCTTCAGCCCGCGGGCTTTCAGCAGTCTGCCGAGCGACGCGGCAGTGATGCCCTTTCCCAGACCCGAAACAACGCCGCCGGTTACAAAAATATACTTTGTCATAGATAAACCTTCCTCTGTTAATGATTCACTTTTCCAAAGCCTCCCTTTCCTAAGGGAGGTGGCACGAAGTGCCGGAGGGTTGAAAAGTATTTCCTATTCATCCGTAATTACCATTCAGAGAGAAGCATATAGCAACCCTCAGTCGCGTGACACAAGTGTCCGCGACAGCTCACTTCGGCAAGGGAGCCTCTCACACAGTCGTCTAGCCCATCAGGCTTTCATCTACCTCGCGGGCGCAGTCTCTGCCCTCGCGGATCGCCCATACCACCAGCGACTGACCGCGGCGCATATCGCCCGCCGCGAACACCCTGTCGACCGACGTCTGGTGAGTGCCGTAAGCGGTGAGGACGTTCGTCCTGCCGTCGCGCTCGACGCCGAACGCCTCGGCGACATAGCTTTCGCTGCCCAGGAAGCCGGCGGCGATCAGCAGCAGCTCCACGTCGACCGTATATTCGCTTCCTTCGATCGGCGTCATCCTGAGCCTGCCTGTTTTGTCATCCTTTTCGGCGTTCAGCCTGATAAGGACAGCCCCGATGAGCTTTCCGCTGTCATCGGCGATCAGCTCCTTGACCGTCGTCTGATAGACGCGGGGATCGCCGCCGTAGACCGAGGCAGCCTCCTCCTGACCGTAGTCCGTCTTGCAGACGCGCGGCCACTCCGGCCACGGATTATCGGCGACACGGGTATCGGGAGCCTTCGGCATCATCTCGAGCTGGATCACGCTCTTTGCGCCGTGACGCACACAGGTACCGACGCAGTCGTTGCCGGTGTCGCCGCCGCCGATGATGATGACGTTCTTGTCCTTTGCAGAGATAAATGTGCCGTCCCGTAAACCGTTATCCAACAGCGCTTTGGTGGTGGATTTCAGAAAATCTACGGCGAAGTAAACGCCCTGAGCCTCCCGCCCCGGAACCTTGATATCACGCGGCTGGGATGCGCCGCAGCACAGGATGACCCTGTCATATTGTTCGATTAATTCTTTTGCGGAAATATCCTTGCCGACATTGACGCCGGTTTTGACCACGACGCCCTCGGCTTTCATGACCTCGATCTTTCGCTCGACGAACCGCTTCTCGAGCTTCATGTTCGGGATGCCGTACATCAGCAGTCCGCCCACGCGGTCAGAGCGCTCATACACCGTGACCGAATGACCGCGGCGGTTGAGCTGGTCGGCGGCGGCGAGTCCCGAGGGACCCGAACCGACGATAGCGACCGTTTTGCCGGTGCGCACCGCAGGAGGCTGAGGCTTTGCCCAGCCCTCGGCATAGGCTGTTTCGATGATATCGTATTCATTGGCGCGGGTTGTGACAGGTTCGTCAAACACGCCGCAGGTACAAGCCTTTTCACATAAGGCGGGACATACGCGGGAGGTGAATTCGGGGAAGCTGTTGGTCAGCTTCAGTCGGTCGTACGCCTGCTTCCACGCCTTTCGGCTGACCAGATCGTTCCACTCGGGGACCAGATTGTTCAGCGGACAGCCGGACGTCATACCGCCTACCGGCACGCCTGCCTGGCAGAACGGCACGCCGCAGTGCATGCACCGCTCGGCTTGATGGAGGCGAGCGTCTTCGGAGAGCGGCTCGTGGAATTCGTTATAGTTTTTGATGCGTTCTTTGACGGAATACGCGGGGTTATCCTGCCGCTCGTATTCCATGAATCCGTTTGGATTTCCCATGATCTCTCCTCCTTATCTCGAATGGATCAGCCGGTAAAAGGCTTCGATCTTTGCGCTGTCCTCGTCCATGCCGCTGCGCTCACCCTCGGCGATCGCCTCGGTGATGATGCGGTAATCGTGCGGGATGATCTTCTTGAACTTCGGCAGATACTCCTCGAACCGATCCAAGATCCGGCGGCCCTTTTCGGAGCCGGTCGCTTCGACATGCTCTCGGATCAGCGCTTTCAGCTCGTCGATATCCCTTTGCTCGCTCAGCTCGGCGTACTCTACCAATTCCTTGTTCAGCCGTCTGTACAAATGATGGTGTTCGTCGAGAACATAGGCTACGCCGCCGGACATACCGGCTGCGAAATTCTTGCCGGTGCTGCCGAGGATGACGACCTTTCCGCCCGTCATATACTCACAGCCGTGTTCGCCGACGCCTTCGACAACAGCCGTTGCGCCCGAGTTGCGGACGCAGAAGCGTTCGCCGGCGATACCGTTGATGAAGGCTTTTCCGCTTGTCGCGCCGTATAAGGCGACGTTGCCGATGATGATGTTCTCTTCCGCCTTGAAGGTCGATTCGGCGGGCGGATAAACGATCAGCTTGCCGCCGGACAGCCCTTTGCCGAAGTAGTCGTTGCTGTCGCCCCTGAGCTCCAGCGTGAGTCCCTTCGGAATGAAAGCGCCGAAGCTCTGACCGCCCGAGCCGTTACAGATCACGCGGTAGGTATCTTCTTTGAGACTCTCGCCGTATTTCTTTGTGATCTCGGAGCCGAACGCCGTACCCAGAGAGCGGTCGGTGTTCCGGATAGCGATCTCGATCGTCGCGGGCTTATCCTCGCGGAACGCTTTTCTGAAGCTTTTGATGATGACCTTTTCATCAATGGTATCGGCTAATTTGAAATCATATAAATCTTTATCGCGATAGGATATCGGAATATATTCGGCGTCGTGATGAATGATAGCGGAAACGTCGATCTGCTGTTCACGCTCCGATAAATCTTCCCGCTTTTTCAGCAGATCGGTTCTTCCGATCAGCTCGTCGAGCGTACGCACGCCGAGTCTCGCCATATACTCGCGCAGCTCTTCGGCAATAAAGCGCATAAAGTTGACGACATATTCCGGCTTGCCCGCAAAGCGCTTTCTGAGTTCGGGGTTCTGGGTCGCCACGCCGAAGGGACAGGTATCAAGGTTGCACACGCGCATCATCGCGCAGCCGAGCGTCACCAGCGGCGCGGTAGCGAAACCGAATTCCTCCGCGCCCAGGATCGCGGCGATCGCGACGTCGCGGCCGGTCATGAGCTTGCCGTCGGTCTCGATGACGACCTTGTTTCTCAGACCGTTGAGCAGCAGTGTCTGATGCGCTTCGGCAAGTCCCAGCTCCCAAGGCATGCCCGCGTTGTAGATCGAGCTGCGCGGAGCCGCGCCGGTACCGCCGTCGTAGCCGGAGATCAAAATGACCTGCGCGCCCGCCTTGGCGACACCTGCCGCGACGGTTCCGACTCCTGCCTCGGATACCAGCTTGACGGAGATACGCGCCTTTTTGTTCGCGTTCTTTAAGTCATAGATCAATTGAGCCAGGTCTTCGATCGAGTAGATGTCATGGTGGGGCGGGGGAGAGATCAGGGACACGCCCGGGGTGGAATGGCGGGTCTTTGCGATCCACGGATAGACCTTGTTGCCGGGCAGATGTCCGCCCTCGCCGGGCTTTGCGCCCTGCGCCATCTTGATCTGTATCTCGTCGGCGGAGTTCAGATAGGTGGAGGTCACGCCGAAGCGACCCGAGGCGACCTGCTTGATCGCCGAACAGCGGTTTTGTTTCGTGCCCTTTGTCTGTAAGCGCTCGGGACTCTCGCCGCCCTCGCCGGAGTTGCTTTTGCCGCCGAGTCGGTTCATCGCGAGCGCCAGCGCCTCGTGCGCCTCCTGTGAGATCGAGCCGTAGGACATCGCGCCGGTCTTGAAACGCCTGACGATACTGTCGACGCTTTCCACTTTCTCCAAGGGAAGCGGCTCTTGAGCGTAATTGAAATCGAACAGCCCGCGGATGCTGACAGGCTTCATCTCTGCGTCGAGCATCCGGGTATATGCTTTGAACTGCTGATAATCATTGCTGCGCGTCGCCGCCTGCAGCGCATGGATCGTCTGCGGATTATAAAGATGCTCTTCCTTGCCGCTGCGGCTTTTGTGACTGCCGCGCGATTCCAGCTCGCTGCTGACCGTCAGTCCCAGCGGATCGAACGCCGCCGAATGCAGACGGTCGACATTCCGCTCGATATCCTCGATCGTGATCCCGCCGATACGGCTGACCGTGCCGGTGAAGTATTCGTCGATCAGCTCCCTGCTCAGACCCAGCGCTTCAAAGTTCTTGGAGCCTTGATAGGATTGCAGGGTGGAGATACCCATTTTGGAAGCGATCTTGACGATACCGTGCAAAACGGCGTCGTTATAATCTTCGATCGCAACATAGTAGTCCTTATCAAGCAGATCGTCATGGATCAGCTCGTGGATGGTTTCTAAAGCCAGATACGGATTGATCGCGCTCGCGCCGTAGGCGAGCAGGGTCGCAAAATGATGGACCTCGCGCGGTTCTCCGCTTTCGAGTACAATGGATAAAGCTGTCCGTTTTCCGGTCGCGACCAGATGCTGGTGCAGCGCCGATACCGCCAGCAGCGAAGGGATCGCCAGATGGTTTTCATCCACGCCCCTGTCGGAAAGGATCAGGATGTTCGCGCCGCCGGCGCTTGCCTTGTCCGCCTCGACAAACAGCCGCTTGATCGCTTTGGTCAGCTTTGTGTTTTTATAATACAGGATCGGTATTTCGGCGACCTTGAAGCCGGGGATATTCATTCTTTTCAGCTTGAGGATCCCCGTCGAGGTCAGGATCGGATTGACGACCTTGATCGCCTTGCAGTTATCCGCCTTTTCCACAAGCAGGTTGCCGTCCCTGCCCAGATAGATCGTGGTGGAGGTGACGATATCTTCTCTTATTGCGTCGATCGGAGGGTTGGTCACCTGCGCGAAGCTCTGCTTGAAGTAATCGAACAGAGGGAGCGGCTGATCGGACAGCGCTTCCATCGGTTTATCTCTTCCCATCGCGGCGATCGGTTCCGCGCCGTTCTGCGCCATCGGCAGGATAGAGGTCATCACATCCTCATAGGAATAACCGAACGCCTTTTGCAGCCTGCACTTTTGCTCGCGCGGGTGCTCCTCGACCTTGGTATTCGGTACCTTTAAGTATTTCAGCCGGATCAGATTCGCGTCCAGCCACTCGCCGTAGGGCTCCTTGGAAGCATAATGCAGCTTGATCTCTTCATCGTTCATCAGCCTGCCGCCGACGGTATCGACGAGCAGCATTTTACCGGGATGCAAACGCTCCTTCTTGACGATCTTTTCGGGAGAGATCGGCAGCGCGCCCACCTCGGACGAAAGGATCAGATGATCGTCGTCTGTGATGTAATACCGTGACGGACGCAGACCGTTTCGATCCAGCACCGCGCCCATCACGTCGCCGTCGGAAAAGAGGATCGACGCGGGGCCGTCCCACGGCTCCATCATCGTCGCGTAGTATTGAAAAAAGTCGCGTTCCTTCTGCGAGATGGAATCGTTGTGATCCCACGGCTCGGGGATCGTGATCATCACCGCCAGCGGCAAAGGCATGCCGCTCATGGTCAGAAATTCGAGCGTATTGTCCAGACGCGCGGAATCAGAGCCGTCGGGATTGACGACCGGAAGCACCTTATCCATGTCGCCCATCAGGTATTGGGAAGCCATGTTCTCTTCACGGGCGAGCATCTTGTCGCTGTTGCCGCGGATAGTGTTGATCTCGCCGTTATGCACGATCATACGGTTGGGATGCGCCTTCTGCCAGCTCGGGAAGGTGTTGGTCGAGAAGCGAGAATGTACCAGCGCGATCGCGGACTCATAGTCTTTATCCTCTAAATCAAGATAGAATCGCCGCAGGTCGCCGACGAGGAACATCCCCTTATAGACGATGGTGCGGGATGAGAGCGAAGCGACGTAGGTATCCTCGTTGCTCTGCTCAAACGACCGCCTGACCACATACAGCTTGCGGTCAAAATCGACGCCGCGTTTGACGCTGCGCGGACGGTCGATAAAGCACTGCTCGATCTTCGGCATACATTCGCGCGCCTTGCTGCCCAGTACCTCGGGACGACAGGGAACTTCACGCCAGCCGATGACCTTTACGCCTTCTTTTTCGGCAATGATCTCAAACATCTTTTTTGCCTGATTGCGGCGCAGTTCGTTTTGCGGGAAGAAGAACATGCCGACGGCATAATCACGCCCGGAGCCGATCGGGATATTATTCGATTTTGCCGTCTTTTGGAAGAAGCGGTCGGAGATCTGCAAAAGGACGCCGACTCCGTCGCCTGTCTTACCCTGCGCGTCCTTACCGGCACGATGCTCCAATGTCTCGACGATCGTCAGGGCATTATCGACGGTCGCGTGCGACGGTACTCCTTTGATATTGACGACTGCGCCGATGCCGCAGTTATCATGTTCAAATTCACCTCGATAAAGCGTTTTTTCATTTGTCATATGATATCACTTCCAAATATTATCAATTAACTGACTGTTGGTTACTTGTCACTGTTCACTAAAAAAGAGGCCGCCTCACCTGATCGGTGAGACAGCCTTTTTGCCATTAATTTAGCTTTGCGATAAGCTGCTCGCGAGAAAGGTTCGCGTTGCGTGAAATCTCGTCATTGGGAATCACTCTGATGATTTTTCCGTTGTATCTCGATACCAGAACGGACGCTTGCTGTCCGTCTATCTCGATGAATTCTTCGGTGTATTCTTCGTTGAGCGGCACCTGCTTTTTGAGCATGGAGCGCTCGGTCAACGCGCCTGTCGGACAGAG
>JAFRBD010000155.1 GCA_017405065.1 Ruminococcus sp. | reverse complement strand
TCGTTTCATGGGTTCTCCTCCTCTTTGTATCATGCATTTTTCATTGCTTATGTATAGGATGCTTCCGCATTCAATCCATCATCATGGCGTCGAGCAGCTCGGAGCAGTAGACGGCAAAAGGAGTATTCCCGTCAAGCCATACGACCTTGTCGCCCTCCGCCTTTGCCGACGCAAAGACCGCTTCATCCGCGATCCGCGCAAAGCGCAGCGTACCGATCCGCCGCTCCATATTGATCACGGCGGTGCTGCCGTTCTTGAATATCAGCTCGATCCGATGACCGGGCAGCGGCTTAGCCGATCTTAAAAATATTCCATAACGCACCTCCAAAATACAATTTTTCACCTTACAAGGGTATTATACATCACTCGTTGTCCCTCGCGCATCACCCGAAAGTGTTATTTTTTCATTTTTTTGAAAAAAATAACGGGCGGAAGACAAAATCCTCCGTCCGTCGTTTCATTTTCCGTCAGCGAAGCATATCGATCAGCTTGCTTCTTCGGTCGATATTCATTTTCTGAAACGCGATCTTCAAGTGGTGCTTGACGGTATTCTCTGAGATTGACAGCGCCTCGGCGATCTCGGCGTTCCTCAGTCCCTTCGCCGCAAGCTCCGCGACCTCGCGCTCGCGCGCCGTCAGCTCCTGTGTAAGCTCCGGCTCCACCTCGAGCATGGCGAAAATGTGGCTCTCGTCCGCGCGGGTATAGCGAATGTCGAGCGCTTTGATCTCGCGGATGGTCTTCGCGTGCTTCGACGCGATCTGCGGCAGGATGAACAGCACATGGAAATACTTGCGGAAGCAGGCGAGGAAGGTGTAGTTCCGATCCTGCCCCGCGAGCGTGAGCGACTTGTCGAGATATTCCGCGGCTTTGAGGAGCCGACCGATCGCCATATAACCCAGTGCCAGCCCGCAGTACATAAAGTTCTTCGTCGAGGTGGAGATCAGCCGTTCGTCAAGCTGCAGCGCCGCCTCGACCGACGCGATCGCCTGCTTGTATTCCTTTTTCAGCAACAGGTCGGTGATGCGGCATGTCTTGATCATAAAGTTGGTGAAGGTCAGGTCGGCGAGCGAATCCGCCTCGCCCTGCGTCCACAAGGCGCTGCGTCCGGTCTCCATCATCAATCCGAGCAGATATCCGCGCACCGTCTCGACCATATAGGTGCCGAGCGTCCTGCCGCGCAGGAACGAATATCCCTGCGCCTTGTTCTCGAGGTAGTCGATCGCCTTTTGCAGCCCGACCATATCCGAGCGGTAGATGGCGTTGATGCCGAGCAGCAGCGCCGCGCCGTAGGTCGCCGTCGCGTTGCCCGACTGCTCCGACAGGAACGCCGCCTGATACGCCTGTATGTCTGATTCTTCAAAGCGTCCCTGCACGGAATAAGCCTCGCCGCGGTAGATCTCCGCCGCGCCCGCGCCGTGACCGTTCGTCAGCCGGTTATAGACCTTCATTGTTTCCGCCAGCTTGTCGGCGGTCGCGAGCATTGTTCCCGGCTTTGCGTAAAAGAGATACCACATCGAAGCACAGCCGAAAAGGAAGGGCTCCTCTTTGATGAAGATTCTTGACGGCTCGCTCATCAGTTCTTCCGCCATGAGGTATTCGCTTTTCATCGCGTCAAGGTCGGGAAAGAACGCAAAGGCGTTGACGAGCCGCCATTCTCCGAGCAGCTGCGGATCGTTTATTTGCTCTGAAAGCGCGTAAACGCGTTTCATTTGCGTGTTGAATTCGTCAAAGGCGCAGCCGGCGTAAAGCGCGTAGCACAGCCGCAGCAGCGAGTACGGATATTTGATCTGCACATCCTCCGGACACTCGGTCAACACCCGGCGCGCAAGCTCCGTATAGCTGACGCCGTCGAATTTTTCGGTGATCAGGCAGATCAGATCGCAGGAGAGGATCGCTTCATAGTCGCCCGCTCGGAAATAACAGCTCACCGCCTCGCGCGTCTGCCCGTTTTTACGGTAGAGCTGCGCCGAGGCACGCAAAATCTCACTTTGAAAAGACGTTTCGGTTTCTGAAAGTCGGCGGCGCAGAAAAGCGGTCAAAAGTTCATGGGGATAATACGATCTTCTCGTTTCACGATACAGAATCAGCGGCGCGCGGCGCAGAAGCTGAGAAAGCTCGTCGCGCGGGAAAAGGTCTTCGGGAACGAGCGCGTCCAGTACATTCGGCGTGATCCGATCGAACAGGCACAGGCGCAGCAGCGTGCGGCGCTGTACGTCCGAAAGCCGCCGCCAGAACGCGGCGGAAAGCAGCTCGTCGAGACCCTCCGAGCCGGTTTCGGGAAGTCCCTCTCTGATATTTTCCAGATACAGCGCGACCGCCGCTGTCCAGCCGTCGGTCTTGCGGTAGATCGCGCGGATCTCCTTAGACGAAGCGGGAATGCCGAGTTGTCGCGCATAGGCGGCGATATCGTCCTCCGATAACAGCAGATCGCGGCTCCGGATATAGCAGACGCTCCCGTCAAGCGCGGTCAGTACGTCGCGCAGTCTGCCGAAATTCTGTGAAATGAACACGGTACGCAGCCCCGCGCCGGCGCAATTCGCCAATGCGCTCAACACCTGCGGCTGCCAGCTTTGCAGTGCGAACTGGAAATTATCGAAAATCAGCGTCAGCGGCTCGGTCGGATGCAGATTCGAAAGGATACGCCCCGCCTGCTCCGCGTTGCTTCGGTTGAGGTAACCCAAGTCCTCCAAATCGCGGGCGGCGGCTTCGTCGATGTCGCTGATCTGCCGGATGAACCAGCGGAAGCTGTTGTCCGCCATGCCCTCCACGGCGGTGAACCAGCGCACCGACGCGTCGCCCTCGCTGAAAAGACGGCGCACCGCCGTCGTCTTTCCGTAGCCCGCCGGGGCTTCCAGCGCTGACAGCGCGCACATCTTGATCTTTTCAAGTTTCTCCGTCAGTTTTTCGGAGAAG
>JAFRBD010000154.1 GCA_017405065.1 Ruminococcus sp. | reverse complement strand
TCTCGCGCGCGATCATCGGCGAGATACCCTGCACCGTATTCAGCTCGGCGCGGTCGTCTCCGCCGAGCGTTTCGATACGGCTGACGAGCTGAGCCGGCTCGCTTTCTTCGATACACAGCGTAGACTGAGTCCGCGGCAGCTCGTAAGGCATTTTCGGCAGCAGGACGCGCTCCTCGGACATCGAGAACTCGATCCGCCGCACGGTTTCGATGATCCTGTCCTCTCCGTCGGTGAGGACGGCGTTGGAATAGCGCCCCATGATCTCGAGATACAGGCGCAGATTCTCACGGTCGCCGATCTCATTGAGCGCTTCAATATGCCGGCACAGGACGCGCTCGTTCTGCGGCTGGGTGATTTCAGCGAGCCTCGCGCCGCCGAGCCGCTTTCGCAGCAGCATACACAGCATGGGCGGGACGGGAGGGTTCTCGATCGAACAGGAGGAGATATGGACGCGCGGCGAATCCGACAGGCGGATCAGGACTTTCTTCGTCCCCTCCTGCGTACGGAACGCGAACACCAGCTCGTCGCGCGCGGGCTGGTAGATCTGATTGACGCGCGCGCCGGTCAGAGCGGACGCCATCTCGCGCCGCACCATCGTCATCATGATACCGTCAAAAGCCATACTTTCACCTCGTTTCAATTAGGAATGAGGAGATAGGAATGAGGAATTACGGGAAACGCTGACGCGTTTTTGATTTTTATTTGCGTTTGATCGAAACATATCAATCGGGTGCGGGCAGAGCCCGCCGTCAATTCCTAACTCCTAATTCCTCATTATTTATGATATTTCGTACCCTTACCGATCTGGAACGCGCGGTAGAGCTGCTCGAGGAGCATGACCCTGCACAGCTGATGCGGAAAGGTCATCTTCCCCATGCTGAGCTTGAAATCGGAGCGATTCTTCAACTCATCACTCAGCCCCCAGCTGCCGCCGATGATCAGGTCGACGGTGCTGTGGGTCATGCTGATGCTTTCCAGCCGCGCGGACAGCTCCTCGGAGCTGATATTCTTCCCTTCGACGCACATCGCGATCACGTAATCGCCCTTACCGATCTTTTGCAGGATACGCTCGCTTTCGGCGGTAACGGTACGCTGAATATCAGCGGCTGACGGAGCATCGCCGATCCGCTCCTCGCCGAGTTCGATGATATTCAGCTTGCACAGCGGCTTCATGCGCTTTGAATATTCTTCGACCGCCGCGCGCCAATAGGCTTCTTTCAATTTTCCGATACAGATGATGTTTATGGTCAGCATATTTTTCCTCAAAAAGTCACGGCTCTGCCGTTAGTCACGACAGGCGCGACGTCGAGCGTATAATCGGTATTGATGACCATGCCCGCGCGGTTGAGCGCGCCCACAGACTCGTTCACGGCGAGGTGAGGGGTGTTGTTCTCTTCGCTCAGGTGTCCGAGGATGATCCGCGTCAGCCCCGCGCCGACAAAGTCGGGCAGCGCCTCGGCGCACGCCGCGTTGCTCAGATGTCCGTTATCCGAGAGGATCCGCTTCTTCAGGATATACGGATACGGGCCCTCGCGGAGCATGTCGATATCGTGATTGGATTCCACTACCGCAAGGTGCGAGCGCGACAGCGCCAGCCGGGCGTCCTCGGTCAGAAAGCCCGTATCGGTCACGACGCTCACCCGCCGTCCGTCGGGCGTAGTGATGAAGTAGCCGCAGGGCTCCGCAGCGTCGTGAGAAGTCTCGACGCGCTGTACGCGGAAGTCGTCTGTTTCGACGATATTTTCGATCACATCCAGCCGTGCCGTCGCCGGAACTTTATCGTAACGCGTCAGGTAATCCAGCGTCCCGCGCGAGGCAAAAAGCGGGATATCATATCGTTTGAGCAGCACGTTCAGCGCGCTGATATGATCGGTGTGCTCATGGGTCACGAATACCGCGCGCACGCTGCGCATGCTCAGCCCGTTCTGTGACATCGCCAGCTCAAGCTGTTTGAGATTGCGCCCCGCGTCGATCAGGATCGCGGAACCGTTGCCCTGTATGTAATAAGAATTGCCCTTGCTCGACGAGAAGAGCGGTACGATTTTTGCCATTTCTTTCCCTCGTTGTTTGTATCGGTTGAGATTGCCGCGGAGCTGAAGCTCCTCGCAATGACTGCGTTCTATATAATTCGGGTGCGGGCGTCCCGCCCACCGCTATTCACTATTATCTATTCACCATTCACCAAAAAAGCCACCCTCAGGTGGCTTTTGTTTTTCTTTATGCTGTCGTCAGGATATCGGTCGGATCGGGAATATAATTCTTTTTGATATCCGCGCCGAGCGACTGGAACTTCGTCACAACGTCCGAATAGCCGCGCTCGATGTACTTGATATTCGAGATCGTCGTCGTGCCCTCGGCGACAAGCCCCGCGATCACCATCGCCGCGCCTGCGCGCAGATCGGTCGCTTTCACGGGAGCGCCCGTCAGTGTGCCGCCCTCGATGATCGCCAGCCTGCCCTCGACAGAGATCTTGGCGCCCATACGGACAAGCTCGCTGACATACTGATAGCGGTTATCCCATACGCTCTCATTGACGATGGAGGTGCCCTTCACGGTAGACAGCAGCGCGACGAACTGCGGCTGACAGTCGGTCGGGAAGCCCGGATGGGGCATCGTCTTGATATTTACGCGGTTCAGCGGACGCTTGGTCGCGTCGATGATGACCGCTTCGTCGTATTCTTCGATCTCACAGCCCATTTCCATCAGCTTGGAGCTGATGGACTCGAGATGCTTAGGGGTGATGTTGCGAACCGTTATTTTTCCTCTGGTCGCGGCGGCGGCAGCCATATAGGTGCCCGCCTCGATCTGGTCGGGGATGATGGAATAGGTCACGCCGTGCAGATACTCCACGCCGCGGATCTTGATGACGTCGGTACCGGCGCCGCGGATGTTGGCGCCCATGGAGTTCAAAAAGTTCGCCAGATCGACGATATGCGGTTCCTTGGCGGCGTTCTCGAGGATCGTCTGACCCTCCGCCTTGACGGCGGCGAGCATCAGGTTGATGGTCGAGCCGACGGATACGGTATCAAAATAAACGCGCGCGCCGTGGAAGGAGCCGGAGGTGGTGCTTTCGATGACAGCGCCGTTGACCAGCTCGTTCTTCGCGCCCATCAGCGCAAAGCCCTTTAAGTGCTGGTCGATCGGACGCACGCCGAAATTGCAGCCGCCGGGCAGGGCGACCTTCGCGTTATGGAAACGTCCCAAAAGCGCGCCCAACAGGTAGTAGGACGCGCGCATACCGCGCACGGCGTCATGCGTCGCCTCATAGGTGTTGATGGGACGCGGGTCGATGTCCAGCGTGTTCTTATCCACGCGGCGCACCATCGCGCCCATATCCTGCAGGATGTTGGCGATCAGCGTGACGTCGGAGATGTTCGGGATATTTTCGATGCGGCAGGGCTCGTCACAAAGCACGACCGCAGGGATGATCGCGACTGCGGCGTTCTTCGCGCCGCTGACGGTGACTTCACCGAATAGAGGCTTTCCGCCGTTAATGATAATCTTTTCCAAATCGGTACACTTCCTAATAAAATCTGAGTAAGCTTGGTTCTGTTCTTCGAAATATAAGTCACACGGCAAGCCGTGAATGATACAAAAGCAGGCACTTATGCTTATACATAAGATAATACAAAGAAGCGTCAAAGTCAACCGAAATTAGTATTTGTAATCTTTTTTAGTAATATTGTATGGATTTGCACTTTTCGAATCGTCGCTTTTTCTATAATTATAATTCCTTTATGTAATTATTTTGTAATCGTTTTGCGTTATTTTACCTCATTCCCGTTTTTTGTTTTTAAACTGAAAAAGCAAAAGGCAGAGCCGTCAAGCTCTGCCGTTTATCTAACGCCGATCAAGGCATAAATATCCTCTCCGGTTTTCTTATCAAAGGTTTCTTTCAAATCAAGGAAAGCTTTCCATTTCGGAATCGTCAGATCATTAAAACCTCTCCGTATCACGACGTCAAGAAGGCGTTTTTCGATATAGGTTGCTCCATCAGGCAGAGCGAGGGCGTCGCAGAGCTGGATCAGCCTGTCGTAGTCATCATATTCCGTGTTTTCAAGAAAACTCTTGATAAACTTGGTTTCCTCCGCTGTACAATCGTTTTGCCCGTTATAGGAGCGAATATCTTTATACGGAAATGAGTGCGTCAGGCATATGCGAGCGCAAATATCATAGCCAAGCGATTTCATATATTGGTAGCCGTCAATGATATGCCGCATATCCGTTACGCCCTCACGCCTGCCGATGTCGTGCAGCAAACCGAGAACATAGGCAGTATCGGCGTTGATATTATCACATCGTTCGGCAATCGCTTTTGCGCAAAAGGCGGTAGTTCTACTATGCCCGATCCAAACGCCGGGGTTACGTTGTTCAGCTTCGGTTAGGAGCTTTTCTGCTTCAAGAATTGTTGGTGGTTTCATATCACTCTATTATTTCAAATAATTCATTTCGGTTATGAGTTATATAGTATACTTTTTCAATCTTTCTAACAGCAACGGCTGAATCTGCGGATACGTCCAATTTGTGGGCAGTTCGTCAAATAGTTCAACTCTTTCAATTTCACTATGCAGTTCACCCTCAAAACTCTTTATCTCTGCGAAATAGAGCTTGCCAAAGGTTTCCTTCCCGCCAAAGTTATCGGGGGCCGTTACGGAATATACGCATACAGGTTGAATTGTATAATCTTTCGCTCCTGTTTCCTCATACAATTCACGCTTTGCTGTTTCGTCGATATTCTCGCCTGCTTCTCTGTGTCCGCCGGGACATTCGTATGTATCACGTTCTTTGTGCCTGCAAAATACCCACTTACCGTTGGATTTGGCAACGATCACGGCGAATTTGAGCAGGCTATCGTCAGCTGTATCATAGAATTTTACAATTGTGTTCATTTTTCTCCAAGCCACTGTATGAACGCAGTTTTATCCGTACAATTATAGCCTGCTTGTTGATAGAAATGAAGCGTGCTTTCGCTTTTTGAACTTGTCAGCAGCATCATCTTATAACAGTTTGCGCTGACAGCGATCTCCTTTGCGTAGTTCAGACAGGCTGTCGCGTATCCTCTCCCCCTGTGATCGGCATGCGTCACAACATTTTCGATAAAGGCGTATGGACGGATATTTCGCGTCAGGTTCGGAACGATCACGCACACGCAGGACGAAACGAGCTTGCCGTCAACCTCGCAGACGATGATATGATGATTTTTGTCGTTGCAAATCTCCGCCCAAGTATTCTGTAAATGCTCGCTGTTCTCAGGCACACCAAGCTCATGCAGATGGGTATATAATTCAAGCAGATCGTTTAATCCGTTTTCTTTGATTTCTCTTATTACCATCATGACACTTTATCAAAATCTGAACTTTTCCAACCGATAAATTTGTTCCTCATCGGGGCGGTCAACGCCGTTTTTGTAATCGTATCCTAATTTCCTGTAGAAGTTAACGGCTGTAATAGACGCAGGAACTTCCACGCGTTTTGCTCTGAGGAAATACTCGTCCCGCTCAAGCGTTTCTATGATTTTTCTGCCGATACCTTTGCCTTGATATTCCGGCAAAACAAATATCGTGAACAGACTGCTCTCGGTTTCACTGCCCCAATAAGGTCCGATCGCGCCGCAGCCGATGATCGTATCGTTATCCTCAACAACATAAAAATGCGTCCAACCGGCACGCTCTGAAATATTCGAGGGCTGCATGACTTTTTCGAGCGCGTTGATCGCTTCTTTGGAATAATCCTTGCTGTTTGTTGTTTTTAAGGTGCGGATGATCATTGTCGAAACCTTTTCGGCGTCATCTTCACAAAATCTTCTGATTATCATGTTTCTTCACCAAATTGCTATCAATATACTCCATGTACGGCTTGCGGTTATAAACGCTGTCGAGGTTGATCTTGTACCACTCAAATTCTTCTTTCAAGCCCTGTTCGAGTGGAACGATATCAGGCATTAACTCGTTTTGTTTACTGACGTCAAGTACATATTCATAATCGTAGAAACAAAAGTAATCTCTCTGCGGAATATCTTTGCTTACGCAAACAAACTCGGCGGTTTTTCCGACAGTCTTATAGCACAACTCCACCCATTCTTTTACGGTCACAGTATCCTTGTTGCCGACATTGAAAATGTGATTATCGGGGTGCTTGTCTATCAGGATTTCGACAAAACGGCAAAGGTCGGTAACATTAAAGAATTGCAGCTTCATATCTCCGTTTTGCGGAATGTAGAACGGTCTGTCCTGCATAGCGCAGTCAAACGGAAACGCTTCACGGTAGAGGTTATCATATACACCGTAGAAATACGGCGGACGGAGAATATAGGCGTTCGGCACGTTCGCCCGCAAATATCGCTCCGCTTTCAGCTTGTTCATACCGTAATCGCCCCAAACGGAATTGTAACCGCAGGACTGTTCCTCGGTGAACGGCTGAGGATTCGTTTCCGGATAGACGGCGCTGGAGCTGATAATAATGTAATCATCAAAAGTAACGCCCGAATCGAGCAGGGTTTTGATATGCTCTTCCGTATAGGCGGTGACGTCAAGGATCAGGTCAAAGTGTTTGCCGTTGAGCCTGTCGCCTAAAGCCGTCCTGTCACAGTTAATATGCGTGACGCCCGCGATCTGCGCTCTGTTGCCGCGGTTGATAACGGCGACATCGTTGCCTTTCGCAACAAAGTATTCCGCCGAATATTTACTGACAAAGGTCGTGCCGCCTGTGATAAGAATTTTCATAATCTTCCCTACATCTCCTTTCAGAACGCCGTACAACTAACCGATCGCCTCCATGGAGCGGATATCGCTTTGATAAAAAATGAAGCTGTCGATTTGCACGCCCTCTTCCTCTACGCCGAATTCATGCATACCGTATTCGGCGGGAAAAGAGCTGCATTCGCCGCGGAATATTTCTCCGTATTCCGTTATCAGTCGTACCTTCCGATCATCATACTTCGACAACGGCTCGAGAACATTTTTCGCCGTACTTTTCAGCAATTCGGGATACGCCGTCAGCGGCTCGGGTCGCTCAGGAAAGCTTCCGATGATCTTCTCCATCCATACCATCGTATACCACTTGCCGAACTTATACCCGCAGTTGAAAAATGTGCCGCAGCGCCGATAGCCCAGCGCCTCATGAAACCGCGGGCTGTCCGTCGTCAGATGTTCGTCCTCGCCCGATGGCAGCGCGACGCAGGCGTACAGGCTGCGCACGCCCATCCGCCGCAGCTCATCCTCCAGTGCGGTATAGATGATCCTTCCAAGCCCCTGATGACGCATATCCTCTCTCAGATAGATCGTCACCTCCGCCGCGTAATCGTAGGCGGGACGCTCGCGAAACGCGTGCGCGAACGCAAACCCGAGTATCTCAAATTCATGCTCGATCAGCAGGTACGGATACCGCTTTCGGGCGCTGACGATACATTCGGAAAATTCTTCGACCGACGGCGGCTGATATTCGAATGTCGCCGCCGTATTTTTCACATAATATGCATATATCTTCCGTAATGCAGGAACGTCATCCTCGGTCGCCTCGCGGATGATATAATTCTCGATTGTTTCCATACATACCTCACCGAAAACTCTGATTCACTAACCACTGACCGCTAATCACTCGTGCCAGTATTTTCTGTCGAGGGAGCGGTACTGGATCGCCTCGCTGATATGCGGCGCGCGGATGACCTCGCTTTGATCGAGGTCGGCGATGGTGCGCGCGACCTTCATGATGCGGTCATAAGCGCGGGCGGTCATGCCGAGCTTGTCGAACGCCGCCTTGAGCATCCGGTTCGCCTTGTCGTCCATCACGCAGACGTCCTCGAACACCGCCGGCTCGATATGGGCGTTGCACTTGGTGAGAGAACCCTTGAACCGCTCTGTCTGGATCGCGCGCGCCGCGTTGACGCGGGCACGGACGTCAGCCGACTTTTCCTCGCCGCTTTTCGTCGTCAGATCGTCGTACTCCACCGGCGGCACCTCGATATGGATGTCGATGCGGTCGAGCAGCGGGCCCGACACGCGGTTGAGATATTTATGCACGGCGGTATCGGAGCAGGTGCAGGTTTTTTTCGGATGATTGTAGAAGCCGCATGGACAGGGATTCATCGCGGCGATCAGCATGAATTCGGAAGGATAGGTATAGGTGCCGTGAGCGCGCGCGATCGACACCGCACCGTCCTCGAGCGGCTGACGCAGCACCTCCAGCACCGAGCGCGGGAATTCGGGAAGCTCGTCCAAGAACAGCACGCCGTTGTGCGATAACGAGATCTCGCCGGGCTTCGGATTCGTCCCGCCGCCGGTCATGCCCACGCGGGTGATCGTGTGATGAGGCGAACGGAACGGACGCATCGTGATCAGCCCCGACCCCTTTTGCAGGGTGCCGGCGATCGAGTGGATCTTTGTCGTTTCGATCGTTTCCTCAAAGGTCATCTCGGGCAGGATGGTCACCATCCTTTTCGCAAGCATGCTTTTGCCCGCGCCGGGGGAGCCGATCAGCAGCACGTTATGACCGCCCGCAGCGGCGATCTCCAGCGCGCGCTTCGCCTCCGCCTGACCCTTGACCTGTGAAAAATCGAGCGTGCTGTCGGGGATATGATCGTCTTGACGGAATACGGCTGGGGCGATCTGTCTGCGCCCCGCGAGATGGTCGATCAGTTCAAAGACATGATTGACGGGATAGACCTCGAGTCCGTCCACCACCGCGCCCTCGTTGGCGTTCACGGCGGGAACATACAGCTTTTTCAGCCCCTGCTCGCGCGCTTCGATCGCCATCGGCAGAACGCCGTTGACGCCGCGCAGCTCACCCGACAGGCTCAGCTCGCCGATAAAGGCGGAGTCGTCGGTGTTCGCGGTGATCTGCCGCGTCGCCTTGAGCACGGTGATCAGGATCGGCAGATCATACATCGGCCCTTCCTTTTTGATGTCTGCGGGAGCGAGGTTGATGATCAGACGCGAATTCGGAAATTCAAAGCCGCAATTCTTCATCGCGGAACGTACGCGGTCGCGGCTTTCCTTGACCGCCGCGTCGGGCAGACCGACGACGTCGAACGCCGCCATCCCCCTGCTGAGATCGCCCTCGATCTCGATCGCGTAAGTGCTCATTCCGAACAATCCGAGACTGCCACATTTTACGACCATTATCACACGCCCTTTCCAAATATAAATCGTTAAATAAATGACGTTTTCTTTCCTGATTTTGCGGCTTCTTACTTGACTTTCCGACACAAAATCGCATTTATGTTCGATGCCCGTTTTCTGCATTATAACATACTTTTTGATGGTTGTAAACCATTACCATTCAAAATTATGTTGAATATTCACAAAACACATAATGATATGAAATTTTTGTATTTTTAGATTGCACTGATTTTGAAAAACCTGTTGACTTTTGGCGGTATATTGATTACAATTTAGGCACAGATATAATATTGTGAGGTGCTGTATCCTGAACGACGTTTCTTCCGGCTGCAAAAACCGACTCTCCGACGAAGAGCTGATCCGGGCTTTCTTGTCGGGTGATGACGAAGCATTCGAAGTGATCGTATCGCGATATCTCGGACTGATCTCCACCGTCGCGAGGAAATACCGCGGTATGTCGTCGGATACAGACGATAACGACATGATCCAGGAGGGCATGGTCGCCCTGCTGTCGGCGTGCCGCAGTTACGACGCGGGCAGGGGGATGAGTTTCAAAAACTACCTGATCCTCTGCGTCGAGAACCGCTACCGCACGATGCTGCGGTCATCCTCTCGTCAGCGTGCCGTACCCGCCCGCAATATGATATCGTTGGAGGACGAGGCAGACTCCGCCGTCGACCCGACCGAAACCTCCCTTTCCGAGATGGTCGAGACGAAGGATTACATCGACAGCCTGCACCGCATCCTCAAAGACAGCCTCTCTCCCCTCGAGTACAAAGTAGCGATATTGCACCTTTCCGGCTATTCGTACAAGGAAATAGCACAGCGGCTGAACATTCCCCTAAAATCAGTTGACAATGCACAGACCCGTATACGTCAAAAGC
>JAFRBD010000153.1 GCA_017405065.1 Ruminococcus sp. | reverse complement strand
AGCTTTAAGCCCTGACCGTCCTCGGCATAGGAGGCGACAGCCGCCGCCCACGAGGATACGGGCGCGATCATGCAGACAGGAGCCGCGGTCGCGTCGATCAGATACGCGAGCTTTGCGCGCGATACCTTGTGTCCGTCGGTGACGGGACGCATAACGGAGCCTACGGTGAGGCAGTTGAAATAGTCGTCGATAAAGATCAGCACACCCAGCACGAAGGTAGCGAGCATCGCGCCGACGCGGGTCTTGATGTGCTTAGCCGCCCAGGTACCGAAGGCGCGCGAGCCGCCCGCCTTGTTGACCAGAGCGACGATAACGCCTAATTCCACGAGGAAGATAAAGATACCCGCGGTATCGCTCACGGCGGCGATCAGACCGTCAGAGGTGATCGCGTCCATCGCCTTGAGGAAGTCGAAGTTGGCATACATCAGACCGCCTACGACGATACCGATGACCAGCGAGGAATAAACTTCCTTGGTGATCAGCGCCAGACCGATCGCGATGATCGGGGGCAGCAGCGCCCACGCGGAGCCGGGAACCGTACCGTCGCCGGGCAGCATGCCTGTGCCGCTGCAGTCGGCGCACAGCGCGCCGTCGACCGCTCCGTGACCCTCACAGGTCTCGCACGCGGAGCCGCAGGTCTCACAGGGAGCGCCGTCAACCAGACCGGTGCCGCCGCAGTCCTGACACTGAACCGTACCCAGAGCGCCGCCCGACACGCCGACGTAGATCAGCAGACCGACGATGACAAGCGCCGCGCAGATAAGCACGATTTTCTTTGCTTTTGTCATTTGTTTTCTCTCCTTTTATTTGGATATGTGTTAAGCAATAACAGCCGCTTAACAATATAAAAGCCGCAGGAGTACCCACGGCTCGGAAAACAAAGCTGGATGAATAGCACTCCGTTAAAAAACGACAGTATAACGCATCTTCTGCGTTATCCCAGCCAAAATACCGCGGGAACGGTACAAAGGCTTCGGCGGAGTTCCCTTTCACCGGCGTCGTTCCCGCGCCGCTGTCCGGCTACTGATGAAGCCCGCGCCTCTATCACAAAGGCTATTATATAACTAAAATGATTCATCCGTCAACCGTTTTTTTGAACTTTTTTGACAAAAAGCAAAGGGAAAGGAAAGAAAAACATGCATTTTGACGCGGGACGGGCAAGGGGAATTATTTGCTTCGCAGTCGGACGACATATAATCAATCGCTGCGGGACGCCGCAAGCGCCGTCCCCTGCAATTCCGGTTGGTCGCTGCGCTCCGTTTATGCAAATCCTCAGTCACCGCTCGGTGACAGCTCCCTTGGAAAAGGGAACCTTGGAAAAAACCTGCTCCTCTTTGTGGGATCGCCACAGCCCCTGCGGGCTTCGCAATGACTCACATATAATAATAATAATAACAAAAAGCTCCGGAGAACCATCTCCGGAGCAGGATTTGCAAATATCTTATGACTTCTTGGTGATGCGCAGATTCTGGCGGGTCTTGCGCAGCTCGGTCAGCTGAGCGGTGATCGCATCGTCTGTGCGCTTGAGAACATTCTCGACATAGTCGTTGGCGGCTTTGCGCATCTCGCTCGCCTTCGCTTTGACGTCGTTGAGCAGCTCGGCAGCCTCCGCCTTCGCCTCGCGCATGATCTCGCTCTGGTCGATCATCTGCTTCTTCTTTTCTTCCGCGGCGCGGATGATATCGTCAGCCTCTTTCTTGGCTTCGGCGATGATCTGGCTGCGGTCGGCTACGATATTCTTCGCCTGTCTTACCTCGGCGGGCAGGGTGTCCTGGATCTCGTCGAGAATGTCATAGATTTTATCCGCTTCAATAATAACCTTGCCGCCGGAAAGGGGCATGGTCTTAGCGTCTGCTACAAGGTCCTGTAATTCCTGGATCAGTTCGTCTACTCTCATTTTACTTATTTCCTTTCATGTTCAGGCGAAGAGTTACTTCATGCCTTTAATCTTGCTGAAAATCTCGTCATGAATACATGCGGGTACAAAGTTAGAAATATCGCCGCCGTGATACGCGACGTTTTTGACGATGGAAGAGCTTAAATACGTATAGCTCGCGTCGCTCGCCAAAAACACGGTATCAAGATCGGGGTTGAGCTTGCGGTTGGTCAGAGCCATCTGGAACTCATACTCAAAGTCCGATACCGCGCGCAGGCCCCTGACGACCGCCGAAGCGCCCAGATCCTTCGCGCACTGCGCCAAAAGACCGTCGCAGCCGATCACCTTGACGTTCGGGATATCTCCTACGGTACGGCAAAGGAAATCGAGCCGTTCTTCCATCGAGAAGGCGGGATGTTTCTCGCCGTTCGCGAACACACCGACGATCACATTGTCGAACATTTTACTTGCTCGGGTGATGATGTCGATATGACCGAGGGTAACGGGGTCAAAGCTGCCGGGACAAATCACGGTTCTGTGCATACGTAAATCCTAACCTTTTTTCAGTCACATATCAGCGCTCACAAAATCTTCATGACGGTAAGTGCTTACCCTTATTTTACCATAGGTTCGCTCCCTGTCAAGAGTAAAGTTGTAATATTTTTGTAATATTTTATCATTTAATGCACTTTCACAAATAATGACCCCTGTTTTTTTCATTCTTTGTGCAATAATCGGCATGATTTCTTGTAAAATCCCCTTGTTATAGGGCGGGTCGAGGAAGGCGACGTCGAATTCCCGGGTCGAATTTTTGAGGTAGGCGACCGAATCCGCACAGACGACAGTCGCCAAATGTTGCAGGTTTGTAACCTTTAGATTGCGTTCGATCACGGCGATCGCCTTCTTGGAGCTGTCGATAAAAACCGCGCTTTTCGCCCCGCGCGACAGGGCTTCGATCCCCATTTGTCCGCTGCCGGCGAACACATCGATGAAGTCGCGTCCTTCGATATCGAATTGTATGGAGGAAAAGATCGCCTCCTTGACCTTATCGGTCGTCGGGCGCACGATATCGTCGCCCTTTAGTGTTTCCAAAGCCCTGCCGCGGGCAGAGCCGGTGATAACGCGCATAGTTTGCCTCCGTTTATTATACATTATGTTGTCATTCCGAGGAGGGGCAAAGCCCCGATGTGGGAATCCCACAAAGTGAATACGCAAGATTTAGTCTCTGTTTGCGGGATTGCCACAGCCCCGACGGGGCTTCGCAATGACAGTTATGAGGGAACCTGTTGCTCCTCATGAAAATAGTTATAAACGCTGACGGCGGCGGGATGCGTCATCCCGGGCGCCTGTTCGAGCTCCTCCACCGTGGCGGAGGAGATCTTTTTGATCGTGCGGAAAAACCGCATCAGCTCTTTGGCACGCTTTCTGCCGATCCCGGGGATCTCCTCGAGCGACGAACCTAACACCCGCCTGCGCTGCTGACGGTTGAAGCCGATCGCGTAACGGTGGACTTCATCCTGTATATTGGTGATAAAGGTATAGACGGCGCGGTTGGGACGTAGCGCGATCTCGCCCATATCGCTGACGATCGCGCGCGTGCGGTGATGATCGTCCTTGACCATGCCGAACACGGGGATGCTGAGCCCCGACGCCGCTACGACAGGCAAAACGGCGCCGACCTGTCCCTTGCCGCCGTCGAGCAGGATCAGATCCGGCAGTCTGCCGAATCCGGCGGTTTCCCCCTCTTCCTGCGCCTTTTTGTATTCATCCAGACGACGGGTCAGCACCTCTGCCATCGAGCCGTAGTCGTCCTGTCCGGAAAAGGATTTGATCTTGAACCTGCGGTAGGCGCTTTTGAGCGGGCGGGCGTTCTCAAACACGACCATGCCCGCGACGTTGTCCGAACCGGCGAAATTACTGATATCATAGCTTTCGATATACTCGGGCAGCTTGTCGAGCCCGAGCAGGTTTTTCAGCTCGTCGAGAACGCTTAACTGCTTACCGGTCACGCCCTTGAGCTGTCCGAGGGCTTCATAGGCGTTTTTCCGGCACATATCGACGAGATTCTTCTGTACGCCCCTTTGAGGAGTATTGATATAAACGCGCTTACCCTTTTTTTCGGTGAGCCAAAGCTCTGTATTCCCGATATCTTCAATTTCGCCGTCAAGTGCGATATGGGAAGGGATCTCATTTCTCAATGTATAGTAACGCAGGATAAACTGGGAGCGGAAATCGACCTCGTCGTCCACGTCGTCGATAATAAAGCTCTCTGTGTCATAGAGCCGCGAATCGGAGAAGCGCAGAACGGTCGCGCAGCCCTTGCCGTCCTGCCGCGCGACGGCGATGACATCCAGCTCGTCGACGCTGATATCGACGACCTTCTGTTTATCGCGCATCTTTTTCATCGCGGCGATCTGGTCGCGGTAACGCGCGGCGCGCTCGAAGTCCAGCGCGTCCGCGGCGGCGGTCATCCGCTCCTGCAGCTCCTTCATGGTCTTGGAGCTGTCGCCGGAGAGGTATTCGAGAGCGGATTCGACCCGCTCGTTGTAGTCCTTGAGCTTGACGCGTCCGGTACAGGGCGCGCAGCACTGCTTGATGTGGAAGTTCAGGCAGGGACGGAAACGCCCGAAATCCTCGGGAAAACGCCGATTGCACGTCGGCAGACCGAATATCTTGTTCGCCTCCTCGACCGAGGATTTGACGTAGTAGCTCGACTTGTACGGCCCGATATATCGTGCGCCGTCGTCGGCTTTTTGCAGGACGTAGCTCAGGCGGCGCCATTCCTCGTTCGTAACGCGGATATAGCTGTAGCCCTTGTCGTCCTTTAATAATATATTGTATTTCGGCGTGTGCTGTTTGATCAGACTGCACTCGAGGATCAAACATTCAAATTCGCTGTCGGTGATGATGTAATCGAAGTCGTCGACGTTGTCCACCATGCGGCGAACCTTTTCGGTATGGTTGTTCTGCGAGCCGAAATACTGGCTGACGCGGTTTTTGAGCTTTTTTGCCTTGCCGATATAGATGATCTCGCCCTGCGCGTTCTTCATGAGATAGACGCCGGGCTGCAGCGGCAGCGCCATCGCCTTGGCGCGCAGTTCTTTTAACTTCGGATTCATCGTTTCACCTCGCTTTGCCGTCAAAGCTATAGGAGAGCGGCTTGCTGCTCCCGATGTAGATCTTATCAATGATATCTACGTATGAAAGGAGAAGAATCGCCGGCGCAAGGTTCAGCGCTTGCGGCGTAACAAGGCGGCGGTTTTCTTTCCCGGCTATTGTTTATGTTGTTATCTATGCCCGTCATTCTTCGGTCCGTCGACAAGCGCCGTACCCTACGGAATCGTATGATTTGCTTTGCATTTGAACGGCATCACATCAAGCAAGTCGGGAGGAGCAAGCCCCTCCCCTACAATTCGGATCACTCATCTTTCATGCACACGCTTTCCTGTCATGTGTTCGATCTTCAGCTCTATCACGGCACAGCGGTCGGCATTTTTCGCGATATCGCTCTCGACCATTTCCTGTGTCGGAAAGTATTTTTTCCCTAAGAGGCGAAGTTTATCCGTCTTATCCGCTTCGTCGGCAACAATACGCAGTCTGCCGAAGACGGTCACGCTGTCAAAAAAGTATGACCAGCCGTCGTCGGACGACAGCGGCTCGCCGAGAATGTTGAACGAGGCTTTATCACACGCTTTCAGCGCGTCGAGCTTGTGCCCCTCCTTCGCGGAATGGAAGTACAGACATCCGCTATCGTAAACAAAATTCAGCGGCACGGCGTAGGGATAGCCCTCGTCGCCGAGGAGCGCCAATACGCCGCGCTTACCGATACGAAGTATCTTTTCACATTCTTCTGTTGTCAGCTGCTGCTTGAAGCGGCGCATTCTTCTGAACATGACAGTCTCCTTAAAGATTTCCACCGCTGTGCTCCTGCTTTGTGGGATTGCCACAGCCCCTGACGGGGCTTCGCGATGACATTTATAACAACTCCGACGTATCCATCAGCACCAGTGAAAACTGTCCGATCTCGTCGTAGACGTCTTCAAAGCGCTGTGCGTCCTCCCAGCCGTCGTTGCCGTAATTCCATGAATCGGCGATCTTGACCTCGTTGTCCGAAAGGTCGTAGCCGTGCAGGCAGACGCAATGCTCCGTGTCGAACCACGGATAGTTGATCCCTTCGTATTCTTTATATTGCTCGATGCGGGGGCTGTATCGGTCGTAGGTCGTCCAGATCAGCACCGGACAGCCCGCGTCAACGAACTTGTACAGCTCGTCCATGCTCAGCCCCGTCGTATCGAAGGGATAGAGCGCGGCGTCGTTTTCATCGATAAAATTCCAGACCGTTGTGACCATGCCGGGCGGGTAAATGCCCGCGCCTTCATAGAAGCGGCGGGGGTTGCCGCAGTAGCCGGTGACAAAATCGCTGCTGTATACCATGTAATCGTCGACGATATCGTCGATATCGAGATCATAGCCGAAATGGTTGATCGCCGCGGTCAGGGCGAGCGCCTCGCAGCCCGCCTGCATCCCGTTGAGCTGTCCGAGCGGCTCTACGTCGTCGATGACGCCGAAGTTGTTTTTCAGCTGTGAATCCATGATCTGCTGATAGCGCGTCTGCGCCAGCTCATCGATCGTCGGCGGTTCCGTGGGCGGCTCGGTAGGCGGCGGGATCGTCGCCTCGTCATGTGTCGCCGTATCCGCTGTGGCGGCGTCCGGCGTAGATTCGACATTTTTCGCACAGGCGGTGCAGAACAGCAGTGCCGCCGCCATAAAAATCAATAATCCCTTCTTCATTTTAACCCCTTATGTAATTGAGTGACCAGTGGTTAATGATCAGTTATTTCTTCTATCTTCTTTCTTCTTTCTTATTTGTTATTTCAGTTCGACGATCGTGACGCCGCTTTCACCCTCGCCGAAGGTGCCGAGGCGGAAGCTCCTGACCGCCTTATGATGCCGCAGATACTGCTGAATCCGTGAACGCAAAACGCCGGTGCCTTTGCCGTGGATGATCGTCAGCGTATGAATGTTGGATAGCATACAGCTGTCGATCGCGGAGTCGACGCTCATGATCGCTTCATCGGCTGTCTGACCGCGCACGTCGATCTCGGTTTTAGCAAGCGACTTGACGTCCTTGGTCACGGTGCGCTCACGGCGCTTGGGAACGGTGATTTTATCGTCATCGAGCAGACGCAGATTGTTCAGCTTGACGCGGGTCTTGATGATGCCCGCCTGCACCAGCACGCTGTCCTTTTGGGGCTTTTCGAGAACGACGGCTTTTTTATCGATATCAAAGATCAGGACGTTGTCGCCGACCTTCAGCGCGCGCGGGAGCTTGTAGTCGCCCTGCTCGCTCTCCCTGATGGGATCGGCGGTCTCTTCGAGCGCTTTCATGCCCGATTTGAACTTTGACTTTTGTTCCGCTTCGTATTTCTTTTCCTTTTTCGCCTGTTCCAGCTCGTCGATGATGGCGTATGCCTGCGCTCTGGTTTTGGCGGCGAGCTCCTGCGCCTTGTGCTTTGCCATATCGACCTCGCGCTTTGACTCGATCTTGGCGCGTTCCAGCTCTTTTTCCGCCTGCGCCTGCTTCTGCTGCGCGTCAAGGGTCGCCTGACGCGCTTTTTCCAGCTCGTCGGCAAGCTCTTTGCGGCTGATCTCGAGGCTCTCGACCACGTTCTCGAACTGGCGGCTCTCGGACGAGGTCAGCATCTTTGCGCGTTCGATCACGTCGTCCTCCATGCCGAGACGCTTGCTGATCGCGAAGGCGTTGCTCTTGCCGGGCACGCCGATCAGGAGCTTATAGGTCGGGCGCAGGGTGGTGACGTCGAATTCACAGCAGCCGTTTTCCACGCCCGGGGTCTTTAAGGCAAATTCCTTCAGCTCAGAATAATGGGTGGTGGCAGCGATCTTCGCGCCGCGCTCGCGGAGCTTTTCGAGGATCGCGACCGCCAGCGCCGCGCCCTCGACCGGATCGGTGCCCGCGCCCAACTCGTCGATCACGGCGAGGGTGGAGCGGTTGCACAGCTTCAATATCCCGATGATATTGGTGATATGCGCCGAGAAGGTGGACAGGCTCTGTTCGATGCTCTGCTCGTCGCCGATATCCACCAGCACACGGCGGAACACGGACAGGCGGGAGTTGTCCCCCGCGGGCACCATCATGCCGCACATCGCCATCAGCGTCAGCAGACCGAGCGTTTTCAGGCAGACGGTCTTGCCGCCGGTGTTGGGACCGGTGATGACGAGGGTATCGAAAGCCTCGCCCAAACGGATGTCGGTCGGCACGACCTTGTCCTTGGGGATCAAGGGGTGACGCGCGGCTTTCAGCACGATGACGCCGCCGTCGTTCATCACGGGACGCACCGCTTTCATTTTATAGGCGAGATGCGCCTTGGCAAAGATCAGATTCAGCTCTGTTAAGGTTTTGTAGCTGTCGATGATATCCGAGGCGCAGCCGGCGCACAATCCGCTTAATTCAAACAGGATCCGCTCGATCTCTTTTTCCTCCTCGCCCTTGAGGACGCGGATATCGTTATTGGCGTTGACGACGCCCATCGGCTCGATAAAGACGGTCGAGCCGGAGGACGAGGTGTCGTGTACCAGACCCGCTACCTGAGAGCGGAACTCCTGCTTGACGGGGACGACGTAGCGTCCGTCACGCTGGGTGATGATCGCCTCCTGCAGATACTTCTGGTAGGCGGACGAGTGAATGATCTTGTCCAGTACCTCGCGCGCCTTGGACGCGGCGATCCGCATTTTGCGGCGGATCTCACCCAGCTCGCGTGAAGCGCCGTCGGAGATCTCATCCGCGCCGATGATGCAGGAGGTGATGCGGTCGCTGAGGTTCGGATTGGTGTACAGCGTGCGGAAATAGCCGTCCAGCGAGGTGCTGACGCCGGCGCAGTGGGCGTGCCAGTCGCGCACGCCCTTGATAACGCGCAAAGCGCGGGCGATACTGAGCAGCTCGGAGGTGTTCAGGCAGCCGCCCGCCTCGGCGCGGCGCAGGGGGTTCGAGACGTTGCCGATACCGCCGAAGGACGGCGCGCCGAAACGACCGATCAGCATATGAGCGTCCTCGGTCTGCGTCAAAAGCCGCTCGACCTTATCGATGTCGGTCTGCGGTTCGAGCGTGAGCGCCGCCTCCCCCGCCTCTTCGATGGAGGTCTCTTCCGCGAGCATATGTAAAATTTTGTCGAGTTCTAAAGTTTTGTAATTTCGGTTCATGGTAATCCCTTGCTACCTTTTCAATAAGTGTTGTAGGGTACGGCGCTTGTCGACGTACCACCGGCAGGGACGTATGACCCCTATCTGCGGTTTTCACTTATAATCACGCCCGTCATTCACGGGACGTCGGAAACCGCCGTCCCCTACAAATAAACACAGCCGTTACGATAACAGCATACTTTTATAAAATTGCAGGGTCGGATAATCCTTCTGCGTCATGTAGGCGACGTAGCGCTCGGACGCGTTCGACAGCGGTGTGAGCAATTCCTCTTTCAGTGAAAAGGAAAAGAGCCGGTCGAAGTCCGCGTACACCGTATGGCGCAGGGCGGTGACAGCCGCGATGGGCAGGCGCGCTCCCCGCACGCCGAGCCTGTCCGCACAGGCGGCACAGAACAGCCTGCCTGACTGCGGGACAAAGACCATCTCCGGCGCTTCATACACGCCGCACGCGGCGCACATCACCAGGTCGGGCATATAGCCGCACAGGGTGATCAGCCGCATTTCAAAGCAGGTCTTGATCTGCAGAGCGGGGCGCTTTTTACGCGAGAGCAGATACAGGGAATTGAGTACCAGTCTCAGGTGATCAGCCGCCTCCTGCCCCTCGGGGCACAGGTGAAGACACAGCTCGCAAAAATACTGCGCCAGCGACATGTCCTCGATATCCTGCCGCAGTCCGATGAACTGCTCGAGGGCTTCGGCTTCATCGATACTGCAGCTGTCGCGTCCCTCGAATACCGTCAGCGCCGCGTATGACAAAAGCCCCGTGCCGGCGCACTTAGGGCTTTTGATGTTCTCGGCGCCGCGCGCAAAGGCGCGCAGGATGCCATGGCTGTCGGTCAAAACCCACACCAGTCTGTCACGTTCGCCGATATTCTGCTGTTTGAGCACCAGACCCTTGGTTTTGAACTTCATCCTTATCCTCTTTCAGCTCGCCGTTGAGCCTCGCGTACGAGATGGATTTATACTGCAGATAATCCAGTACGCTGCCGCTGCGGACAAACGAGTTCCACGCGTCTTTTTCATCGATCACACATATCACCCTTTATTTTGAAGTATAAGGATATTATACCTCCCGCGGCGGGTGATAATGCATGAAATATGTAGATGGTAAATCTATGCACTTTCCGACTTTTTCACCGAAAAGCGACCCTATTCCGATTCTATCATAAAAGATACGACATAGCAAGAGAAATGTCGGACAGCCAATGCGCTTTTGTTATTACTCCGACGTTGATTGATTCAGATTACTCAGCGCTTCGGGGTTGCTGCCGATGACCATGCCGACCTTGCCGCAGGTCTCCATCTCTTCGCACGAGCCGCAGGTGGGACAGCCTTTTGCAAGAGCGCACTGTCTGATCGGACAGAGCGCGTCGCAATAGACCGTTTTGACGCCGTCGATGCGGCAGCCTTCGCAGTTGATCATTTCGGGCGTGATTTCGACGCCGTTGAGCTCCGACCATTCCTTTGCGACCTTGACGCGCAGCGCATGGTCGTCGTTGATCGTTGCCAGCCGCGCTTCACAGGTCTCGCAGTTCAATCCGCAGAATGCGATATAATCATTCATCTTCTTCCCTCTTTTTCTCTGTTTGATCCTCATTGCTATTCTACAACGGTTATACTGAAAAATCAATCGGCAAATTAAGCGATTACAGGGGTGACAATTCCTATGCGGTGTGCTATAATAAGACAGATTTTAACAGTTCATCCGGATTTGATGGACGGAAACGGCAGGGAAGCATAATGGGAAATCCGGTCAAAAAGAGAAAACGGCTGACGTCCTTTCAGAAGATCCTTCTCGGATTCATCGGCGTGATCCTGCTGGGCGCGCTGATCCTGATGCTGCCGATATCCGCCAAGAGCAGAGCCGTCACGCCGTTCGATCAGGCGCTTTTCACTTCGACCTCGGCAGTATGCGTCACGGGACTGATCGTGCAGGATACGGCGACATACTGGTCCGGATTCGGACAGGCGGTGATCCTGACCCTGATCCAGATCGGGGGATTAGGCGTCATCACGATGGCGGCGACCTTTGTGATGCTCTCGGGCAAACAGTTCTCGTTCAGTCAGAGAAGCACCATGCAGAGCGCCATTTCCGCGCCGAGCGTCGGCGGTATCGTCAGACTGACGTTATTCGTCATAAAAGGAACCGCGGTCATCGAGCTGGCGGGCGCAGCCGCCATGATGCCGGTATTTATCAAGGATTACGGCGCCAAGGGGATCTGGATGTCGTTCTTTCATTCCATATCCGCTTTCTGCAACGCGGGCTTTGACCTGATGGGAAAGCCGGATCAGAAATTTTCGTCGCTGACCTCCTACTCGTCCCATCCTCTCATCAACATCGTCCTGATGCTTCTGATCGTCGTGGGCGGCGTCGGATTTTTGACATGGAAGGACGTCATCACCTACAAATTCCGCTTCAAGCGTTACCGGATGCAGAGCAAGGTAATACTCCTCACCTCCGCTGTGCTGATAGCCGTCCCCGCAGTCATCTTTTTCCTGCATGATTTCGCTCAATTGCCGATCGGCGAAAGAATACTCGGATCGCTGTTTCAGTCGGTCACCACCCGAACGGCGGGATTCAACACCCTCGATCTTTCCGCCATGACAAGGCTCGGCAAGGCGATCTTCATCATACTGATGCTCATCGGCGGCTCCCCCGGCTCGACGGCGGGCGGCATGAAAACCACCACCGTCGCCGTGCTGTTCATCAACGCGATCTCCACCTTCCGACGCAAGGAGGATCCGGAGTGCTTCGGCAGGAGGATCGAAGCGGGCGTCGTCAAGATCGCCTCCACTGTCTTTATCATGTATATCACGCTGTGCTTTGCCGGCGCGGCGACGATCTGCCTGATCGAAGGATTACCGCTGGGCATATGCCTCTTTGAGACCGCATCCGCAGTCGGCACCGTCGGGCTGACGCTCGGGATCACCCCCGGCCTCGGCGTCGTATCCCGGGCGATCCTGATCCTGCTGATGTTCCTCGGCAGAGTCGGCGGACTGACCGTTATCTACGCCGCCATATCAGGCTCCTCAAAAAAACTGTCAAAATTACCTACGGAACAAATCACGGTAGGATAAAGGAGATAAACTATGAAATCTGTATTATTGATCGGACTCGGAAGATTCGGTAAACATATCGCGATCCAGCTCAACCGTCTCGGTCACGACGTTCTGGGGATCGACCATAACGAAGAAAGGGTCAACGAGGCGATGGATATCGTCACGGACGCGCAGATCGGCGACAGCACCAACGAGGCGTTTCTGCACACACTGGGCGTCAACAACTTTGACATTTGTTATGTCACGATCAGCAACGATTTCCAAAGCTCGCTGGAGACCACCTATCTCCTAAAAGAACTGGGAGCGAAATTCGTTGTCGCCCGCGCGGAACGCGACGGTCAGGAGCGTTTCTTGCTTCGGAACGGCGCGGACAGAGTAGTCTATCCCGAAAAGCAGATCGCCAAATGGGCGGCGATCCGATACAGCTCCGACCATATCATGGACTATATCGAGCTGGATGAAAACCATTCTCTCTATGAGGTCGCCGTCCCCGACGAGTGGGTCGGAAAGAGCATCATCCAGTTGGACGTCAGACGAAGATACAACCTGACGATCATCGGACTGAAAAAGAACGGCGTCATGAACTTTATGATCAAACCGGAAACCGTTATGACAAAGGATCTGACGCTTCTGGTGCTCGGCGAGTACAAGGCGCTCGAAAAGTGTTTCCGCTTTTAGAAAAAGCTCCGGCAGGGCGACAGCTTTACGGCTTGTCGCCCTCGCCTTCGATTCCCCTTTTCTCCACTGTGCGGTATATATGACATTAGGGAGTACCATTTGGTACTCCCTAATGTCACCGGTGGAGTTAAGGCGAATAAATCCGAACCTTTTTCTAAATCATCCTTTTTGAGTATCGTTGCGCCGTTTTTGAAGTTAAAGTAAAACTCGATTTTGTCGTCATAGAGAATTACGGCGTTAACAAAGCTATCGACCAGGCGCTTTCTGTGCTTTGTGTTTTTGGGATCGAGCTCTCTGAAGTGTTTAAGCCATAGGACGACCTGCTCTTTTGTGAGTGTCGGGCGTTTGATCTTTTCTGTCGCCAACTGAAATTCAAACTCTTTCTTTTGATCTTCCAGTTCAAGCAAACGCTCTTTTGTGGTTTCGGTGACGACGCCCATCTCAATTGCTTTCATAATGTTGGCGATACTTTTCTCGGTATCGGAAAGCTGCTTTGTAAGGATCGGTATTTCACTGCCGCCCTGATTCTGAACCGTTATTACGGTTCCGGCAATTACATCTATCAGCTCGTCATCCCAGATGATCTTTTGAATCTGATCGATTACGACATCTTCGATAGCATCTTTCTTGACCGGCTTCTTATCACAGCCTCTTTTAGATTTTGCCGATGAGCACTTGTAATACCGATATGTGATATTCCTGCGGCTTGTGCCGCTTTCACCGATCATGAATGACATACACTTTCCGCAATAGAGTTTTGTGCTCAGAATGTATTCATCATCGGCTTTTGCTTTGAATTTGGCAGGAGCTCTTTTGTTGCCGGCTAATCGATTGTTCGCTGCTTCAAATTCATCCTTCGAAATGATTGCAGGGATACCGTCTTCGATCACGATTTCGCGGAATCGGTATTCACCCATGTACCGTCTGTTTGAAATCATCTTTGACACAGACGATACCTTATAGGTCGTTCCCCGACGGCTGCGAATCCCTTTGCTGTTCAGATGATCGGCTACCTGCTTTAAAGTCATACCGCCGTTATACAGCTTGAATACTTCGCGCACAACAGCAGCCTCTTCTTCTTTTATCTGAAAATGCCGCTCGTCATCTATATAGTATCCGAACGGGATCGCTCCTCCGTTGAACTTGCACTTGTAGGCGTTCTCCGTCATTCCTCGGATGATCTTTTCAGCCAGCTCTGCGGAATAGTATTCTGCCATGCCTTCCAGTAAGGACTCAAGAATGATACCTTCGGGACCTTGTGAGATCACTTCGGTTGCGGATATGACGCGGACATTATTGCGCTTTAGTATAGCCTTAAACAAAGACTAAGGACAAAAGGTAAAAACCCCGAGCTTGTGCTTTATAAAAAAGATAAGAAACTATTTTCGGTCAGTAGTATCATAGCTGCTGACCGATTCTCTGTTGAAAAAGCAAAAGAATCTATTGACAGACTAATAATCATTAGTTACAATGAAACTAAAGGTTATTAGTCTATTTCTTTGGAGGACACTATGACAACAAGAGAGAGAATACTGGATGAAACGCTGACGCTGTTTGCCGAGAACGGCTATGACGGAACGAGCGTGGAACAGATCGCCGAAAAGGTCGGGATCAAAGCGCCGTCGCTCTACAATCATTTCAAGGGCAAAGAGGATATTCTCAACGCGCTGATCGATATGGCGGAAGCCCGTTACGAGGAATTTTTCGGCTCGGACAGGCATATCGGCAAACTGCCCGAGAGCAAGGAGGAATTCATTCGATCGGCGACAGAGAGAGTATCGTTTACCATGCAGGATCCGATGATCCGCAAGATGCGCAAATTTTTGGTGCGCGAGCAATTCAGGAACGAACGCTTTGCCGAGATCACGACAAAGCATCAGCTAAACGGAATCCAAGGTATGTATTCAAAGATCATCGAAGGTATGATGACTGAAGGTTTGTTTAAGGAGGATGATCCCGAGCTGCTCGCGACAGAGGTGACCGCGCCCGTCGCTCTCTGGGTATCCAAAGCAGACAGGCAGCCGCAGTGCGCGCGGGAGAGCATGGAAAGCATCGAACGGCATATCCGTCATTTTTGCAATGTGTATATGACTGAGTCAATTGGGAGGTAAGTTATGCGATTAGACGGTTTTGGATTACTCGTCAACGATATGGGCAGTATGATACGTTTTTACAGGGATGTGCTCGGCTTTGAGATCAAAGAGGCTGAGGATACGAAAAACGTATATCTTGTCAAGGATGGAACCTTGTTCCTGCTCTACGGCAGAAAAGACTTTGAAAAAATGACAAACCGAACATACAGCTACACGAGCGGTTTGAACGGTCATTTTGAGCTGGCGCTGTATGTCGATACCTTTGAGGAGGTCGACGCTTCCTTCAAAGCGGCTGTAGAAAACGGCGCTTTTCCCGTGATGGAACCGACGACCGAGCCGTGGGGACAGCGCACCTGTTATATCGCCGACCCGGAGGGCAATCTTATAGAGATCGGCTCTTGGGATAAGCCGTATGAAACAAAAGATCAAGACAATCTTTGATATGGCTTTGAGAGGAGAAGATTATGAAAATTTTAGTATTAAACGGAAGTCCCAAAAAGGAAAAAAGCGATACCATGCACATCACCCGCGCATTTCTCGACGGTATGAACTCGGTCGCGGAGAATGAGGTACATACGATCAACGTGATCGACAAGCATATTGAATACTGCGCAGGCTGCTTTGCCTGTATGCGCAACGGCGGCAATTGTGTCCACCACGATGATATGCGCGAAATTCTCGAGGAGATACTCGACAGCGACCTGCTGATATGGAGCTATCCGCTCTACTGCTGCGGCATGCCCGCGCCGCTCAAGGCGCTGCTTGACCGCACCCTGCCGCTGTCAAGTATGGCTATGCAAAAGGTCGGCGACCGCTATGAGCATGTCGGTCAGGCGGATTTTTCTCACCTGAAATATGTGATGATCTGCGGCTGCGGCTTCCCGAACAGCAGGCACAATTTTGAGCCTGCCGTGATGCAGTTCACACGCTGTTTTCCGAATGAGCATACGATGATCACCGTGCCCGAAAGCCCGATGTTCAACGCGCCCGAGGCGGCGATCGTCACAGAGCCGCGGCTTGCGCTGATTCGAAAAGCAGGCAAACAGTACGCCGAGAGCGGAACGATTGGCGAGGAGCTGATAAAAGAGATCGCTTCGCCGATGATCCCCGAGGAGCAGTATGCTCAGATCGTCAATGGAACGGTCAACTGAATCCAAGCTGACGGTTTACTTTGACGAACCGTTCTGGGTAGGCGTGTTTGAGGAGCTGGACGGCAAGAAGCTCTCCGTATGCAAGGTCGTATTCGGCGCGGAACCAACCGACGCGGAGATATATGCCTTTATCCTGAGACATTTCAATCACCTGCGATTCAGCCCACCCGTCAAAACAGAGATCAAGCATAAGGCGGACAACCCGAAACGCCGTCAGCGAAACGCGCAGAAACAGCTTGAAAAATCAGGCGTCGGCACCAAATCACAGCAGGCGCTGCAAAAGCAGTATGAAGAAAACAAACTCGAACATAAGCAAAAATCCCGCGAGCAGAAAGAAGCCGAAAAGCAGCGGCTCTTTGAACTCAAGCAACAAAAACGAAATGAAAAACACAGAGGACATTAGAGATGATACAATTAAGACCATACGAACCACGCGACGCCGATACCATCATTTCATGGATCGGCGACGAGGTTGCTTTCCGGAAATGGTGTGCAGACAGATATGAAACCTATCCGATCACAGGAGACGATATGAACCGGCAATATAACACAGCGGATCATGACCGCTTCTTTCCGATGACGGCGTATGATGAAAACGGTATCGTCGGGCATCTGATCCTGCGTTATACGGATGAAGAAAAGCATATCCTCAGATTCGGATTCATTATCATAGACGGCAAAAAGCGCGGTCGGGGCGTCGGAAGACAAATGCTGATATCGGCGATCCGATATGCGTTTGAGTGCTTAGGAGCGGAGAAAATCACGCTGGGCGTATTTGAGAACAATTCGTCCGCTTACCGCTGCTACCGGTCTGTCGGGTTCCGGGAAATCGAAACGGATAAGGCTGAATATTACCATTTTTATGACGAGGAATGGAAATGCCTTGAAATGGAATTATGGCGAACTTCATAACAACCATCAGGATATTGTGCAGCCTTGCGCTGGTGTTCTGCGCGCCGCTGTCGCTGCCGTTCTTTGCGTTTTACACAGCCGCCGGATTATCCGATATCTTTGACGGAATGATCGCACGGAAAACGAATACCGCAACCGAATTCGGCGCGAAGCTCGACGCCCTTGCCGATATCGTTTTTGCCGCGGTCGTATTGATAAAGCTCCTGCCAATCCTCGAGCTGCCCCTATGGATGTTCGTATGGGTCGGTGTGATCGCGTTGATCAAGGTCGTCAATATCGTGATCGGATTCGTTCGTCATCATACGCTGACAGCGGTTCATTCCGTTATCAATAAGGTCACCGGAGTGTTGGTATTTATTCTTCCCTTTACGCTCCCAATCATCAACATACGATACACCGCTGTGCCGGTCTGCGCTGTCGCGACAGTCGCGGCAGTTATGGAGAGTCGGACAGTAATAACAGGTTTTCAATAAAAAAGGAGAGATCATCATGCCTTTTGACTACAAAATAGAATACAAGGAATTCCATATAGATAAAAGAGGATAATCATGCCGAAAGAAATTGATCCGAAAGACAGTCCGAGAGCGACGGCGTATGAGCTGTGGATGAAAGCACCGAATCCGATGGTGACTTTTTTCAAGACGCTCGATGTTACCAATCTGCTGACAGTCAGCAGGAAGAAAAATCTGAAATTCAATATGCTGCTTTGTTTTTGTATTGCGAAAGCCGCCGTCGGCATTGAGGAATTCTACACGCTCCCCGTCGGCGAAAAGCTGCTGCAATATGATAAAATTGCCGTCAGTATCATTGTTGAGAACAAGCGCGGAGAAATCAATTCCTGCGATATTCCTTACGCGGCTGATTTGGAAAAATTCAATCAAAGCTATCTGGAGAACACCTCGTGGGTCGCCGAGAATTGCGACAACAAGGATTTGTCGGGCAACAGTATGGTCATCGGCACATCGGCGATCATCGAGACCGAGCTTGACGGCGTCGTCGGTATGAATAGCGGTATCTTCAACAATCCCTTCATCAGCTGGGGCAGATACCGCAAGAGAGAGCTAAGGGTCGAGCTGCCGATCTCGTTCCAATTCCACCACACGCAGATGGACGGTTCTCACGCGGGCAGGTTTTTGGAAAATCTGCAAAAGGGGATAAAAACGCTCACATAGCATTTTTACAGGATGACACGCTTCGTATCGCCGATGTGACGGAGCGATTCTTTACTTTTTTGAACCGATCTGTTACTTTCAAGTGTGAAAGGACAGATGGAAATGAAAGCGAAAAGAGTTTTATTCATCGGCATATGCTTGCTTGCCGCGTTTGTATTATGGACGATTCTGATTATGAGCGTTGATGTTCAAAATGTCGGGCAGCGCGGAACTGCGATCGGCGTTGCGGCGTTCAACACTTGGTTTCATCGGCTCACGGGCGTACATATGCGGCTGTACGCCATTACCGACTGGCTGGGGCTTGTACCGATAGCGGTTTGTATGTGCTTTGGTATACTCGGACTTGCTCAGTTGATACGCCGCAGGAGCCTGTTCAAGGTCGATCCCGATATCATCCTATTGGGTGTTTATTATATTATTGTCATCGCGGCTTATCTTATTTTTGAAATGATCCCGATCAATTATCGTCCGATCCCGATCGACGGATATATGGAAGCCTCCTATCCTTCCTCAACTACACTTCTGGTGCTGTCAGTGATGCCGACATTGGTATTACAAATCAAACGCAGATTTCAAAACAAAGCAATTAGATTTACCGTATATATTTTTGCGGTATCGTTTTCGGCTTTTATGGTGATCGGCAGACTGATATCGGGCGTTCACTGGGCGACGGATATCATCGGCTCGGTTTTTCTGAGTTTTGGATTGTTTGAACTTTATCACTCCGCTGTAATGTACTTGGACAGGAGGAAAGAAAATGGAATTTAATGAAAAATTGCAGGAGCTGAGAAAAAGCAAAGGACTGACGCAGGAGGAGCTTGCGAAGGAGCTTTATGTGTCAAGAACGGCGATATCAAAATGGGAATCGGGACGCGGATATCCGAACATCGAATCCTTAAAAGAAATATCGCGTTATTTCGGAGTGACAATCGACGAGCTGATCTGCCCCGACGAGATCATCACTGCGGCAGAGAATGAAAAGCGCGAGACTATCAACCGCTACACCGCGCTGATTTGCAGCGTGCTGGATGTATTTACCGCATTGCTGCTATTCATCCCCGTATTCGGCAACGGCGCAAAAGCCGCGTCTGTATCTATGTTCAACTTAACGGACATCAGTTTATGGATCGTGATCGTGTATGCCGCGACAATAGGCATTACAGTATTGAACGGCATATGCGGCGTGATCATCAGCCACTTTGATAAACCGCTGTGGAACAAGCATAGGCTCGTCACCGGCTTGGCACTGTCTGTTATCTCCGTATGCTTGTTTATCGTCACAAGACAACCATACGCAGGACTGATCTGCTTTGCGATACCGGTCGTCAAAGGTTATCTTATATTAAGGAGAAATACCAATGGAAAATAAACAACCGACTTTTTTTGATTTATTATTGGAAGCGCATATCGGTTTGGAGCGTCAGGGACCGGGCAGTCGGGAAACGGTAGAGAAGGCATTGAGCTTTCTCGGAGATCTCAGTCGATTGGAGAACATCGCCGACCTGGGCTGCGGTACAGGCGGTCAGACCCTGATCCTTGCAGAGCATTTAAAGGGAGATATCGTCGGTCTGGATATGTTCCCGACGTTCACCCGGGAGCTTGATAAAAGAGCGATCGGTAAGAATCTCGGCAATCGTGTAAAAGGCGTCGTCGGCAATATGGAGAGCCTGCCGTTCGAGAAAAACTCCCTCGACCTGATCTGGTCGGAGGGAGCGATCGACAATATTGGTTTTGAAAAGGGACTGTCCCATTGGCGCGGGTTTCTGAAAGAAGGCGGTTATGTCGCCGTGACCTGCCCCTCGTGGATGACGAAAGAGCATCCGGCAGAGGCAGAACAGTTCTGGTCGGACGCGGGAAGTCAGCTTGATCTTATCGAGGACAACATCAGGATCATGCAGAACTGCGGCTATCAGTTCGTCGCCGCGTTCGCGCTGACGGAGGACTGCTGGACAAAGAACTATTTTGAGCCGAGAGAGCAGGCGATCGACGGGCTGATCGAAAAGTACGACAACTGCGATACCGTCCGCGAATACGCCGCGCTGAACCGCCGTGAGGTCGAGCTGTATATGAAGTACAAGCGGCATTACGGCTATGTGTTCTATATCGGCAGGGCAGTGTGATCAAAAGTTATGAAAGCATTATTCAAATACTATACTAACAGGTGAAATTGAAACTGTTGCTGTAACTTTTTTAGGCGTTATAAAGCATTGACTTTATCAAGGGCGTTCCAAAGAGCGCCGTCATCAGCTCTCGGTATAAAGAGGAACTGACGATCAGAAAGACGAATCTCAAACGCCATCAGTCCGAATACGCCAAGGAGATCGAAAAGCTGAATAAGCTCCGCGCAGAGGTTGTTAAGTCCATTCAGGGTGAGAGCGCCTTTTCGCAGACGATGCTCGCCGGATTGGTCGAGGACTCCGAAGCAAGGATAAAGAGCTTAAAGGAACGCTGTGATGAAGCGCAGCGTGAGGTAGAATCGTCGGAGAATCTTATAAAAGACCTGAATGTTCAGTACGACGAGATCATTTCATGGTCGAGCCTGTACGACAGCGCTTCCATAGAGGCGAAAAAGATGATCGTCAATTCAATAATCAAACGTGTTGATGTTTACCGCAACTATGACCTGAACATCGAGCTGAATATGAATATCCGCCAGTTCTTCCTCGGTATGGAGGAAACAGAGAATATTCCGATTACGGCATAAAATTTTCCCGCCTGTTCACATCGCGTGAGCAGGCGGGTTTTTCACATCAGGTTTTTACGGATAATATCATAAACTCTCCCGTATTAGCACTGATTTAAGCTCTGAAATAACAGTATTCAAATCTTCGGTCAGATTATCGCTGTGTATCAACATATCATCAAAAAGTCGGTTGAGGTTTTCTTCAAAGTGATCAGGAAGAATAGTGCAATTATTTCTGCAAAGCTCAATCAATCGCTTTTCGCCGGGATGTGTTTGCATGTTCAATGCGAAAATCACATCAAAATACGATTCCAAAAAGGCGGCTGTTCTGTGAACAACGCTTACTCTGTCGTTTCTGCCGTTCGCCTTTTTCAATTGCAGGGAGTATGCAGGCATGGCGCTGTATAAAAGAGCTGTGTTTCTTTTGATGATGTTATTTCGGAGTTCTTCGGGATAAGGAACGGAAAAGCGTTCTTTGGCGTTTAGAAGCCTTCCGTACTTATCGCAGACAATTTTACAGGTCAAAAGGTTATGCCACATACAGGTAGTATATCCGTTGTATGCCTCAAACCTTTCCACAACTCTCGCAACACCGTCACAAAATTCGTCCAGATTGCGATAAAGGATGTCGATGTCGATTCCATTGTTCAGAACGCAGTTATCCTCGTATTCCCAGTAATGGTTTCCAATCTCCATATATTGGCAGTAATCAGCCAACAATGCGCGTCTGCTTTCTTCTCTGATTGGTGCAGTGATGTAAACATACACATCATAATCGGATTTTTCATCATAGTTTTCTCCCGAACGTGAACCGCCGAGCGCAATCGCCTCCACCTGATCAAATTCGGAAAGTTTTTCAAATAGCTTATTTATCATTTTTCATCACCTAAATTCCGATTTATCTTTCAAAAAATATAACACAAAACTCACAATAAGAAAAGAGGGAGTATCATGGTGATACTCCCAAAATTCGTGGTGGAGATAAGGTCTGTCCGATCTGTCGCTCGGGCATTACCCCGTCTTAGGAGCATCCGGCGTATGGAAAAGCCTGATCTGCGCTCTCGTTAAAATTGTGCCCCCGGCACAATTTTGCCCGCGCGATTCGCTGACGCTTATCGCTTGGCTCTCTCGCCTTCGATTCCCCTTTTCTCCACTGTATGGTATATATGACATTAGGGAGTACCAAACGGTACTCCCTAATGTCACTGGTGGAGATAAGGGGAATCGAACCCCTGACCTCATGAATGCGAACCATGCGCTCTACCATCTGAGCTATACCCCCATGCCACTTTGGTATTATACAATACTTTTCTTCATTTGTAAAGTAGAAAAACAAAACTTTTTTATTCCGTTCTTTTTCATCGGAGCCTGATGGTTCAAAGCCGATCAATTCGGCAAAATCACCAAAACAGACCCCTTTTATTTTGTCATCGAAATCATTAAATAATGATAGTAATCCCAATATATCTGTGCTATAATGGTGCTATCAAACACCAAGGAGGAGGTTCCCATGTTCCATACCAGGCATACGCTGAAATCCATCATCTGTCTTGCGCTTGCCGTGATGTGCATTGCTTCTGTCGCCTTACTGGCAGGATGCGGCAGCAAAATTACCGTGCCCGATCTTGTCGGCATGACCAAAGAAGAGGCGGAGTCGACTGTCGCGGATTCCGGACTCACGCTGAACGTCCAGCGCGAGAGGTATTCCAAGAAGAATCCCGAAGGTACTATCGACGCGATGATCACCAAAGTCGGTGAAACCGTAGAAAAAGGCAGCGAAGTCAGAGTCGTCGGCAGTCTCGGCGAAGGCGTTGAGGTGCCGAATATCGGCATCCTCACCGGTAAGGAAGGCGCTAATCTTGTCGCCAAAGTCGGTTTGAACCCGATCGTCGTCGAAGAATACAGCGATCAGGTCGAAGAAGGAAACATCATTTCCTATACCGACGGCGGACAGACCATCCCCAAAGGCGCCGATGTTACGATCACCGTCAGCAAAGGTCCCGAAAACTGATCGCCGAACAGCAGAATCCTGACATGATTGATCGCCGACGTGAGGAGCGCTCACGCCGGCGGTTTTTTACGGATCGGACGCCCGCGACGGGGCGCCGTCACCCGTTGCTTCACAGCGGCATACGGAGCCGGTCATGCGATTTTTTCAAGCGGTTTTTCGCCAAAAGATCACAGTGCCTGCCGCGCCCGCGGCAAGCACTGTGATCTTTTAATTTGGTTTATCTCCAACCGTCAACGGCCGATCAATTTGCTTTCCAACCGCCGACGTTGAGCTGACCGTCGTCGCTCGCGCCGATTGCATAAAACGATCCGTCAATGCTGCGCGCTGCCGAAAAGTAACCGCCCGCAGCGATCTCTGTCACGTTGGTCCATGTACCGGTCTCACAGCGATCATCGTAGTTGACGCCGACCGCGACGACCGTACCGTTGCTCTTTAGACCCATGGTGTGATGATAGCCCGCCGATATCGATACGATGTCGCTCCACGCGGAGGTCTCGGTCTCTCCGCCCAGATTGACGCCTGTCGCGACGACCGTGCCGTCCTTCTTCAGACCGACCGTATGATCGTCGCCTACAGCGATCGCGACGATGTTTGTCCAGCCGGATACATCGCACTGACCCTCGTCGTTACCGCCGACCGCTACGACCGTGCCGTCGCTCTTCAGTCCGACGCTGTGATGATAACCTGCCGCGATCGCGATGATATTGTTCCATCCGGATACGTCGGACTGACCGTCATCGTTATCGCCGACCGCTACGACCGTGCCGTCCTTCTTCAGACCCAGCGAGTGGAAGGTACCCGCCGCAACGCTTGTAATATCGCTCCATGTACTGACGTCGCACTGACCGAAAACATCGGAGCCGGTCGCCACAACCTTACCGTCAGCCTGAACGCCGAGGGTATGCTCATAGCCTGCCGAGATCGTAACGATATTTGACCAATTACTGACGTTGCACTGACCGTCTCCGTTGTTGCCGACAGCAACGACGGTTCCGTCGATGATGGCAACCGTATGCGTACCGCCGGCGGAAATCGTGGCTTTATCGCTCGCTGTAACCGTGATTCCGGTGTCTTTTCCGCCGCCTCCGGCGATCGTTTCCTGCGGATTCCAGGGAACCGGCTTTACGGAATTCGCGGAGATGATGATCGCCACAACAGCAATAATCGTGATCAACAGCGCTGCGCCGCCGATGATCAGACCGATCAGCAAGCCTTTATTCATGCCCTTCTTCGCCGGAACGGGAGCATTTCCGTCCCCGGGATAGCTGATCCCGCCCTGCTGATTCGGTATGGGATTTTGGGGATAGCCCGTCCCCTGCTGATAATTCTGATACGGCTGCTGACCGTAGTTCTGCGCGTTGTAATCCTGCGCTCCGTAAGGCTGATTCTGAGGCTGCTCGGCATAACCCTGATAATCACTTTGCGCGGGGATTTGTTCGCCGTAGCCTTGTGCGTTCGGATCGCTGAAGTCAGCCTGTGGATCGGCGCCGTCATAAGCGCCCGGTAAAAGCTGCTGCGCACCGCAGTGAGGACAATACGTGCTTGTCATCCCCTCCGCAGCTTCAAAGATCTCACCGCAATTTGTACATTTGAAATAAGCCATAAATTACCTCCCATAACTCTCGGATGGTTCCTTCGCTGTCTGTCAGGAGCCGTCCCGCCGAAGCCCGCTGTTTCTCAGGCGGATCGGCAGGGATCAAGGGTCGCCGTCAGCGATTCCGTTCATCCCCTTACCAAAAGAGAGCCGTCATCCGGTCGACCGCCTATGACATCAATTCTCATGAAACCAACCCAATTAATACAGATATTATTATATTATCATAAAACACTATATTGTCAATGCAAAAAGTACATCTTTTGCACAAAATAAACAAATTAGATCCTGTCGCGGAGATTCGCCGTCTTTCGCCCTTGACAAATGCGCTATTCGGTGGTAACATATAAAGGCTGAAAGGCAGATATCGCGGGGTGGAGCAGTTGGTAGCTCGTCGGGCTCATAACCCGGAGGTCGTGAGGTTCAAGTCCCACCCCCGCAACCAAAGAAACCGCATGGATAAGCCATTTTTGGAGTCCGTGCGGTTCTTCTTTTGTCCGAAAACTCACGAGCTGATGTTTATTTGATGTTTATTGTGCATTTTTCAGCGGTTTTTATCCTTCGGCTATAGACATCAGGTTATATGCCGCTGACAGACAAAACCAAGTCAAAACCAAGGCAAAACCAAGGCAAAAATGAACCAAATCAGAATTCGGGACACAAAAGCTCAAAAATACTGCACGCTTCAAATCTGAGGCGTGCAGCTTTTTATTTGATATGCTTTTCAAGACTTCATAACATATACGGCTGATAAGCCGCTACGCGTGTATTATCCCGCGTTTCTGTTCAGCGTAGGCACAAGGATGTTTTCTAATGTTTCTGCGGCGGCTTCATCTGCTGAGCGGATCGCGTGTGCGTATATCTTGCCTGTCGTTGTGGTATCGGCATGACCGAGGCGCTTTGATACCGTTGTGATCGGGACACCGCTTGCGATCATCAAGGT
>JAFRBD010000152.1 GCA_017405065.1 Ruminococcus sp. | reverse complement strand
TATGAAAGCAGCGGCGTACTGTACTGGTCGCAGTTCTTCATCGGTTAAATATTGTCACATAGAAAAAGCCTCTGTAGGGGTTCGTTCCCTTACAGAGGCTTATCTATTATACCTTCGCAAATTGTTGGATAACATCTTCCATGGAGGTGCCGTTATCGAGGGCGTTCAGCATCGTTTCTGCGGGTGTTTCACGGCGGGCGATGCGGTCATAGAGGGGTGCTAAGTATTTTTCTTCGCCGAGTCCACGAGTTTTCAGTCCGTCTGCCGCCAGATCGACGATCTTTTTGAGCAGATCATACATACGATCCTTGTCGATGAAATCGGGCAGCGGTCGGCGGATCAGCATTTCCCTCAGTTGTTTCGGCGAGTATCCGTGCTGATAGACGACGTCGTCGGTTCGCAGTAATCCATCCAACTCATCGAGTTTTTCGAGCAGTCCGATCTGGAGCGCCGGCAGCGCCATCGAGGAAGATATCGGCTGGGTGCAGGAGGAACGGTATTCGATCGTACCGCGGAAGGTCAAATCCTCGAACTTGAATGTCCTGAGCGTTTTGAGATCCCCGATATCCGGCTCGACGGTGATTTCCCGATAGACGCCGTTATCGTAGTATTCACCGGTCACGGAATCCGACCGGAGATATTCCACGATGTTCACCGGCGTAAAGTTGATGTACTTGTCGCCGCGCTCCACACAGTAGATGGAGGTGCCGGCGATATAATCCAGCACATCATCGAGCGTGCCAAGTTCCGTGTCATACATTCCGATGTTATTCGGGTTGATGCCGTGGGTGCTTTTCTCCCAGAATACGTCCCGACAGCACAGCAGGTCTTTGTCATAATCCGGCATGACGGAGTTGCTGAATAGCAGAGCTTTGAGCGGTTCGAGGCGGTTCATCACGTTGAGCGTCTGCACGAGTCTTTCGGCGCTGACGTCCAACTGTACCTGTGAGGCGGACGAGAAGGTGCCGAACTCCGGGAACGGGTGGAACTTCATCAGCCCTTCGTACTTACGGTAGCTGTGCAGGTGATGATACAGCATCCGGTATCTGCCGTTCGGGACAGGGAAATTGCGGTTGTATTTGCGGTAGGGATTCACGCCCATACCGGTCAGCGTATAGCGGTACCGCTCAAAGTATTCCTGAATGAACGCGTAGTATTCATGGAACCTGTCGTGGATGATATTCAGATCGCGTTCTCTGCCGAAGGACAGCTCCAGATTGTTGTAGGAGCAGTCGTAGGAGAGAATGTCGCCGTTCTCTTTTTTCTCCGCGCAGTAGGCGTTCCCCTCGTCGTCGATACCGGCGACAGTGAAGCCGAAGCGCTCACAGAATCGCTTGGTCAGCTCATGGATCACGGCGAAATCGACCGCCTGACGGTTCAGGTTGACGATCGGCATTTCGATCTCGACGCCGATGAAGCGGTCGGTGTTGCCCTCTGTCGGACGGATATATTTTTCATATAGTTTTTGTAGGATGAATTCTTTTGTCATAGCGACCTCTTGATACAATGTCATTGCGAGGGGATTTATCCCCGTGGCAATCCCACATAGTGGTTATCCGACGTATCATTCCCTGTTTGTGGGATTCCCACGTCGTCGGCAGGATTGCCGACTCCTCGGAATGACAGCGTGAAT
>JAFRBD010000151.1 GCA_017405065.1 Ruminococcus sp. | reverse complement strand
TGGACTGCAAAAAGGCTCTTACCGAAGCGAACGGCGATATGGAAGCCGCTATTGACGTATTAAGAAAGCAGGGTCTGGCAAAGCAGGCGAAAAAGGCGGACCGCATCGCTGCGGAAGGCATCGCTCTTGCTATTACCAACGACGATAACACCGCAGGCGTTGTGATCGAGGTCAACGCCGAGACTGACTTTGTCGCTAAAAACGCTGATTTCCAGGCTTTTGTCAACACCTGCGCTCAGACCGTTATGGCTGAAAATCCCGCAGACGTAGAAGCTCTGTCCGCCTGCAAGGCGGTCGGTTCCGAAATGACGATCGCAGAGCTGCTTCAGGAAAAGGTTCTGACCATCGGTGAGAACATCCAGATCCGCCGTTTTGAGAAGATCGACGGCGTTTGCATCGCTTATGTACACGCAGGCGGCAAGATCGGCGTTCTGGTCAACTTCGAGACCGATATCGACAGCACCAACCCCGAGTTCATCGCTTACGGTAAGGATATCGCGATGCAGATAGCCGCGCTGAACACGCCTTATCTCAACGAGGCTGAGGTTCCCGCAGAAGTTATCGAGCATGAGAAGAACATCATGGTCGAGCAGATGAAGAACGATCCCAAGATGGCTAACAAGCCCGAGCAGGTTCTGCAGAACATCGTTAAGGGCAAGATGGGCAAGTACTTCAAGGAGAACTGCCTTATCGATCAGGAATTCGTCAAGGACAGCTCCATGACTGTTGCCAAGTACACCGAGGCTACCGCCAAGAAGCTCGGCGGCTCCATCGTCATCAAGAAGTTCATCCGCTTCGAAAAGGGCGAGGGCATCGAGAAGCGTCAGGACGACTTCGCAGCCGAAGTTGCCAGCATGGTACAGTAATCTGTCTTTTACAGGATCAAATACACTTTTCAGAGAGCTGCCGCAGTATTGCGGCGGCTCTTTTTGATTAAACGATCATGAGGTCGAGCGCAACGGACAGAAAGCGACATACAGCAGGCGGATGGAGAAAATGAACCGCCGTCTCGGTAAATACTCCCTCGCTTCCGGCAACCAAAAGACCTTTCTCGGCAGAGCCGATCAGCGGCAAGTGACCGGTGACCGATGATAATTAAAGGAGCAAAGCGACCCGATCAACTTGTCACTAATCACTGATCGCTGATCACTGACTGAGCCCGAAGGCATGGGTATGCGTACCCGGTAAACTTCGGGAGAAGCCGAGAAAACAGATGAAGTCAATTATTATTGAATTTTTAATGAACATTTACCATGTTTGTAGGTTTGTCAATGATGTGTTACACAAATTCAAGAAAAGATGACCTCGCCGGTATTGAGGAAATGGTAAAGGAACTCGCGAGGAGATTTCCAACCGAGTGGACGCATAGGAAAGTTGTTGTATTTTCTGCTGTGAACAGCCAGTTGCTTCTTAAAGTCATCAAATGAATAGAAAGTATGACAGGCATAAAAGTATTCATTGTCTTTGCGATGAGAACGTTCCACTTTGCCGTTATGTCTTGGAGTGTATGGCTTGATCTGTTTGTATCGAATTCCCAGCTTGATTAGCTTCTCTTCAAACATAGTCAAATCATTCTCTTTGAGCAGCCGTTTAGTAAACTCCAAGCCGTTGTCAGTCTGAACACATTCCACTTTGAAAGGAAATGCTTTGAGCATATGCTCAAGAAAAACGGTAGATGAATAGCTGTTGTGCTCTTGAAAAGCCTCAACATATCTGAATCTGGAGTATTCATCTATCGCCGTGTACTGGTAAAACTTCTCTCCTGTAGCATCACCGACAATACAAGCTGTCGGAACAAATTTAACGTCGATCTGGACTCTTTGACCGGGATAAAGCATCTTTTCATATGGCTTAGGAATGTATTTAGGGTTAGGCAGTGTTTTTCTCGGCTCTCCGAGCTTGCGAAGAACTCTATACAAACCGGTAATGCTTCTTGAATAGCCCCTTTGTCTGAGCTTCACCCAAAAGACAACTAAGCCGGCGTGTGGATTACGGCGGCGCATATCCCTTATTAACTTCAATTCATCCTCGGTATGTTGATTGGGGTGTGAATGGGGGCGATGGGACTGATCCGCCAAGGATTGCAGCGTTCCGTCATATCTGTTCTTCCAACGATAGACATACTGGCGGCTGACATTGTACTTGATGGCTGCCTTGGTTACTCCGTGCTTCTCGGCATATTTAATTAGGGATTGACGAAACATCATCTTTTGTGTTACAGTATTCACAGCAAATAGGATCTCCTTTGTAGAGTTTTGTTGTAAGCGAACTAACTGTAACACAGGTTCTTCCTATTTGCTATTATTTTTTTACTTGCTACTGTAACGCATCTATTGTAAACCTACAAATTTTTAATGAACATTTACCATGTTTTACTTTACAAAAAGAGCATTTTGTAGTACAATATATACAATTATGAAATTAACATGGGAGTGATATGTGTGAAGCCCAAATACAAACGCGTATTGTTGAAACTATCCGGCGAATCATTAGCCGGTGAGGCGAAACACGGCATCGATTTTGAAACGGTGACGTCTTTCTGCAAACCTATCAAAAAGCTCGTTGATAACGGCGTACAGGTCGCTGTCGTTGTCGGAGGCGGTAATTTCTGGCGCGGACGCTCCAGCGGCGAGATGGATCGTACCAGAGCCGATCATATGGGCATGCTGGCGACAACGATCAACGCTCTGGGCGTAGCCGACGCTTTGGAGGCGATCGGCGTCGACGTCCGTGTTCAGACAGCTATCTCGATGCGTCAGGTCGCCGAGCCTTATATCCGCAACCGTGCGATCCGTCATCTGGAAAAGGGGAGAGTCGTCATTTTCGGCTGCGGTACGGGTAATCCGTTCTTTTCCACCGATACGGCAGCCGCTTTGAGAGCCGCCGAGATCGAAGCGGAGATCATTCTGAAAGCGACGCTTGTCGACGGAGTATATGATAAAGATCCCAACCTCTATAAGGACGCAGTGCGTTACGATAGACTATCTTTTCAAGAAGTGCTGGAAAAAGACCTGAAAGTGATGGATTCAACAGCAGCCGCTATTTGCAAGGATAACAGAATCGATCTGATGGTATTCAGTATTCTGCGCCCCGATAATATCTATAAGGCTGTATGCGATACCAAGATAGGCACCTTGGTCACTGCTCAGAAAGTAAATTATTAATTGTTCATAATTCATATTACAAGGAGGACGACATGAAAGAAGTATTAAAGAAAAATGATGAGCGCATGCAGCGCCGCATCGATCATCTGACAGATGAATTCAAATCCATCAGAGCCGGCAGAGCGAATCCTGCGGTGCTTGATAAAATCACAGTTGATTACTACGGCGTTCCTACTCCGATCAATCAGCTGTCCTCCATTCAGGTGACCGAGGCGAGGACGCTTGTGATCCAGCCTTATGACGCGACGTCTCTCAAGTCGATCGAGAAAGCGATCCAGATGTCCGACGTAGGCATCAATCCGCAGAACGACGGTAAAGTTCTGCGCCTGATTTTCCCGCCTCTCACCGAGGATAAACGTAAAGAGATCGCGAAGGATATCGCCCGCATAGCCGAGGACAGCAAAGTTCAGATCCGCAACGTGCGCCGCGACACCATCGAAAAGCTCAAGAAAATGAAGAAAAGCGGCGAACTGACCGAGGATGATCTCGAAGAAGGCGAGAAGAAAGTTCAGAAGTCGACCGATAAGTTTATCAAACAGATCGACGAACTGACCGAAAAGAAGAAGAAAGAGATCATGGAGATCTGACGGGCGTGTCGACGCGTGCGTCATGATTCCGCCTGTTGTAACGCTGCAGTTCAGCTTGACAGCCATCAACGGCGTGTTTAAAACGACTGTTGACCTTTTAGTTTGAAATACCGCTGGTTAAGGAGCAGTATCATGGCACTTTTCAAAAAGAAACCGGTTCAGGAGTTGTCGATCGAGGATATTCAGCTTCCCGAGCATATCGGCATCATCATGGACGGTAACGGCAGATGGGCTAAAAAGCGGGGCTTGCCTCGTTCGGCGGGGCATACGGCAGGCGCACAAACGTTTCGTAAGATCGCGCGCTACTGCAGCGATATCGGAATCAAGTACCTGACCGTTTATGCGTTCTCTACAGAGAACTGGCGCCGTCCGAGTGATGAAGTAGACGCTTTGATGCGCCTGTTCAAGGATTATCTGCAGGAAGCGATCCGGGATTTTAAAGACGACAGTATCGTACTTCGCTTTATCGGCGACCGTTCCGCGTTTTCTCCGGAATTGTTGGCTCTGATGAATGAGAATGAAGAAGAATCCTGCAATCGTGACGGCATGGTGCTGAATATCGCGATGAATTACGGCGGCAGAGCGGAGCTTGTGACGGCGTTCCGCGATATGGCGGACAAGGTGAAAGAAGGATCGTTGAAGGTCGAAGATATTACGGAAGAGCTGATATCGCAGCATTTGTATACCAAGGGTCAGCCCGATCCCGACCTGATCATCCGTCCCAGCGGAGAGAATCGCACCTCTAATTTCCTGCTGTGGCAGAGCGCCTATTCCGAGTATGTGATCATGGATGTGCTTTGGCCTGATTTTACCAAGGAAGATCTGAATCAGGCTCTGATAGAATTCGCGAAACGCAGCAGGCGTTTCGGCGGAGTATAAAACAGGTTGATAACAGTTGTATTACGATATACTTGCGGTTTTGGTATGTTGTATGAAAAATCTGCTGATTCAACCGATCGAGGAGGATGTAGATGAAAACGAGATTGATTACCGCCGGCGTTGCCGTTGTCGTAGCGATCACGCTGATCGTTCTGAGTTCTTTTTTCAGCGTTGTTGCTACTGTAGCGCTTTCTCTGGTCAGCGTCATAATGTGCGGTGAATTATTATCGGCAAAAAAACTGAACAAGGAGTTAAAGCTGTTTATTCCTTCATTGGCGTTTGCTTTATTGATTCCTTTGCTTTCCGGTATCAAATATGTATGCTATATCCCGCTGTTTCTCTTTGTATTCGGAGCATGTGTACTGTCGGTCGTTTTCCACCGGTCAATCCGTACGGAAGACCTGATGTTCACCCTTGTCGGTGTGACGATGATTACCGTGTCGATGTCCGCGCTGAATATTCTGGTGGTCACCGATGCTTCTCACGCGGCTTTCTGGATCGTTTTCTGTCTGGGCGTTCCGTGGATCGCCGATTCTGCGGCGTATTTTGTCGGCAGCTATCTCGGAAAGCATAAGCTGTGTCCCGAGATCAGCCCTCACAAAACGGTTGAAGGCGCTATCGGCGGTATTTTGGGCGGTACATTGTCCTCGCTGCTGATCGGCGGAATCTTTAATCTGATATACGGTGAGGTCACCGTTTATTACGGCGTTCTGGTATTGATCGGTTTTCTGAACTCCATCATCTCTATTTTCGGCGATCTTACCTTCTCGGTCGTCAAGAGAAGCTGTAAGATCAAGGATTTCGGCTCCATCATGCCGGGTCACGGCGGATTGATGGATCGATTCGATTCCGTTATCTTCTGTATCCCCGTTGTATATATTTTCTCACAGTTTTTCTATCTGTGCGTATAAAACCGTCATTGCGAGGGCTTCTGCCCGCGGCAATCTCAACCTATTCATAATCAATCATCATGGTACATAATTTATCTATACTAGGCTCCACCGGATCCATCGGGACACAGACGCTTGACGTAGCCCGTAAGCTGGATCTGAACATAACCGCTCTTTCCGCATACGGCAGGATCGGATTACTGGAAGATCAGATACGTGAGTTCCGCCCTGAGCTGGCTGTTGTTTTCGATGAAAAGAAAGCGGCTGAGCTGCAAGTCAGAATAGCCGACACCGACACCAAAGTACTCAGCGGCATGGATGGACTTTTTGAGATCTGCCACGACGATTCCGAATTATTGGTCAACGCGGTCGTCGGTATGGTAGGCTTAGCTCCTACGATGGAAGCGATAAAAGCTAAGAAGAATATTGCTTTTGCGAATAAAGAGACGCTGGTTGCCGGCGGCGAGCTGGTGATGAACGCCGTAAAAGAAAACGGCGTCAAGCTGCTGCCCGTCGACAGCGAACACAGCGCGATCTTTCAGTGTCTGCAGGCGGCGCCTCCTGACAAAAAGCTCAAAAAGATCCTGCTCACGGCGTCAGGCGGCCCGTTTTTCGGCAAAACCGCCGATGAGCTGCGTGACGTTACCGTAGAGCAGGCGTTGAACCATCCCAATTGGGACATGGGTGCAAAAATAACCATCGACTCTGCTACGATGATGAATAAGGGACTCGAGATCATTGAGGCGGCGTGGCTGTTCGATACCGATCCCGACGACATCGAAGTCGTTGTTCATCGGGAGAGCATCATCCATTCGATGGTGGAATTCACCGACAACTCGATATTGGCGCAGCTTGGCGTGCCTGATATGCGTATCCCGATCCAATACGCGATCACCTATCCCGATCGCGTACCGTCGTTGGTTCCCGAAATAGACTGGAGCGCCTTGTCTAAGATGACGTTTTACAATGCCGACGACGCTACCTTCAAGTGCCTTGCGGCTTGTAAACGCGCGATGAAGAAGGGCGGCTTGTATCCTGCGGTCGCCAACGGCGCTAATGAAGTTGCCAATCAACTGTTCAGAGAAAAGAAGATCTCTTTTCTTGCTATCGGCGATCTGGTTTCAGCCGCCGTCGATGAATTGAAGGTTGAACCGGCTCAAAAACTTGAGGATGTTTTCGCCGCCGATCGATCGGCTCGCGAATTTGTTTATAATAATCTATAACTACTACCTAAAACTATTATCATATAATTATCAACTAATAACTGATCTGGAGATGATTTTATCACCGTTTTGACGACTATAGCGCTGATTCTGATTGCGGTAGCGCTGTTTGAACTGATTATCTTTATTCATGAGGGTGGACATTTTATCGCCGCAAAAAAAAGCGGTGTTCAGGTAAACGAATTCGCTCTGGGTATGGGGCCAAAGATCTTCAGCTTTAAAAGGGGAGAAACGACTTATTCGCTGCGTCTTTTTCCGATCGGCGGATTCTGCGCCATGGAAGGTGAAGATGAGGACAGCGAAAATCCGCGCTCCTTTAATAACGCGAAGATCTGGAAGCGCATGATCATCATTATCGCAGGCGCTTTTATGAATATCGTTTTGGGCTTAGTGCTGATGCTGATCACCCTGCTCCCGCAGGAGAATTTTGCGTCTACGACTGTATCTCAATTCTCAGTCAGTTCTTTCTCTGCCGTTACCGGTTTACAGCCCGGTGATAAGATCGTTGAGATCAACGACTATGCGGTGAATACATCTACCGACTTTTCATTCGCGCTGTTTACGCTTCCCGTCAGCGAAGTGGACGGAAGCGAGCTGTCTATCTATAAAGAAGACTGTTCATTTGATTTGTATGTCCGCGCGACGGAGCTGGCGGATGAAAACACGACCGAAGAGCAGAATACAGCTCTTATCAAAGCGATCCAATCCGCTCAGGCGGAATTAGCCGCCGCTGAGTCCAAGGAGTCGGCGTACGCGATCTTCAGCGCGTATTATAACGATCTGGCTGATATTGTCGGAAAACCGCATGCCGAAACGATCCCTGAGATCGAGGAAAGGGAAACGCGTCAGCGTTACCGTACCGATATGACCGTTATGCGCGGTGATGAAAAGGTCGAGCTGAAGGACGTCGATCTGCTGACGCTGAAAAAGAGCGCGGACGACGATACGCCTCAGCTTCAGATCGACTTTTATATCGAGCCGATCGAAAAGACCTTCGGAACAGTCATTGAACAAACCTTTTCTTCCACCGTTTCTGTCGTTCGTATGGTCTGGGGCAGCCTGATCGGTTTATTAAAAGGACAATTCAGCTTAAACGATATGTCCGGTCCTGTCGGCATCGCCTCCGCGATCACTGAGGTCGCAGGCGAATCGCTGAGAACCTCCGGCTTCGGCAGCGCGGTGAGTTCGATCGTCTATATCATGATGGTCATTACCATCAATTTAGGCGTCGTCAATATGCTGCCCTTCCCGGCGCTTGACGGCGGACGCTTTTTGATGCTTCTGATTGAATGGATCTTCCGCAAGCCCGTACCGCGCAAGGTGGAATCCGTCATCAACGCGGTCGGACTGGTGCTGCTGCTGGGATTATCGGCGGTCATAGCCGTGAAGGATATTTGGAAATTGATTGCCGGAGGTTAACATGGCAAGTAAAAAATCTGTTACCGCATTGAATACCAAAATCGGCGGCGGCGCAAAGGTGAGCGTGCAGTCCATGCTCAACAAGCCTGCTTCTGATATCCAAGGCTCCGTACAGCAGGCAAAGGAACTGGAGGCGGCTGGCTGTGAGATCATCCGCGTCGCGGTTCCGGACAGCGAAGCTGTTCGATTGATTTCTGCTTTGAAGGAAGCAGTATCCGTGCCGATCGTAGCCGATATCCATTTCAACTATAAGCTGGCGCTCGAGTCGATCGCCGCCGGTGTGGATAAGATCCGCATCAATCCCGGCAATATCGGCGAGGACAGCCGTGTCAAGGCTGTCGCAGACGCTTGCAGAGCAAAGGGCATCCCGATCCGCATCGGCGTGAATTCCGGTTCGCTCGAGAAGCATATCCTTGCAAAGTACGGTCATCCGACCGCTCAGGCGCTGTGTGACAGCGCGCTGTATCACGCTTCTTTACTCGAAAAATTCGATTTTACCGATATTGTGCTGTCGATGAAATCCTCCGACGTTCAAACAATGGTACAGGCATATCGCTTAGCCGCTCAGCGCTGTGATTATCCTTTGCATCTCGGCGTTACCGAAGCGGGAACGCGCCGCATGGGTATCATCAAATCGGCTGTCGGTATCGGCGCTCTGCTGGTGGACGGTATCGGCGATACCATCCGTGTCTCTTTGACGGACGATCCCGTTGAAGAAGTCTACGCCGCCCAAGATATCCTGAAATCTCTCGGAATGGGGGAAAGGGGTGTCAGATTCGTTTCCTGTCCCACCTGCGGGCGCACGAAGATCGACCTGATCGCGCTTGCAAATGAAGCGGAAACGCGTCTTCGCGGCTGTCATAAGGACATCACCGTAGCCGTCATGGGCTGCGTCGTCAACGGTCCCGGCGAAGCGAGAGAGGCGGATATCGGTATTGCCGGCGGCAACAAAGAAGGGCTGATCTTCAAAAAGGGCGAGATCATCGCGAAGGTGCCCGAGGAGCAATTGATCGACAGATTGATGGAAGAAATAGCAAAATTATAGTTCGCAGTTGTTGGCTGTTAGTTATTGTATCAACTTGAAATCAAAAACTTGAAAATGTTATGAAAGGTGTTTGAATGATCAAATTTGGAGATATATTTTCACCGTACGGCATTTCGTTTGACAGCTCGATCGCTGAAGCGTCGGTGAACAATATCCGTATCAACAGAGAAAGACGAATACTGAATATCGATATACACTCTGAGATTTTACTGACCCGAGCGGTTATCTTTGATGCCCAGAAAAAAATAGAAGCCGCGGATATCGGCGTGGATAAAGCGGTGATCCACCCGCATTTCCCGTCCGAATCCTTTGACGTCGGTTATTTTGACGAACTGGTAGCCGCCTTAAAAGCAGAGACCCCCAGCCTTAACGGAACGCTCAATGACGCCGTTTTGGAAAGGCGCGGAAACGATACGCTGATCGTCGTGCTGGCTCACGGAGGCGCGGCGCTGTTAGAAGCAAAAGAATTCGATATCATGTTAAGAGATATCATCCACCGTGAATTTGGATTGTATTTTGAAATCGAATACTCCGGCGTTACCGAGATGCGTATCGATGATCAGCAGTTCACCGATAGCATCGATAACGCGCAAAAAAAGATAGAAAGAAAAAAACTCGATGAGCTGACACAGCTCTTTACCGGTGAAGAACGCTCGCAGACTGAAAGTGAAAATCAAAGAGATATCACGCAGGTCGAGGTTCGCTCGGGCAAATATCTGTACCCTCAGATCATCCCTTCCACCGTCAAGCCGCTGTACGGCAGAGTCACGAAAGGCAAATTGATGCCGATCGAAAAGATCGCGTACGATACCGGCAGAGCGACCGTTTGGGGCGACGTTTTCGGCAGCGATATCAAGACCACCCGTTCCGGCGACAAGAATATCATCAATTACGATATCACCGATTATACCGGTTCCGTGACCGTAAAGATCTTTGATTCCATCCAGAATTGCAAGGCGCTTGAAAGCATCAAAAAAGGTTCTGCGATCATCGTTTCCGGCGATGTTGAATTTGATAAATTTGCCGGAGATACGGTTATCAACGCCCGTTCCGTATCTACCGTCAAGAAGGTCGAAGTCGTTGACAACGCTCCCAAAAAACGCGTTGAGCTGCATCTGCATACCAATATGAGCCAGATGGACGCAATCACTGAGGCGGGCAAGCTGGTCGGCAGAGCTGCCGATTTCGGTCATACGGCGATCGCAATCACCGACCACGGCGTTGCGCAGGCGTTTCCCGACGCGATGAACGCCGCTGAGGGACTGGAACGCGACGGCAAAGAAATCAAGGTCATCTACGGTACGGAAGCCTACTTTATCGACGACCTTTGTACGCCGGTCGACGGCGAACAAAACGAATCTCTCGACGGGACTTTCGTCTGCTTCGACTTGGAGACCACCGGCTTATATGCCACGAATGATAAGATCACCGAGATCGGCGCCGTCAAGATCAAAGACGGCAATATCGTCGGCACCTTCTCTACCTTTGCCGATCCCGAGCGTCCGATCCCCGCAAAAGTCGTGCAGCTGACCGGCATCACCGACAATATGGTCAAAGGCTCTCCGTCGCAAAAGGACGCGGTCAAAGCCTTCCTTGAGTTCTGCGACGGCGCGGTACTGGTCGCGCACAACGCTCCGTTTGACACCGGCTTTATCCGCAAAGCCTGTCAGGATTTCGGCATGGATTATGATTATACCTCCGTCGATACCGTTGCGATCGCGCGCAATATCCTGCCCGATATCAATAATGTCAAGCTGGATACGCTGGCAAAGCATTACCGTTTGGGCAAATTCAATCATCACCGGGCGGTAGACGACGCTGAGATGCTGACCAATATCTTCCTTCATATGGTACGTGAGCTGAAAAAGAAACACGGCGTACAGGATCTGAACGATATGAGGGAGAAGATCGTCGGCGGTGATTATAAAAAGCTGCCGACCTATCATCAGATCATTTTAGTCAAGAATCAGGCGGGGTTGAAAAACCTCTATAAGCTGATCTCATATTCTCATTTGAATTATTTCCACCGCCGTCCGCGCATCCCGAAATCGGAGCTGATAAAGCACCGCGAGGGGCTGATCATCGGTTCGGCGTGCGAGGCGGGCGAGCTGTATCGGGCGATCCTGCATAACGCGAGCCCGGAGGAGATCGAGCGTATCGCGTCTTTCTACGATTATCTCGAGATCCAGCCCAACGGCAATAACCGGTTTTTACTGCGCGACGGCGCGTTCCGTGATGAAGAACATCTGCAGAGCATGAACCGCAGGATCCTTGCCCTCGGCGATAAGCTCGGCAAGCCGACTGTCGCGACCTGCGACGTCCACTTCATGGATCCGCATGACGCGGATTACCGCATGATCCTGCTGGCTGCTCAGGGCTTTGACGACGCCGAGGATCAGGCGCCGCTCTATTTCCGCACGACTGCCGAAATGCTGAAGGAATTCGCGTATTTAGGCGACAGGGCGGAGGAAGTCGTTATTGACAATACCAATCTCATCGCCGATATGTGCGAGTATGTACGACCCATACCCAAAGGCAATTTCCCGCCCTTCATCGAGGGAGCGGAGGAACAGCTGACTTCCATTACATGGCAGCGCGCCAAGGATAAATACGGCGATCCCCTGCCTGAGATCGTTAAAGCAAGACTCGATAAAGAGCTGAATTCCATTACCAAATACGGCTTTTCCGTGCTGTATATGACGGCGCAGAAGCTGGTCGCCGACAGTGAGGCGCACGGCTATCTGGTCGGCTCGCGTGGTTCCGTCGGTTCGTCCTTTGTCGCGACCATGTCCGGTATCTCCGAGGTCAACCCGCTTTGTCCGCATTACCTTTGTCCGAAGTGCAAAAAGAGCATTTTCTTTGAAAACGGTGAATACGGCTCGGGCTTTGATATGCCTCCCAAGGATTGTCCCGACTGCGGTACGCCGATGGACCGCGACGGTCACGAGATCCCGTTCGAGACCTTCCTCGGCTTCAAGGGCGATAAGGTGCCCGATATCGACCTGAACTTCTCCGGCGAGCAGCAGAGCGCTTCTCACCGCTATACCGAAGAGCTTTTCGGTCGAGAAAACGTCTTTAAGGCGGGTACCATCTCGACCGTAGCGGATAAGACCGCTTACGGATATGTCAAAAAATTCTGTGAAGAACATAACCGCACCTTCCGCAAGGCTGAAATGAATCGTCTCGCGGCGGGCTGTACCGGCGTCAAGCGCACAACGGGTCAGCATCCCGGCGGTATGGTCGTCGTACCGCGCGGCAACGAGGTCTATGACTTCTGTCCCGTTCAGCACCCTGCCGATAAGAGCGATTCCGATAATATCACGACTCACTTTGATTTCCATTCCATCCACGACACCATCACCAAGCTCGACGAGCTGGGACACGATGTTCCCACGATCTATCATTATTTGGAGGAATATACCGGCATACCGGTCATGAATGTTTCCATGAGCGATCCCGACGTCATGTCGCTGTTCACCTCCCCGGATGCTTTGGGCGTTACCAAGGAGGATATCGATTCGGAAACGGGAACCTTCGCGCTGCCGGAACTCGGAACGAGCTTTGTCCGCCAGATGCTGGTAGAGGCAAAGCCGAAAACCTTTTCCGATCTGCTGCAGATATCCGGTCTGTCACACGGTACCGACGTATGGATCGGCAACGCCGCCGACCTGATCAAGGACGGTACCTGCGATATCTCCGAGGTCATCGGTACGCGTGACTCGATCATGACCTACCTGATGTATAAGGGTCTCGATCCTTCCATGGCGTTCAAGATCATGGAGATCGTGCGTAAAGGCAAAGCCACAAAACTGCTTACAGAAGAACATCTCAACGCCATGAAGGAGCATAATGTGCCGCAATGGTACATAGACTCCTGTATGAAGATCAAGTATATGTTCCCGAAAGCTCACGCTGCGGCTTATATGATATCCGCGCTTCGTCTGGGCTGGTATAAGGTTCATAAACCGCTTGAATTCTACGCGGCATACTTTACGGTGCGCAATGATAACTTTGACGGCGCGACGCTGCTCAAGGGCAGAGACGCCGTGCTCAGCAAGATCAAAAGCATCGAAGAAAAAGGCTTTGAAGCATCCGCTAAAGAAAAGGCGGAGGTTCCGATGCTGCAGATCATGAACGAGATGCTCGCGCGCGGTATCGAGGTACTTCCCGTTGATATCTATAAAAGCGAGGCGAAAAAATTTGTGATCGAGGGCGATCGAATCCGCCTGCCCTTCTGTTCGCTCAGCGGCGTAGGGGAGAGCGCGGCGCTTTCTTTGGCAGAAGCTGCCAAAAAAGGCGAATACCTCTGTATTGACGATGTGATCAATCGCGCCAAAGTGACAAAAGCAGTTGTTGAAACGCTGAAAGAATGCGGCGCATTCGGCGATTTGCCCGAAACGGCGCAGATGAGTCTGTTTTGATTTCATTCTTTTGAAAAAGAATTAGGATATTTTGAGGTGATATATTGAAAAATCCTAAAATAAAGAATATAATGTTAGTGATACTATACACGACATTATTGATATTCTTTTTCATCCATATTTCAGACGTCCTCAGAATTCTGGATTTTGTTTTCAAGGTGCTCGCGCCGATCCTGTACGGTCTGGTGATCGCCTATCTGCTCAACTATCCCTATAAAGTATTTTACGACCATCACTTCAATAAGATGGTCACAAAACATAGTTGGTGAAAAAAATTAAAAAAACCCTTGTCCTTATTGCTTGCATATATTATAATAATTGGTATAGTAAGCTTTTTGGTCAGCACGCTTATCCCTGAACTGTCATCCAGTATCACGACATTGGTGGACAATATACCGATGTATGAGCAGGCTGTCAAAGACGCATCCGATTCCATTGCGGCGTTTATTGACAAGACCACCGGTTATGATCTGTATGAATTTGCGACATACAGCAACATCGTTTCGCTGATTACCGGTAACGATACGACAGAGTTTATCAAAAATATTTTTACCAATTACGTTCCGTCTGCGTTTTCGACCGTTCTCGGCATCGGTACGGGTCTGTATAACTGGATCGTCGGCATTATCATTTCGATTTATCTGCTTTCGGGGAAAGAAAGACTGACTCGTCAGTTCAAGATCGCCGCAGTTGCCTATTTACCTGAAAAAGTCCATAAACGCTTATTCAAGATCGCTGACGTCTTTAATAATAAATGCGGTAAATTCATCGTCGGCAAGATCATCGATTCTTTTATCATCGGTCTGATGTGCTTTATCGGTCTTTCGATCTTCCGCTTCCATTATCCGCTGCTGATCAGCGTTATTATCGGCGTATGCAATATGATCCCGTTCTTCGGTCCGATCATCGGCGCGATCCCCACCACTTTCCTGCTGTTGATCATCAATCCGTGGGAGGCGCTCGGATTTCTGGTGTTCATCATCGTGCTCCAGCAATTCGACGGTAATATCCTGGGTCCGAAGATCCTCGGCGAGACCGTCGGTATCAGCGGCTTCTGGATCATGTTCTCTGTCATTGTCGGCGGCGGATTATTCAGCGTTCCGGGAATGCTGCTGGGCGTGCCGGTATTTGCGGCGATATATACCCTTGTGGAAGAAGGGGCTGAACGCCGCCTGAAGAAAAAGGATATTTCAGCGAATGATATCGCTCCCGAAATCACAGAAGATTATCCTAAACAAAAGAAGCTGAAAAGCATCAAGGATAGCGCGTTTTTCGGGAAGGCGTCTGAGCTGATAAATAAAGGAAAAAACAAATAACAATTTGTTTAATTAGGAGGTTTTAAAAATGCAAATGAAAAAAGTAGTTAGCTTGATCATGGCTCTCGTGATGCTGCTGACGATCGCGATCGTTCCTACGGCGTTCTCCGCCGCGGATAATGACGCCGCCGCGACTTCCGTCAACCCCACGACCGACTATGCTCTGGCTCCCAACATCCAGAGCGGTAATATCCTGCACGCGTTCAACTGGCGCATGCGCGATCTCGTGAAGTATGCTCCCGAAATCGCTGCTGCCGGTTACACTTCCGTACAGATATCTCCGATCCAGAAGACAACGGCGACCGTCAATGACGGTTCCTACGCGACTGACTGGT
>JAFRBD010000013.1 GCA_017405065.1 Ruminococcus sp. | reverse complement strand
GTTCGATCGAGAACCCTCCCGTCCCGCCCATGCTGTGTATGCTGCTGCGAAAGCGGCTCGGCGGCGCGAGGCTCGCTGAAATCACCCAGCCGCAGAACGAGCGCGTCCTGTGCCTGCATTTTGAAGCGCTCAATGAGATCGGCGACCGTGAGAATCTGCGCCTGTATGTCGAGATCATGGGGCGCTATTCCAACGCCGTCCTCACCGACGGAGAGGACAGGATCATCGAAACCGTGCGGCGGATCGATTTCTCGATGTCCGAGGAGCGCGTCCTGCTGCCGAAAATGCCTTACGAGCTGCCGCGGACTCAGGATAAGCTGTGTATCGAAGAAAGCGAGCCGGCTCAGATCGTCAGCCGTATCGAAACGCTCGGCGGAGACGACCGCGCCGTGCTGAATACGGTGCAGGGTATCTCGCCGATGATCGCGCGCGAGATCGTTTTTCGCGCCCAAAGCACGGATATGCTGACGCAGATCACGGCGCTGAAGGCCCTTGTTGAAGCGGGCAGGGGAGAGCCGACATTGATATACAAAGCTGACGGCTCGCCGATGGATTTCTGCTTCATGGATATCCGCCAGTACGAGGGCGCTTTAACGGTGAAGCATTTCGACACATACGGCGGGCTGCTGGACGCGTTCTTTTCCGAGCGCGACCGCATCGCGCGGATGAAGGCGAAATCCGCCGATATCGGCAAGGTGGTGAACAACGCCATCGACCGCCTGTCCCGTAAGATCAATCTGCAGAAGGCGGAGCTGAGAAAATGCGCCGACCGCGAACAGCTGCGGATCAAGGGCGACCTCCTGCAGGCGAATCTCTACCGCATCGAGCGAGGCGCGTCATCGGTTACCGTGGAGAACTTTTATGCCGAGGACAACGCGCCGATCACCATACCGCTCGACCCGACGATCACCCCCGCGATGAACGCCCAGCGCTGTTATAAAGCGTATAACAAGGCAAAGACCCGCGAGGTCATGCTGACCGAACAGCTCAAGAAAGCGGCGGAGGAGCTTGCCTATCTCGAGAGCGTACAGCAAATGCTTTCACAATGTGAGACCGAGGCGGAGCTTGCCGCGATCCGTGAGGAGCTGCGCGAGCAGGGCTTTCTCAAAGCGCAGAAGGGATCTGTCAAGCGCAGGGACAAGCCCCTGCCGCCGATCGAATATACCAGTTCGGACGGCTTTACGATCCTCGTCGGACGCAATAATAAGCAGAACGATCAGCTCACCCTGCATACGGCGAACAAAAACGATATGTGGCTGCACACCAAGGGAATCCACGGCAGTCATGTGATCATCGTGTCGGGCGGCAGAGAGATCACACAGACCGCGATCCTCGAGGCGGCACGGATCGCCGCCGCCCACAGCAAGGGCAAAGACAGCGCGCAGGTGCCGGTGGATTATACCCGCGTCAAGAACGTCAGTAAGCCCAACGGCGCCCTGCCCGGCAAGGTGATCTATGTCAACTACAGCACGGTGTATGTGAAGCCGGATAACCGATAAGAAGGAAAGAGAAACGCCCCCTTTGTCTGACGCGTGCGTCAACAGAGGGGCTTTGTATACTGCGCTGCGGATGATAGGTAGGGGAGGGGCTTGCTCCTCCTGCGGCAGCGCGTTTGTAATCAATCTTTATTTGATAGGGGTACCACGCTAACGTAGGGACGAGCACTGCTCGTCCGTTCGGCAGAAACTTTTTTTCCGATCTCACGTTTTCGTTATATGAAACGCCCGTCATTCTGAGGACGGTCAATGACCATCCCTGCGGAAGCAGGGATGCGCTTCGCGTTTGATCGGCGTCTATGCGCGGCAGCTCCGTTTCCTTTTTAGTGAATTTACATGCATATTGTTGAGAATGATTGTATACTTTGCCGATTTTGGAGAAAATTCTTCTTTTTTTCTTCTTGGGAAGATAATTGACTTTTCATTTTAGTATGATTATCATAGGGTAATTTGAAAAAGACCCTATTCAATAGAATAATAAAACGTATCTACAAAGAATGAAAAGCATGGAGTTCAATATGAGCGTATTCACTTTATTTGAAGTGCTCGGCGGCTTAGGACTGTTCTTCCTCGGTATGAAGTACATGGGCGACGGTCTGGAGCTTGCCGCCGGTAACAAGCTGCGTACCCTGCTCGAGAAGATCACCTCCAACAAGTATCTCGGCATGCTGGTCGGTCTGGTAGTCACTGCGGTCATCCAAAGTTCGTCCGCGACGGCGGCGATGGTCGTCGGCTTTACCAACGCGGGCATGATGGAGCTTGCCCAGACGGTCGGTATCCTCTTCGGCTCGAAGATCGGTACCTGTATGACCTCGGTTCTGCTGAGCTTCGATATGAGCAGCATCGTGCCGCTGTTCATCTTCATCGGCGTCATCGTGATGATGTTCGTCAAGAAGAACAACTACAAGTATTACGGTCAGATCTTAGCCGGCTTCGGCATCCTCTTCTTCGGCATGGACATGATGTCCGGCGCGCTGAAGAGCCTGAACGAAAACGGTCTGATCGACGGGATCTTGTCCAGCGTCAACAATCCGTTTATCGGCGTGCTGATCGGTATGGTCATCACAGCCGTGATCCAGAGCTCGTCCGCCTCTGTCGGTATCCTGATGGCGCTGGGAGCCGCCGGTGCGATCGGCGTTGATCAGGCGATCTTCATCGTCTACGGTATGAACCTCGGCGCGTGCATGCCGGCGTTCCTGAGTGCTGCGGGCGCTAAGCGCAACGCAAAGCAGGTCGCGATCCTGAATATGCTGATCACCCTCTTCGGCGTGATCGTGCTGGTACCGCTGACGATGATCTTCCCCGTAGCGGGTACCATCGAAAAGATCCTGCCCGGCAACCCCGCCGCGCAGATCTCTGCCTCTCACATCTTCTTCAACGTAGTGAACATGGCGCTGTTGATGCCGTTCTCCAACCTGATGGTCAAGCTGACGCAGAAGATATTCCCCTATCACGAGGATCCGGAAAAGGACAAGATGGCGGTGGAATTCATCGACAACCGCATCCTGACCACCCCTCCCATGGCGGTGCTGCAGTGTGAGAAGGAAGTCGCGCGTCTGAGCCGTCTGGTGCAGAAAAACTATAACCGCTCGATGATCGCCTTCTTTGACCGCGATCCCGATTCGGTGGACAAGGTGCTCGAGCGCGAGAAAGTCATCGACTTCCTCTCTAAAGAGATCACCGATTATATCGTCAAGCTCAACGCGCTTGAATTAGAGGATCACGACAGACAGATCGTCGCCGCGATGTACAGCGCGATCCAGGATCTGGAGCGTATCGGCGACCACGCCGAGAACATCGTGGAATATACGCGCACGATCATCGAGGACAATCTGCATTTTTCCGATACGGCGATGAGTGAGATGCGCGATATCAGCGATAAGTGCCGTACCCTGATGGAGCTGAGCTTCGCGATGTTCAACGCGCAGGGCGGTTCGCCCGAGCTGATCGAGCGGATCATCAAGGTCGAGGACAGCGTCGACGACTGCAAGGACGATTACAAGCAGAACCATATCCGCCGTATGGACGCGGGCGAGTGCAACGCGGAAGCGGGTACGATGTTCCTGAATATGCTGATCGATATCGAGCGTATCGGCGACCACGCGATCAACGTCGCGTTCGCGATCCCGAACCGTCAGAAGACCATTATTGCCGAACCGGCGTAAGGACCGATCAATAAAAAAGACCGACAGTAAGCATTTGAATTGTTTACTGTCGGTTTTTTGATTCAAATTGTCATTGCGAGGGAGTTCACGACCGCGGCAATCCCACAAAACGGCGTGCTGTCTTTTCTGTTTCCTCAAACACCATTGACGACATTGCCGGTATTATCAGGCAACAGAAATTCCGGGACTATGTTATTTTGCTGCTTACACCGGGGAAGACTGTTTTCGTCTCAGTGTTTTGAGATACGCCTTCTGCTCGTTTGTGATGCGGAAGCTCTCGACCGCCTTTTGAATGGTTTTGTTATGTACCCATTTGTCGAGGCGCTGTTCGGTGAGATAGGGGAGAACGGCGTCATACTGCTTGGCGAGCGCGGTGGCAAAGTACCACGCCTGCATCATGCGGACGTAGTATTCGTCGCTGTGCACGGCGGCGACCATGGCGGGGTATGCGTCGTCAAAGCGATCGTCGAGGAAGCAGTTCATCAGGCAGAGGACGCCGTAGCGGACGGCGTAGGGATGGTCGCTGTGAAGCCACTTCTCGATAGAAGGGAGCAGCTTTTGAGGGGCTTTGTCAAAGGCTTTGATACGTAAAGAATCGGTCAGCGCCCAGCTGTTCAGATAGGGAAGAAGGCGTTCGGTCTCCGACAGCCCTTCGTCAAAGTCTTTGCAGGTTCCGATCAGAAAGGCGTGAAGCAGATATTCTTCAAAGTACGCATGGGGCAGCACGGCAAGAAAGGCTTTTGCCGTGTCCGACCCCATTAATTCCTTTGCGAGCGCCCGCAGAGCGGGAAGCCGTACGCCGATGATCGTTGCGGGATCGACGGTCGGATTCAGCTTTGCGGTAAACGCTTGGTATTCTTTGTCCTGTATCGCGAACAGGCTTTTTTGTATTACTGTCATCGTTTTTGCCTCAGCTATATGCGCGCCTAATCCGCGTTGTTTTTCTCGGAATACGCCGAGTATGCCATCAAAAAAAGCCTTGCCTTGCGAAAAGATCTCTCGCTTTTGCGCATTCCGCTATTGATTAAACAAGCCCTGATCAAAATTTGAAATAATCTTTAATTGCCGCAAAAGACTTGTCCGAGATCACATGCTCCATACGGCAGGCGTCTTCGGCGGCGGTCTCCTCGTCCACGCCCATCTCCGTCAGCATCTTGGTCAGATAGAGGTGGCGCTCATAGATCTTTTCCGCCACCTCGCGTCCTGCCTCGGTCAGGGTCAGTCCGCCGCCGTCGCCGACCTCGACAAAGCCGCCGTTGCGAAGCAGCCCGATCGCGCGGCTGACCGAGGGCTTTGAGAAGCCCATGTACTCGCCCACATCGATCGCGCGGACGAAACCTTTCTTTTCGGATAATATCAGTATTGTTTCCAGATACATTTCGCCGGATTCCTGTAATCTCATGGATGATTCCTCCTGTTGAGTTAGCTAAGGCTATATTAGCATATTTAATCATAAAATGCAATGAATATAAAATGATGGCAGCTCTTGTACAAACCGCCTAAATAACAGGCGCTTTTTTTGGATTGCATACCGGGCGGTGCTGTGATAGAATTAATCTGACAACAATTACACAATTGAGTATTGATGGTTTATGTATGATCTCAGTTTTACCGGAGATGTTGTTTTAACTTATTTAGAAAAACTTTTGCTCTGTTTGACTATCCCTGAAGTTGAGATAATACTATTAGATATTGTGAAATTGTTTGGTGACGATTCGGAGCGGTGTATTTGGCGTGCGGTTCCGGTCGTACGCTTGATGCGCGCACGGGCAGAGTCTTCCGAAATGCGCGCAGAGTGCGCTTTTCTTGTACCGAGCTTAAAAAGGAGGAAGTTACATGAAGAAGATTATCGCATTATTGCTGATACCGGTTTTGACGGCGTTCTGTTTTACGGTCAGCGCCGGTGCGGTGCCCGCGGAGGATCCGATCGATATCTATAAACAGGATATCGTTTTCACGAACAGCCTTGCGTTTACGGAGCCGGTGATCTATTATCAGCCATACAGCCGGATGCTGTCCGATGAGTGGGACAGCGCGCCGATGGTTTATTGTCAGTACAATAACTACGGTGAGGGAATGTATTATTTCAATTTCCCCGATGCTCAGACCTATCACTTCTACATCTCGGATGCCGCTGCCGATCAGCGCACCGAATTGCTGACCCGTCAGCAGAACGACACGCTGGAGCTGTTTTTGTATGGGGATCTCAACGCAGACGGTTATTATAACGTCGTTGTCCGTCATGTGAATTCCGAGAACCTGATTGTACTTGACAACACCGGCGACACCCTATCCGATGACATAGTTATTTGCTGTCACTGTATCGATCCCTTTACCGGGGACGGTTCCGATATCCGCGCGAAGATGGAGCGTATCGGCGACAACGATTTCGGCGAGGGCAGATACCGCTTCACCGTGCCGAACGGGACGCAGTCCTTTTACTTTACCGACAGGAAGAAGCGTACCGAAGAGATCGATTTCAGCGGATCGGTGTGGCTCTATCTTCCCGGCGATCACAATGCCGACGGAAAATATAAAGTATACGACGTCAATTGGGCAGGCGGTCCGGATCCGATCTGGTCGATGGGCCCCTCTCATACAATATTCGATCGGCTTAATGAGGAATATGTCAGCGTTTACACCTATGATGTTGACCCGGAGAATGTTTTTTGGGCTGACTTCTTCTATCTTTACGACGAGCTGTATGAGCATCGTGACAGCAGCGGCGACGTCGACTGGGTATTGATACAGGCGGAGACCTTTACCGCTCCCGATGTAATCTACTACGGACTGATCGGCAACCGATTCGTTTACAGACCGACGCCGAGTTCTCCGTTTGAATCCGGCTACGGTGTTTATGACGTCAAGCAGGATATCTTTGTGCCGATTACGAGCAATGCGGAAAGCCACTATAAAGGGCTGACACGGGTGCTTGATAAAGTTGTCCCGGGCAGACTGCTCGGCGATCTCGACGGCGACGACAGCATCACGGTGATCGATGTGACGATTCTGCAGCGCTGTGAGGCAAAGATGCGCGATTATCCGGAAAACGATACATTGACCTATCCCTACGGAAAGATTCGGTATTATTCAGACTTCAACCGTGACGGCGAGCGGGATATCATCGACGCGACGGCGATCCAGCGCTGGCTGGCTAACGTCTGAAAGCAATAAAACAGTATGAAAACGCCCTGCGGTTCGAACAAGCCGCAGGGCGTTGATATTGTGTTATCAGAAAAGGACAGTATTACTTTGCGGGATTGCCGCGGGCTAAAGCCCTCGCAATGAGTGTGTTTCTTTGAGGGATTGTTATGACCTCAGTCGCCGACGGGTGACAGCTCCTTTTCCCAAAAGGAGCCTTCCTGAACGAAATGACAGCAGGAGAAAAGCGAAAAATTACCTGTTATCCTTATCGCTGTCGTCATCGTTGTCCTGATCGGCGTCGATGATGTCGGCGATGATCTCGCGCTCGTCCATATGGTACTTCACGCCGCGGATCTCCTGATAATCCTCGTGACCCTTGCCCGCGAGGACGATGATGTCGCCCGCCTCGGCGTTCTCGATGCAGTAGCGGATCGCGTCGATGCGGTTGGGGATGACGACGTATTTGCCGCCGACCTTGTCGAGACCGACCTTGATATCGGCGATAATGTCCATGACGTCCTCATAGCGGCTGTTGTCCTCGGTGACGACGGACAGGTCGGACAGCCTGCCGCTGACCTCGCCCATCTCAAAGCGGCGGTTCTTGGGACGGTTGCCGCCCGCGCCGAACATGGTGATCAGGCGGTGGGGCTTGTATTCGCGCAGGGTGGACAGCACGTTCTCCATCGATACGGCGTTGTGTGCGTAATCGATCAGCATAGTGTAATTGCCGGGGACGGGGACGACCTCGACCCTGCCCTTGACCTTGACGGACTTCAAGCCGTTGAGAATGGCTCTCTCGGGGATATCGAAGTGGCGGCATACCGCGATCGCGGCGAGCGCGTTGTAAACGGAGAAGCGTCCGGGGATGGCGACGTCTACGCTCAGCTCCATCACGCCGGTGGTCTTGAAATGTACGCCGATGAAGCCGCGCTTCGCGACCAGCTCGTCGCCGTGAGCGACTAAGTCGGCGTTCTCGCTGTAGCCGTAGGTCTCGATCTCGCAGGTGTGCCCCTCAGTGACGCCTGCAGCGTTCTCGTCGTCGATATTGATGATGCCTGTCTTGCAGCGCCGGAACAGCAGCGCTTTGCAGGCGAGGTATTCCTCCATGTCCTTATGCTCGGCGCCGCCGATGTGGTCGCTCGAGAAGTTGGTAAAGATTCCGTAGTCGAAGAGGACGCCGTCGGTGCGGTGCCATTTTAAGCCCAGAGAGGAAGCCTCGATGACCATTGCCTTGCAGCCCTCATTGATCATGCGGCGCATCGCCTGCTGGATCTCATAGCTCTCGGGGGTGGTGTTGTTGGTCTTGTAGATCTGATTACCGATCAGGACGCCTAAGGTGCCGATGGTGCCGGTTTTGATACCCGCGTTTTCTAAGATGGAGCGGATCATCGCGACCGTGGTGGTCTTGCCCTTGGTGCCGGTGACGGCGATGGTGGTCAGCTCTTCGGCGGGTCTGCCGAAGAATTCGACGCTCATAGCAGCCAGTGTCGCGCGCGCGTCCTTGACGCGGACGACCGTCACGCCGTCATAAGCGATCCCCTCGTCCTCAACGATCAGCGCCTTGGCGCCGCGCTCGACCGCGTCGGGGATGAATTTGTGACCGTCGACGTTGTAGCCCTTGAGGGCGACGAACGCACAGCCCTTGACGACCTTGCGGCTGTCGTAGATGACGTCCTTGATGTTGACGTCGGGCGAGCCGGAGTCAAGCGTATATTCACAGTTTTTCAGTAAATCGATCAGTTTCATCGTGAGCCTCCGTATGAAAAGGATATAAAAATACTTCTATATTATACATATAAAGTGACGCTCGTGTCAATGTTTCTTTTCGTCGGGAAAAGGGGCTTTTAGTGAAATTACACGAAAAATAACGAAAACTTCGGCACGATCGGTCTTTAATTCCGAATCAGAAAAATAAACCCGTGTTCCGCCAAGAGATCGCACTGTTGTCGGAAAGGATTGTTGACAACTTGCACAAAAGGCAAATCGTCAATACAGATAAAATCAAAGGCGCCTGTTTGTGCAAAACAAACATAAATCAAAAAATCCATTGACAAAACGACCAAAAAGCAACACCAAAATTAATGTTTTAGATAAAAAGTACAAAAGGAGTTGAAATCACCTACCTGTATATGGTAAAATTTATACAGTGATTAGGTGCGCCGGTCCGGATTCTCGGTGCAACCTGTCCAAAAAATACTTTTTTGGAAAGAAGGAATTCATTATGAAAAAAATCATTGCTCTGTTGCTTGCTGTATTGATGCTGGCTTCCGTGCTCGCTGCCTGCGGCGAGAACAACAACGGCGGTAACAACAACGGCGGCGGCGGCGACAACAACGGCGACCCGTTCTACGGCGAGGATAACATCTCCCTGCTCGTATGGGCTCCCGACAACGCTGTGTCTCTGACCAAGCAGCTGTGCGAGGACTTCATCGCGCAGTACCCCGACAAGACCATCTCCATCGACGTTCAGGCTCAGGGCGAAGCTGACGCTGCTGCTCAGATGCTCAACGACCTCGACAAGGCTGCCGACGTTTTCGGTTTTGTCTGCAACAACATCAACAAGCTCCAGCAGGGCAACGCTCTGGCTCCGGTTGTTGACGATTATCTTGAGGACGTTAAGTCCCGCAACACCGAGTTCGCGGTTTCTACCGGCACGCTGAACGACACCCTTCTCGCTTACCCCGAGACCGGTGAGAACGGCTACTATCTTGTTTATGACAAGCAGTATGTTTCCGACGAGGACGCTCAGTCCCTCGAGGGCATCTTCGAAGCCTGCCGCAAGGCTGACAAGAAGTGCCTGATCAACATCGACAACGGCTTCTACGGCTGTATGGTCCTCTACACCGGCGGTATGTACAACGACGGTCTGACCGAGGACGGCACCCAGATCTTCAACGATTACAACGAAGACGAGGTTCTCGATTCTCTCGAGGCTTTCGCCGCTCTGTTCCACGAGTACAGCGACATCTTCATGAGCGCTGACCCCGCCCGTATCGGTTCCGGTATGGCTGAGGATCCCTCTACTGTTGCTGCCGGCATCGACGGAAGCTGGAATGCGGCTACCGTTGCCAACGTACTGGGCGACAACTACGGCGCTGCGAAGCTCCCCACCATCAAGATCAAGGGCGAAGATAAGCAGATCATCGGCATGAACGGTGCGAAGCTCATCGGCGTTAACTCCCACTCCAAGTTCCCCGAGGCTGCTCAGGTTCTCGCAAACTACCTGACCAGCGAAGAGGTTCAGACCACCAGACTGGAAGAGCTCAACTGGCTGCCCTCCAACAAGAATGCGCAGCAGAACGATATCGTTAAGAACAGCCCGGCTCTGTCCGCACTGCTCGCTCAGTCCGAATTCTCCATTCCTCAGATCAACATTGCTGAGACCTTCTGGACTCCTGTCGGCACCCTCGGCGCCAAGCTGTTCAAGGAAGACGATTACAGCAGAGATACTCTGAAGTCCGAGTTTGACAAGGCTGTCGCTAACATCAAGGACGAATAATTTCTGCACCCTGCCTGTACCCAGGGTACGCGGGTAATCCCGTTTTTCAGGATTGAAAAGGTCGGGCGGCGATCCTGCCGCCCGACCGTAGAAGTATATTTACTGTATCTAACCGGGCGTCTGTGGATACAGCAAAACCACAGACGCAAAACTCAAGCTGGGAGTTGAACTGATGAAATATATTGATTATGTGCAGCTCAACCCGTTCCAGAAATTGGGGTATAATCTCAAGAACTTCTTTGTCAACCTGCCCGCGAACTGCGGCAAGGTTTTCAAGGCGATAGGCAACTTCTTCAAGAAGATTTTCGTAGGTATCGGCAAAGGATTTGCGGGTTATTTCTCCAGATTCGCAAAGGGCGATTGGGCTACTAAATTATCTTACATTATCATGGGCTTCGGAAATGTTGTCAGAGGCCAGGTTATCAAGGGATTGATCTTCCTTGCTACCGAAGTTCTCTTCATTCTGTATATGATCGGTTTCGGTTGGGATAAGATTTACAACCTCGGTTTCTTTAACAACGGAACCATCGGCTTTAACGAAGAGGGCTGGGGTCAGCTGCCGAACGGACGTATGGGCCGTGTCGAGGGCGACGACTCCATGAAACTGCTCCTCTACGGAGTGATGACGCTCGTGATCATCGCGATCTTCATTGCGATCTATGTAGCGAGCACCAAGTCTGCCTACAAGGCGCAGCAGGCGAAGGCAGCCGGCGAAAAGCTGCCCGGCTTCGGCACTGAGATCAAAGAATTTTTCGACGGCAAGTTCCACGTAACGCTGCTGGCGTTCCCGACTCTTACCATCTCGATCTTCACCATCCTGCCGCTGCTGTTCATGATCCTTATCGCGTTTACCAACTATGACCACAGCCACATCGGAAAGCTGTTCTCATGGGTCGGTTTTGAGACCTTCGGTAAGGTATTTGCCAACACCGGCGCCGCCTCCATGGGCAAGACTTTCGTAGAACTTGTAAAATGGACGCTGATCTGGGCGGTACTCGCGACAGTACTCAACTATATCCTCGGTATGGTTGTTGCCCTTATGATAAACAAGAAGGGCATTAAGCTCAAGGCATTATGGAGAACGCTGTTCGTCGTTACCGTTGCGGTACCCCAGTTCGTATCCCTTCTGCTCATGAGCCAGATGCTCGACGTCAACGGCGGCGCGATCAACGTACTGCTCCATGACGTGCTTCACTGGACGCCCCAGTATATCGACTTCCTCGGCGGCGATCCGTGGGTAGCGCGTATTACCGTTATCGTCGTTAATATCTGGGTCGGTATCCCGTATACCATCCTGATCACCTCGGGTATTCTGATGAATATTCCGGCTGACCTGTACGAGAGCGCTACCATCGACGGCGCGGGTCCCGTGAAATCCTTCTTCAAGATCACGCTGCCCTACATGCTGTTCGTTACCACTCCGTACCTCATTACCAGCTTCGTCGGCAACATCAACAACTTCAATGTTATCTACCTGTTGACTTCGAACCTGCAGAACTCCAACGATCTATATCAGGCGGGCTACACCGACTTGCTTGTTACATGGCTGTTCAAGCTGACCATGAACTCGCAGGACTACAACTTCGCCGCTGCCATCGGCATCTTGGTATTCATCGTCTGCGCGACCGTATCGCTGCTGACCTTCAACCTTACCAAGTCCGCTAAGAACGAGGAGGAATTCTCATGATTAAAAGCTATAAATTACGCAGATTCCTTGCGAATGCATTTATTTACATTCTCCTCGCCGTTCTGGGTATTATCTGGGTATCGCCGCTGGCATACCTTATCCTGCACTCCTTCCGTGACGAAGGTTTGGCGTATGTATCCTACCTGATCCCTAAAAAGCTGTCGTTCCAGAACTATATCGACCTGTTCACCGTTACCTCCAAGAGCTCGATGAACTTTCCGAGATGGTTCATGAACACCTTTATCGTAGCTATCTTCAGCTGCATCATCTCTACTCTTGCCGTTATGATGGTTTCCTATGCGTTCAGCCGTCTGAGATTCAAGGCGAGAAAGCCCATGATCAACATCGGTATGATCCTGGGCATGTTCCCCGGCTTCATGACCATGATCGCGATCTATTACCTGTTAAAGGCTATGGGTCTGCTTGAGATGCCTCTGTTAGCGCTGATCATCTGCTACTCGGCAGGCGCGGGACTTGGTTATCAGATAAGCAAAGGCTTCTTTGATACGATACCACGCGCCTTGGATGAAGCCGCTACGATCGACGGCGCCACCCGTAATCAGATCTTCTGGAAGATCATCCTTCCGATGTCTAAGCCGATCCTTGTCTACACCGTTCTGACCTCCTTCATCGGTCCCTGGACAGACTTCATTCTGGCTAAGATCATCGTCGGTAAGGATATTCCGAACTACACGGTTGCGATCGGTCTGCAGATGCTGATCGACGCCGACCACGTTCTGAACAACTTCAAGAAGTTCCTCGCGGGCTCCGTTGTCGTAGCTGTTCCGATTACCACTCTGTTCCTGATCATGCAGAGATATTACGTAGAAGGCGTTACCGCCGGCGGCGTAAAGGGTTAATC
>JAFRBD010000150.1 GCA_017405065.1 Ruminococcus sp. | reverse complement strand
GTCGCGATCAAGGAGCCGATACCCGGTGAAAAAGCGCCCGGTAAGGCTCAGGGTCAAGAGTTATGATGTGGGCGGCGACGAAAGGCGCTTATCTGCTCACGGTACAGCCGGACGACTTCTTTCCCAATCCGCGGCGTGAGGCCGAAAACTTCGGCACGATGATCTGCTTTCACCGTCGTTATCAATTAGGCGACGAGCATGATTACAGTAATTCTGACGATTTGATCAAAGATCTGTATATCAAGGCGGCCGGCGGCGGAGATCACGGCGAGCAAAAGTACGAGGATCTGACAGAGAAGTATGACGTCTGGCCTCTGAGCTCGCAGCAGATACAGGAGCTAAATCAAGCGCTGATGTCGCAGATCGAAAAAGCGTATGTTGTCCTGCCTGTTTATCTATACGATCATAGTGGTCTCGCTATGAGCACGACTGACTTCAATGACCGATGGGACAGCGGACAGGTCGGTATCATCTTTGTCTCTCACGAAAAAATCAAGGAAGAATACGAGGTCAACTTTATTGAACCGGTACTTCGCTTGCAGGTCGAGGATCGCCTGAAAGGAGAAGTAGCTGAGTACGACGCCTATCTGCGCGGCGAGTGCTATTGCTTTGAGCTGTATGAGGACGGAGAGCTGGTACATAGCTGCGGCGGCTTTACCGGAGCTTTTGATAAAGCTGTCAAGGATATGGTTGAGTATCTTCCCGACGACTGCGCCAAAATGGTCGATGATCTTGCGGAAACCGACGATATGCCGTCTATGGTTCAGACGCTCCGCAAGCACGCGAATATTATGGTCGATCAGGCGGCAAAAGATCACGAGCACCAACCCAAACAGCACATAATGACATTGGAATGATAATTATTTCACATAAATATCACATTCACAACAAATAATCATCAGGTTGTCGATATATAATTTTCTCAACATCAAAAAAGGGGATGACACCTGTGTTAAAAAGATTATTAGCAATTGCGATGACGTTATGTGTAGTCTGTTTGGTGATAACCGGTTGCAGTTCCGGCAATAATGCAGATAAAACAGATGAAACGACAGCAAATTCTACTTCGGCAAAAACCACTACGGCGACAACCAACTTATCCAAGCTGGATATGACGAAATGGCAATATAATGCCGATGATGATGTGTACTATCAGCTCGGGATCATTTATTGCGAGACCCCTGCCGATGAAAGCTATGAACAGCTCGCGGTATTCGTCCCCGGCGCGTATATGTCTGCTAAGGATAACGGCGACGGTACTTTCACCTGTGAGCTGAATACATCAGCAAAGTTGAACGGCTACACAGCTACCACCGCCCCAATCGTCATGCCGATCAATACGCCCGGCTATTCGGCACAAAGCGCGCTGACCGAGTATAAGAGTGTGACGGATTACACCTCTCAGGGCTTCGTCTATGTTCATGCGGGCTGCCGCGGCAGAGATGACGGCGCCCCCGCAGGCGTGACAGACCTTAAAGCGGCGATCCGTTATATCCGTTACTGTGATGACGTGGTTGCAGGCGACAGTGAGAGTATCTTCGTGTTCGGTATGAGCGGTGGCGGAGCGCAGTCTGCGATCGTCGGCGCGACCGGTGACAGCGAATTGTATGATCCTTATCTGAAAGCGATCGGCGCTGTGCAGGGCGTGTCCGATGCGGTGCTCGGCTCAATGGATTGGTGCCCGATCACTAATCTTGATACCGCCGACGCGGCATACGAATGGATGATGGGCGCTACACGCTCAAATCTCTCCGATGATGAACAGGCTATCTCCGACAGCCTCGCCAAAGCATTTGCCTCGTATATCAATGGTGCAGGCTTTACAGATGAAAACGGCAACGCGCTGACACTTACAGAATCTTCAAATGGTATCTATCAGTCGGGAACATATTACGATTATATCAAGAGTGTGATCGAAGAATCGCTCAACAACTTCCTCTCTGATACGACTTTCCCGTATGACGCTTCAAGCTCCTCTAAAGGCGGTATGGGTGGAGGACCCTCCGGCGGCGGTATGCCGAGTGGCGAAAAGCCCGACGGTGCTCCCTCGGGTGATCCCCCTTCGGGTTCCAAGCCTGACGGCGGTAACAGCTCCGAAGAAGCAACGTCTATTGAGAATGTCGATCAGATCACCCGCAACGATACTTCATCAAGCGGCGTCAGTACCTCCGGCACTTACGAGACCGCACAGGATTACATCGACGCGTTAAATGCGAACGGCGAATGGATCACCTATGACGCAAGTACAAACAAAGCGACGATCACAAGCGTTGAAGCGTTTGTAAAGGCTTGCAAAAACGCTTCTAAGAATCTCGGAGCATTTGATCAGCTTGACGCGGGCCAGGGAGAAAACACACTCTTTGGCTACGGCGATGGTAACGGCGCGCATTTTGACAGCACGCTATCCTCAATCCTTACGGAGCTGAAAAGCGAGTATGCGTCCTCCTACAGTGAGGATCTCAGCAAGACAGATTCTGTCGGTTATACCGCCGAGCAACGTGTGAATATGTACACACCGCTCTATTATCTGCTAAAGAGTCAGGGCGGCTACGGTACATCCAACGTGGCAAAATACTGGCGCATCCGCACCGGTATCGAGCAAAGCGATACATCCTTGACTACCGAAGTCAATCTGGCGCTGGCTCTCGAGAGCTATGAGGGCGTCAAAGATGTAGACTTTGAGACCGTATGGGGTCAGGGTCATACCGAAGCCGAACGTACCGGCGATAGTACGACCAACTTCATCGAGTGGGTCAACAGTTGTATGCAGACCAAGTAATGCAAATCATATATTTCAGAAAAACTCTGATCGGAGAAATCCTTTCAGAGTTTTTCTTTTGCACAGATTTTATATAAGGGGGTATTATTTGCAGGAAGAAATCGATCAGAGAACCGTATCGATCACCGTTCAGGCGGCAAAGTTGTCGGGACGTGTACTGAAAGCGGCTATGACGGCGGCGTTGCAGAAAATGCAACAGCAGCGTCATTCATCAAAGGTCGGTCGCAACAGTCTGAAACGGCTCTCGCAGGGTGACGGCGGGATGAATACGATTGAGGTCTCAGGGCGGCTGCGTTCCTTTGAACGTTACGCCCGAAAGTATCGGATAAGGTATCATATAGAAAAAGAGGTCGGTTCAAAACCGCCTCGCTGGACTGTATTCTTCAAAGCAAATCAGGCGGACGCTTTGACCGCCGCTTTTCAGGAATACACCAATAAGGACCTCAATCGTTCTAAGAAGCCTTCGCTTGTCGCTCAACTCCGCAAATTCAAGGAGCTTGTGCAGTCCATCGGCAAGGATCGTGTTCGCAATAAGGAGCATGGAGGACCCGAACGCTGAGCAAGAACGATATTATCAAGAGATATGTTATACCGCATTTGCCGTATCTGATCTTTGTATGGATATTTGCAAAGCTCGGCGAGGCGATCCGCCTTGCGCCCGGGGTTGACGCCTCCGCTAAAATGCTGGGGCTCAGTCAGGGCTTTTCATCTGCCTTCGGTCACTTCTTTCCTTTCGCGTGGCTTGACCTCTTGATCGGTATTGCCGGCGCCGCTATTGTCCGGCTTGTCGTATATGTCAAAAGCAAGAACGCGAAGAAGTACCGGAAGAACGTCGAGTACGGCAGCGCTCGTTGGGGCAATAAGAAGGATATTGCCCCGTATATGTCCGCTGATCCGTGGGATAACATCATTCTCACACAGACCGAAGGACTGATGATGTCCGGCAGACCGAAGAATCCTACCTACGCGAGAAACAAGAATGTGCTGGTGGTAGGCGGATCAGGTTCCGGTAAGACGCGGTTCTTTATCAAGCCGAATCTCATGCAAATGCACAGCTCCTACGTTGTGACCGATCCGAAAGGAACGGTGCTGATCGAGTGCGGTAAGATGTTACAGCGCGGCGTGCCGAAGCGGGACAAAGAAGGTAATGTCATTAGGGATAAAAGAGGAAAAATCGTCCGTGAGCCTTATAAGATCAGGGTGTTCAACACGATCAACTTTTCTAAGTCTATGCACTTCAATCCTTTTGCCTATATCCACTCTGAAAAGGATATATTGAAGATCGTCACTACCCTTATCGCCAACACCAAAGGCGAAGGCAAAGCAGGCGACGATTTTTGGATGAAAGCCGAAACCCTGCTCTATACTGCGCTGATCGGGTATATCTACTATGAAGCGCCGACCGAGGAACAGAACTTCGCTACGCTCGTAGAAATGCTCAACGCTATGGAAGTCCGCGAGGATGACGAGAATTTCAAGAACGCTGTTGACCTTCTGTTTGACGCCCTCGAAAAGAAAGATCCCGATCATTTTGCTCTCAGGCAGTATAAGAAATACAAGTTGGCGGCGGGCAAAACAGAGAAGTCAATCCTGATCTCCTGCGCGTCGCGTCTGGCTCCCTTCGATATTAAGGAAGTCAGAGAGATCACCATGTACGACGAGTTGGAGCTGGATAAGCTCGGCGACGAGCGGACGGCGTTGTTTCTGATCATGTCAGATACCGACGGTACCTTCGCCTTTTTGATCAGCTTGATCTATTCGATCCTATTCAACAGACTTTGCGAACGTGCCGATGACAAGTACGGCGGTCGTCTGCCGGTCCATGTGCGCTGTCTGATTGACGAGGCGGCGAATATCGGTCAGATACCGAATCTCGAAAGGCTGATGGCTACCATCCGATCTCGTGAGATCTCCGCGTGTCTTGTATTGCAGGCGCAGTCTCAGCTAAAAGCGCTGTATAAGGATAATGCTGATACCATTATAGGTAATTGTGACAGCTCATTATTTCTCGGCGGCAAGGAAGAAACCACGCTGAAAAGCTGGAACTCCCTCTTAGGTAAGGAGACGATAGACTTGTATAATGAGACTGTCACAAAGGGCAATCAGGAGAGTCACGGACAGAACTATCAGAAGCTCGGCAAGGATCTGATGTCGATGGACGAGATCGCCGTGATGGACGGCGGCAAGTGCTTATTGCAGATCAGGGGTGTTCGTCCCTTCTTGTCAAAGAAGTATGACATCACCAAGCACCCCAACTACAAATATCTTTCGGACTATGATCCGAAAAACAAATTTAATATAGAGGATTTTCTATCTACACGCTTCAAGCCGGATAAGGATGAAGCGTTCATCAACTATGAAATCAGCGCCGAGGAATTGGCGCACTATTCAGGGTAAGGTTCAGGAGGTATATTTTTACTATTTGAAGATCAGGGATTCTCCCTAAGCAAATAAAATAGAAACCTAATGCGTACCGCTGTTGACAAGGCAGCGGCTTTCCTGTTTTCAGGAATACTTTTTGTCAATTTCCGCTCAATTTTCAGTCAATGACATATTTTTATGGCAAATCGCCGTTGTACGATCTAAGGGGTATTAACAGATTATCAACAGGCGATTATCGTGTTGCTTGCGGACAATGACAAACTTCACAACAGAAACATCATTTTTAAGGGTTCTATTAGGGGGAATTAAATGTCATTCTTTTCGAGCGCTATCGACACTCTGAAAATACTTGTTATCGCACTCGGCGCCGGTCTTGGCGCATGGGGCGTTGTCAATCTTCTCGAAGGCTACGGTAACGATAATCCCGGTGCGAAATCGCAGGGTATGAAGCAGCTCATGGCCGGCGGCGGTATCGCCGACGTTGGCGAAACTCGCAGTCCGATTCTGTCAAGTCTGTTCAGCTAAGGATCTCCTATGCTGATTATCGACGCTCTATCAGACTGGATACAGGAGGGCATGGT